>NZ_JASGDQ010000011.1:0-40183 GCF_047607185.1 Nocardioides sp. | reverse complement strand
TCTGGGACCCGCACTTCTGCCGACTCGGCGGTTCTGGGACCCGCACTTCTGCCGACTCGGCGGTTCTGGGACCCGCACTTCTGCCGACTCGGCGTTTGGGGGGCTGGGCGTCGGGGAATGAAGCGGCCGTGGGGGTCCGCAGCGTGGTGGGGGTGCTTCGCCGAGGCGTCGGCCGCGGCGCTGCTCGGCTGCGGGGGATTCCGCGCACCCACCTGACCGTCGGCGCGGCCGGCATCGCCCTCGTCGCGACGGTTCCCTTCGGCGGGCTGCGGCAGTCCTACGAGGAGACGCATCCGGCAGTGGCGGCGACGGTCGACCAGGTGCTGCACGCCGATCCGTTCGACGTCACCATCACGGGCGCCAGCGTGGTCGACGTGCTTCGCAGCTATCGAAGCGATGGCACGGAGTCGTCTGTCCTCACCCCTGCCGAGGGCAACAGCCTGCTGATCCTCCGGGCCACGGTCCTCAACGCCTCCGATGCCGCCGTCGACGACATCCTGCTTGACGTCGCGCCGTTGATCAGCGGCGAGCCGCTGAGCCGCGACGCGGTGTTCTACGCCCGTCTCGGCGATGACGCGGAGATCGCTGACTCCACCGTGCTGAGTGCCGACGACGCGAGCTGGATCAGCACCGTCAACCCGAGCGTGCCCTACCACCTGGCCATCGCGATCGAGTTCTCCGGACCCTTGCCGACCTCGGTCGACCTGGGGGTGGCGCGGCTGAGCTACGACTTCGACGCCATCGCGCTCGGCGTGCGCCGGTGGCAGCATCCCGAGCCTGCCTATCAGCTGACCGTGCCCGTGGTCGACAAGCGCGGTGACAAGCAGCGCCCCGAGGGCTGGGTGCCGGCCGAGGAGGGGGAGGGATGAGGTGGCTCGCGCGGGGCGGTGTCGGCGTCGCCCTGGTCGCCGCCCTTGCGCTGGGCCGATGGATCGACGACGCCTGGCCCGGCCGGGAGCTGGACGTCGGCTCCTTCGAGCGGGCCGCCGTGGTCGGTGACCGAGTCACGCTGCGGTACGCCGACCTGCGACTCGAGAGCGTCACTGCCACCAAGACGCTGGCGACCGGGTCGGGTGCGGTCGTGACGAACGGCACCTGGCTCGTCATCGACGTGACCCTGTGGGCCAAACGGGAGTGGTTCACCGGCGGCTACTGGCGCGTCGTCGATGCCCGGGGGCGCATCTTCGAGACCGACCCCCGCTCCGACTTCAACATCCTGCAGGCCACCCCCAAGGTGCCCTGGCATGTGCGGGCCGCCTTCGAGCTGCCTGCCGGTGACCTGGCCGGCGCGACGCTGCGGATCTCACCGGCCGAGGATGATCGTCGCGACGATGTCGCCGTCGTCGACCTGGGCATCGACGACGACCGTGCCGCCGAGCTCGACGGGCTGACCGACATCGTGCCCGTGCAGCAGAGCTCCTCGTTCTCGCAGCCGCCGCTGCCGGGCGAGGACGGTTACGACGACCTCTGGAAGGATCAGTCGTGAGGGCATGGCTGCGCCGCAATCGGTGGGGCTTGGTGGGCCTCCCCGTCGCTGCCGCACTCCTGGTCGCGGGAAACGGCCAGCGAGTCAAGGGCTGGTGGTGGCAGGCCGACCTGCGCTACGCCGCGGCCACCGCCGACCAGGGCGAGTGGCTGACCTACGCCGAGGACTTCGAGGACGCGGTGGGTCCGGCCACCCACCGGATCACCTTCCGCATCACCGGGCTGGAGCGCATCGACTCCTACACCGATCAGTGGGGGACCACCACCACGGTCTCCAACCCCGCCTACGATGCCTGGCGCGTGCACCTGGACGGCAAGGCGGATCCCGACACCGTGCTCGTCGGGTGCTCGATGGCGCTGACCGAGGCCGACGGCACCCGCTACGAGTGGGCCGACAACACCGACAACATCCAGCAGGACCAGCTCTATCCCTGCCTCCCGGCCGATGCCTACGGCCCCAGCACCAGCATCAGCAGGGGGGCCGACGAGCGCGATCTCGGCGGACCGGAGCTCGACCCCTCGGCCAGGGCGCCACAGTGGTCCGTGGAGCCGGTCTTCTTCGTGCCGAAGGGCACCGAGATCACCGGAGTCATGCTGTGGTGGCAGCCTCCGAGCTATGCGAAGGTGTCGGTGCGTCCGGACTGACCGCCGCACTGCTGCCAGGCAGCATCAGCCGGTCCACCGCGGCTGCCAGGAGAGCGGCGAGGACGACCCACTGCAGGGCCTCGCCGACGGCGACCTCGATCGGCGAGAACGCGAGGAAGGTCGCGGTCGGCTCGGGTCCGCTGATCAGGCGCCAGACCCAGCTGACGGCGTACGGCGCCCGAAGAGCCAGCAGGAAGGCGAGTGCGAAGATCAGCATCGGCAGCAGGCCGGCCCGGCCGAGCAGCCGCAGCCCGTTGACCAGGCCGGAGAAGCGCGACCTGACGTCGTCGAAGACCTGGCCGATCCCGCTCAGCAGCGCCCGGATGGGCCTCGGCCAGGAGCGGGTCCGGTCAAGGACGGGATGCCGGATCGGTGGCGGTGGGGCGAGGGTGTGACCGACGACCACGGCCGCGACGGTGATCCACGCCAGCGGTACGACGACGACCGCGTCGAAGGATCCCAGGATGCCCCACAGCCAGCCGATGACCGTGTCTACGGGATGGGCCAGGTCGCCCAGCCCGGCCACCACGTCGTGGTAGCGGTCGCGGGCCGAGTCGACGGCTACCCGGGTGTCCAGCCAGGTGGCCGCCTGCTCCTTGCCCTTCTCGATATAGGTCGCGGCGTTGGAAGTCCAGTAGGTCTCGACCAGCGCACCCAGCACGGCGATCCCGATCCAGCTCCAGCGCTGCTCGGCCTTGCCGAGCAGGAACCGGACGATCCACGCGAGTGCGATGATCATCGCCAGCACCTGCCAGTGCGGCACGAACACCCGGTGCCAGTCGACGTCGTTCGACGCGCCGCCGAAGATGTTCTCCACCGCCTGCCCCAGCTCGTCGCTGCCGGCCTCGTTCACGAAGCTGGCGATGTCGTCGGAGAGGAAGCCGTAGGAGACGTAGACGGCGAGGAATGGCACCAGGACCGAGGTGGCGACGTCGATGAGCCGCCGCTCACGTCGGGTCGTCGGGTCGTCGGGCGCGGAGACGGCCGACGCTGCGGCCAGCTGCGGGAGATCGGGTTGGAACCGGCGCAGCATGATCACGAACGGCACCAGGAAGCCCAAGGGCGCGAGGATCAGCAGCGATCGACCGGCGATGCCGTTCCAATCGCTCACCGCGACGGCCGCCCACAGCATGGCCCCGCGCCAGGCGCTGCCGAGGAGGGCGAGGGTGAGGCAGACCGGCCAGTGGCGCAGCAACAGCCGGCCGGCGTCGATGAGGACGTCGAAGACGTCGCGGAGAGCTCGGGAGGCCGCGGCCCGGGCAGACGCCTGCTGTGCGCCACGATGCGGCACGCTGGCGGCGTTGCCGTCGCTCGACAGGCCGCCGGCCTGCCTTCGCGCCGGCCCCCTGCCAGCGCGCGCGCCTCGCGACGCTCGCGACGGCGTCTGCCCGTCCCGTGACCTCCTACGCACGACTGGATGCTTCCCGTCGTACGGCGTCTCTAACCCTCAGAACGTATTGGGCTGCGCGCCGGGAGGCCGCCGAGTGTGCTCCGCGTCGGCGCGGTTCGTTAGGCTCTGGGGTGTGGCCCGAGTCGTCGTTGATGTGATGCCCAAGCCCGAGATCCTCGACCCGCAGGGCAAGGCCGTGCTCGGCGCGCTGCCGCGGCTCGGCTTCACTGCGGTGAGCGAGGTCCGCCAGGGCAAACGTTTCGAGCTCGAGGTCGCCGAGGTCAACGACGACGTGCTCGCCGAGGTCGAGCGGCTGGCCGACACCTTCCTGGCCAACACCGTTATCGAGAACTACACGGTCCGGGTGGAGCAGTGAAGGTAGGCGTCGTCACCTTCCCCGGCACGCTCGACGACGTCGACGCCCAGCGCGCCGTCCGGGTCGCCGGCCACGAGCCGGTGTCGCTGTGGCATGGCGACCACGACCTGGCCGGCGTCGAGGCGGTCATCCTGCCGGGCGGCTTCTCCTATGGCGACTATCTGCGCTGCGGGGCCATCGCCCGGTTCGCGCCGATCATGACCGAGGTCGTCGCCGCCGCGGAGCGGGGGATGCCGGTGCTCGGCATCTGCAACGGCTTCCAGGTGCTCGTCGAGTCCCACCTGCTGCCCGGCGGGCTGCTGCGCAACGACCACCGCCGGTTCATCTGCCGCGACCAGCGGCTGCGGATCGAGAACGTCGCGACGCCGTGGACCTCCGCCTACGCCCAGGACCAGGAGATCGTGGTGCCGCTGAAGAACGGCGAGGGGCAGTACGTCGCCGACGCCGAGACCATCGCCCGGCTGGAGGGCGAGGGCCGGGTCGTGGCGCGGTACGTCGAGGGCAACCCCAACGGCTCCATGAACGACATCGCCGGCATCGCCAACGAGCGCGGCAATGTGGTCGGCCTGATGCCGCACCCCGAGCACGCGGTCGACGCGCTTACCGGGGCCGGCACCGACGGGCTGGGCTTCTTCCGGTCCCTGGGCGGCGTACTCGCCTGACCACGTGGCGGCTACTCCCTCGCCGTCGTCGCGGTCTGGGACAGCAGTTCCGGCCACAGCTTCTTGGCCCAGCGGGCGATCGGTCGTAGCCCGCGGGCCTTGCGCCAGGCCTTGACGTTTTTCACCAGCTTGGCGTCGTAGAGCCCGTTGAGCTTGAACTTGCGGCCCGACTTCTCGTGCAGCAGGCACTTGAGGACGTTCACCGTCGTCGGGTCGGGGGTGTACGTCGCCGTGGCGGGCTTGAGGCCCCGGTAGGCGGGCAGGTCGACGACCACGCGGCCGTTGCAGCCGGTGCGCGCCGCCGTGGTGGTCACCGCCGTGGTGGTCGCGGGCGCCGAGCGCAAGTCGAGGTAGTTGCGGTCGATGTTGATCGTCACCCCGCCCCAGGTCTCGTTGTGGCCACCCTGGAACTGCTTGATCCGATTGCCCTGCCAGCCGTCGTCGGAGAAGTAGTCCGACGCCGAGGTGTTGGCGGTGTTGTCGTAGCGGGCCAGCCAGATCTGGTCAGGCAGCTCGATATTGGCCAGCGGGCTGACCCGCTGCCGCTCCAGCAGCTTCATGCCCGAGCCGGCGGAGGAGTAGACGCCGGAGCGGTAGCCGAGCGCGTGCAGCTGCGTGGTCCAGGTGGAGAGGAACCGCAGCGCGGACTCGCGGCAGGCCACGTTGTTGTAGTCGAAGCCCTCGATGTCGTAGAACATCGTGCTGCCGGGCACGATGCCGAGCGCCTGCGCCGCGGCGACGGTCTTGGTCGCCTCGGCGGTGCCCTGGGCGCGGGCTTTGGCGTAGTCGTTCGCGGCTCCCGGCTTGATCTTCACGTCGTCGTCGTAGCGGGGGAAGCGTGGCTGGCAGGAGGCCTGCGGGCCCAGGGTGATGGGGAGCAGGTGCCAGCCGTTGGCCAGCTGGGTGCTCACCCACTGGGAGGTCAGGTTCGGCTGGTCGCGGCAGGCCCGGGAGTCGCCGGAGATGTAGATGCCGACCGCCTGGAACGGCGAGGACTGGGTCCACTTCGTCATCGCCGCCTGGGTCGGCGCCAGGCACTGGTCGAAGCCGAGGCCGGTGAAGACCCCCGGCGTCACCGGGTTGGCGCTGTCGGCGGTCTTGGCCGCCCGGTCGTTCTGGCGGCCCGGCAGCACCAGGAACACCACCGCCAGTGCGGCGATGACCAGAGCGATCACGGCACCGCGAAGCAGCAGGCCGACACGCGGGTGGGCAGGGCGCCGGGCAGGGGCCGGCAGGGCGGAACGGGCGGTCATGACGGGGGCTCCTGGGGGAAGAATCAGGGGTCTCGGCAGTCACGATAAGCACATTCGTCACAGCAGTAACAGGGGTTCCGGATAACTACAGGACTGTAGTTATCCGGCCCCTGCCGTCTCGGGCTCGGTCGAGGTCATCGCCGACGGCGTGCTCCGCTGACACACGCCGGGGACGACGCCGGTAGATTGACGTCCGTGACGTCGACCGCGCAGCCCCCGATCACCGCCCTCGACACCGTCGCCGTCGCCGCCACTGATCCGCACCGGGAGCAGCCCTGGGCCGAGCTCGGCCTGAAGCGGGACGAGTACGACCGGATCCGCGAGATCCTCGGCCGCCGGCCGACCGCCGCCGAGCTGGCGATGTACAGCGTGATGTGGTCCGAGCATTGCTCCTACAAGTCCTCCAAGGTCCACCTCCGGCAGTTCGGCGAGATCCCCCAGCAGACGCCGGTGGGCAAGATGCTGGCCGGCATCGGCGAGAACGCCGGCGTGCTCGACATCGGCCAGGGCTATGCGGTCACCTTCAAGATCGAGAGCCACAACCACCCGTCGTACGTCGAGCCCTACCAGGGCGCCGCGACCGGCGTCGGTGGCATCGTCCGCGACATCCTCGCCATGGGCGCCCGGCCGGTCGCGGTGATGGACCCGCTGCGATTCGGACCCCTCGACGCCGAGGACACCCATCGGGTGCTGCCCGGGATCGTCGCCGGCGTCGGCGGCTACGGCAACTGCCTGGGCCTGCCCAATATCGGCGGCGAGGCGGTCTTCGACCCGTCGTACGTCGGCAACCCGCTGGTCAACGCGCTCTGCGTCGGCGTGCTGCGCCACGAGGACCTGCACCTGGCCAAGGCCTCCGGCGCCGGCAACCTCGTCATCATGTACGGCGCCCGCACCGGTGGCGACGGCATCGGCGGCGCCTCCATCCTGGCCTCGGTGGAGTTCGACGCTGCGCCGGATGGCGCCTCCGGCGCGGGCGGCCCGGCCAAGCGGCCGAGCGTCCAGGTCGGCGACCCCTTCATGGAGAAGCTGCTCATCGAGTGCACCCTGGAGCTGTTCGCCTCCGGCATCGTGCGCGGCATCCAGGACTTCGGCGCGGCCGGCATCTCGTGTGCCACCAGCGAGCTCGCCGCGGCCGGCGACGGCGGGATGCACGTCCACCTCGACCGGGTGCCGCTGCGCGACTCCACGCTCACGCCCGCCGAGATCCTGATGAGCGAGTCGCAGGAGCGGATGATGGCCGTCGTCGCGCCCGAGGACGAGGCCCGCTTCTACGACATCTGCGCCACGTGGGACGTCGAGGCCGCCACCATCGGCGAGGTCACCGGCGACGGCCGGCTCGTTATCGACCACCACGGCGAGACCATCGTCGACGTGGACCCGCGCACCGTCGCTCACGACGGGCCCGTCTACGAGCGGCCGCTGGCGCGGCCCGACTGGCAGGACGCGCTGCAGGCCGACGCTGCCGAGGCGCTGCCCCGGCCCAGCACGCCCGACGAGCTCCGCGCCACCTGGCTGCGCCTGGTCGGCTCGGCCAACCTGTGCGACAAGACCTGGATCACCCAGCAGTACGACCACTACGTCCGCGGCAACACCGTGCTCGCCCAGCCGGCCGACTCCGGGATGATCCGGGTCGACGAGGCCACTGGCCTCGGCGTGGCCATCTCCACGGACGGCAACGGCCGCTACGCCAAGCTCGACCCGTACGCCGGCGCGCAGCTCGCCCTCGCCGAGGCCTACCGCAATGTCGCGACCGTGGGAGCGACCCCGCTGGCGGTCTCGGACTGCCTCAACTTCGGCTCGCCCGAGGACCCGTCGGTGATGTGGCAGTTCGCCGAGGCGTGCCGCGGCCTCAAGGACGCCTGCCTGGCGCTCGGCGTGCCGGTCACCGGCGGCAACGTTTCGCTCTACAACCAGACCGGCGAGGTCGCGATCCTGCCGACCCCGGTGGTGGCGGTGCTGGGCGTGATCGACGACGTCGCCCGTCGTACCCCCTCGCACTTCGTCGACCCGGGCGAGCGGATCTTCGTGCTCGGCGACACCCGCGAGGAGCTCTCCGGCTCGGAGTGGGCCCACGTCGTCCACGGCCACCTCGGCGGGCTGCCGCCGGCGGTCGACCTCGACCAGGAGAAGGCGGTCGCGGAGCTGCTGCGCGCGGCGGCCGCGGTCGTGACGAGCGCCCACGACCTCTCCGACGGCGGCCTCTCGCAGGCACTCGCCGAGGCGGCGATCGGCTCCGGCATCGGCGCTCAGGTCGCTCTCCTCGGCGACCCGTTCGTCGCGCTCTTCGCCGAGTCGGCCGGCCGGGTCATGGTCACCACCCACCTCCACGACGGCGACGCGCTGCTCCGGCTCGCTGCCGAGCACGGCGTGGTCGTCACCGAGATCGGCGTGACCGGCGGCTCCTCGATCGCCGTCGAGGGCCAGTTCGAGATCCCGCTCGCCGAGCTCGCCGACGTCTGGCGGGCCACCCTCCCGGCCGCCTTCGGCGACACCACCGGGACTCGGGAGCAGGTCTTCGGCCACCTCTGAGTTCCGGGACACGCTGACCTCCTTCTGACGGCGAAAGGCTTCTCGACATGCTGGTGCTCCACGGCCTCCTCTCCTCCGAGGGCGCCTTGCTGCTATGGGCCGAGGACGCCGACCGGCCGGTCACCAGCCGCAGCCAGGCGATGCGCTCCGCGCGCCCCCATCCCTTCGCCGCGACCGCCGACCAGCTCGCCGCCATGCTTCCGGGCCGCCCGGCCGAGGTGACGCTGCGGCTGCCCTCGCTGGCCAAGTCGCCACTGGACTCACCCGAGATGATCCGGCTGGCCCCGCGGCAGGCCAGACGCGTCGAGCCCGCCCTGCTGCCCTGGACGGTGGCCGCGGTCGGTCTCGACCCTGCCGAGGGGCTGGCCTGGCTGACCGACCCCGACCGTCACCTCGACGATATCCGCCTCGGCGCCTCGATCGGCTTTCTCGGCGAGGTGGCCCTCTTCGCCACCGACCTGGTGCGGACGGGGCGGCTGGTGCCGGCGCTCTCCCGCGGCGAGCTCGCCGGCGACGCGGAGCAGGCCCGTGCCCATTGGCTCCCGCTGTTGCGGGGCCGCGAGGTTCCGGTCATCCATGGCCTGGTCACCGCGATGCCGCCGGTCTGCCGGGCCGCCGAGGGCGGCGAGGGCGGCGAGCAGGACCCGCACGAGTTGCTCACCGCTGCGCTCTCGGCCTGGGTCGACGCCCGCGCCCGCGCCGACCTGGCCGGGGTCGACCTGGCGCCCGCTCGCCGTGGCCGGCGTCCCCGACGGCTGCCCGGGGTGGAGTCCTGGCTGGCCGCGCTGAGCGCGCCGGAGGGCTGGTTCGCGGCCCCGAGCGAGGAACTCGACGCCGTCGAGGCGGCGCTCGCCGAGTGGATCGAGGCCCCGCCGGCGGGTCCGGCCCGAGCCACCTTCCGGCTCAGCGAGGTCTCCGAGGCCGAGCGCGAGGATGCCGAGACCACCTGGCGCCTGGAGTTCCTGCTCCGCTCCGCCGTCGACCCGAGCCTGCTCGTCACCGCCGACCAGATCTGGAACGACGACGGCAGTCTGGGCCGTTGGCTCGACCGTCCCGACGAGCTGCTGCTCGGCGAGCTGGGCCGGGCCAGCTCGCTCTACCCGGTGCTGGCCGAGGGGCTGCGCCGGGCCCGGCCTACCGGGCTGGAACTCGACGCCGAGGGAGTGGTCGAGTTCCTGACCCAGGTCGCACCCCGGCTGGACGAGGCCGGCTTCGGGGTCCTGCTACCCACGTGGTGGGACCGCCGGTCCAGACTCTCACTGAAGCTTTCCGCGCAGACCCCGACCGACCCGGCCGCCGCGGCGGGCGGCAGATTCGGCCAGGACCAGCTGTGCGGCTTCAACTGGCAGCTCGCCGTCGGGGACGAGACGCTCACCGAGGCGGAGATCGCGGCGTTGGCGCAGGCGAAGGCCCCGTTGGTAAGGCTGCGCGGGGAGTGGGTCGCCATCGACCCCGACCAGATTCGCCGCGGCCTGGACTTCCTCGAGCGCGAGGGCACCGGGACCATGCGGGTAGGCGAGGTGCTCTCCCTGGCCGCCGGCCTGGACGACGGCCAACAACCGATCGAGGTCGCCGGAGTGGAGGCCGACGGCTGGCTCGGTGACCTGCTGGCCGGCCGGCCACCGGCCGAGCTGCAGCTCCTCGAGCCAGCCGCGGACTTCGCCGCCTCGCTGCGTCCCTATCAGCAGCGCGGACTCTCCTGGCTCGGCTTCCTGTCCTCGATCGGCCTCGGCGCCTGCCTGGCCGACGACATGGGACTGGGCAAGACCGTCCAGCTGCTCGCCCTGGAGACTCACGAGCGCGGCCAGCGGACCCGGCCGCCGACGCTGCTGCTGTGCCCGATGTCGCTGGTGGGAAACTGGCAGCGTGAAGCCGCCAGGTTCGCCCCGGGGCTGCGGGTCTACGCCCACCACGGCACCGAGCGGCGCCACGGCGAGGAGTTGCGCGCCCTGCTGTCCGAGACCGACCTGGTCGTCACGACGTACGGCACCGCGATCCGCGACGCCGACGAACTGGCCGCCGTCTCCTGGGGCCGGGTCGTGCTCGACGAGGCGCAGGCGGTCAAGAACAGCCTGTCTCGCGCCGCGCGGACGGTGCGCCGTCTCGACGCCGAACACCGGGTGGCGCTGACCGGCACCCCGGTCGAGAACCGGCTCTCGGAGCTGTGGTCGATCATGGAGTTCCTCAACCCGGGCCTGCTCGGCAGCCGGGAGGTCTTCCGGACGAAGTTCGCCATCCCCGTCGAGCGGTACGGTGACACCCGGAAAGCCGGTCGGCTGCGGGAGATCACCCGGCCCTACGTGCTGCGGCGGCTCAAGACCGATCCTGGGATCATCGACGACCTGCCGGAGAAGATCGAGATCAAGCAGTACTGTCGCCTCACCGTCGAACAGGCCTCGCTCTACCAAGCGGTGGTCGACGACATGATGACCAAGATCGAGGCCAGCGAGGGGATCGAGCGCCGCGGCCAGGTGCTCGCCGCGATGGCCAAGCTCAAGCAGGTCTGCAACCACCCCGCGCAGCTGTTGCACGACCGCTCGGCGGTCGGGGCGCGATCGGGCAAGATCAATCGTCTGGAGGAGATCCTCGCCGAGATCCTGGCCGAGGGCGACCGGGTGCTGTGCTTCACCCAGTTCACCGAGTTCGCCGAGCTGCTGATCCCGCATCTGGCCGCCCGGTTCGGCACCGACATCGCCTACCTGCACGGGGGTACGTCGAAGCGGCAGCGCGACGAGTTGGTACGACGGTTCCAGGCGGGGGAGGGGCCGTCGATCTTCCTGCTCTCCCTCAAGGCTGGCGGCACCGGGCTGACCCTGACGGCCGCCAACCACGTGATCCATCTGGACCGGTGGTGGAATCCCGCGGTCGAGGACCAGGCCACCGACCGGGCGTTCCGGATCGGCCAGAAGCGCAATGTCGCGGTCCACAAGTTCATCTGTACCGGGACCCTCGAGGAGCGCATCGACGACATGATCGAGGAGAAGAAGGCGCTGGCCGAGCTCGTCGTCAGCGACGGCGAGGGCTGGCTGACCGAGCTGTCCACGCGCGACCTCCGCTCGCTGTTCGCGCTCTCGCGGGAGGCGGTCGACGATGAGTAGCTGGTATCCGCCGCCGGCCAAGCCCCGCCCGGTGGCCGACGGCCTGAAGGCCCGCTCACGGCGCGGGAAGATTGCGCAGAGCTGGTGGTCGCAACGCTTCATCGACGTGGTGGAGTCGATGGGGATGGGCGGGCGGCTGCAACGCGGCCGCCGCTATGCCCGGCAGGGCCAGGTGGTCGCCCTCGACGTCGACGCGGGCGCCGTCACCGCGATCGTGCAGGGCAGCCGGGTGCGTCCCTACAAGGTCCGCATCGGCGCGGTCGCCTTCGGCAAGGAGGAGTGGGCCCGGGTCGAGCAGGAGCTGGCCGACTCGGCGTGGTATACCGCCAAGCTGCTGGCTGGTGAGATGCCGGCCGACATCGAGGAGCTCTTCGCCGGACTCGGCCTGCCACTGTTCCCGGCGACGATTCGGGAGCTCAGCCTGGACTGCTCCTGCCCCGACCCGGAGGTGCCGTGCAAGCATCTGGCGGCGGTGTTCTACCTGCTCGCCGAGCGCTTCGACGAGGACCCGTTCGCGATCCTGGGCTGGCGCGGTCGGCAGCGTGAGGACCTGCTGGCCAATCTGCAGGCGGCGCGCAGCGGCGCCGTCGCCGCCGACCTCGCCGAGCGGCCAGGGATCCCGCTGGAGGACTGCCTGGACTCCTTCTTCGAGGTCCAGGGCGGGCTGCCGCGCCCGCCGATCCCGGCAGTGCCGGCCGATCAGGTCCTCGATGATCTGCCCGACACCGGGTTGAGCCTGCGCGGGCACGAGGTGCGGGACCTGCTCCGGCCGGCGTACCGCATCTTCGGGAGTCCGGGAGACCCCAGCTCAGGCTGAGCTCGGCCACCGGCTCGGGCGGGGTACGGCGGGCACCGAGCCCGAGAGCGTGATCGCCGTGGCCAGGCTGGCCAGCCCGGCGCCGACGAACAGAGCCGACGAACAGAGCCGACGAACAGAATGGCGTCGCGGGCGCCGAGGATGCCGGCCAGCCCCGAGGCGACCTCGACGAGGTGCGGGAGTCCTTCCGCGTCCGCGGTTTCGGCCCACCCGATCCGGACGAGGGGTAGCGTCGAGGTTGGCCCGATGAGGCACTATCGAAGTCAGCCCGATCGGAAGGTGTGCGTCGTTGATCCAGCAGTCCGACCGTTCCAGCGCGGTGCTCCAGCGGCTGATGAGCTCGGAGTTCCTCGGCGAGGACGATGAGGCAGTCGCGCAGCACCTGCGCGAGCTGCAGCGGGAGTTCACCAGGTTCCGGCTGCGCTACAAGTTCGCCATCGACGAGCTGACCACCAAGATCGCGATCCTGCGCGAGGAGTTCGAGCAGACCCACGATCACAACCCGATCGAGCACGTGCGCACCCGGCTCAAGTCGCCGGAGAGCATCTTCGCCAAGGCGGCCCGGCTCGGCTGCGCCGACTCCATCCCGGAGATCCAGCGTCAGATCCACGACATCGCCGGAGTGCGGCTGACCTGCGCCTTCGAGTCCGACGTCTACTGGATCGCGGACATGCTGACCAGCCAGTCGGACGTGACGGTGATCGAGGTCGAGGACTACATCGCCCACCCGAAGCCGAACGGCTACCGCAGTCTGCATCTGCTCGTCGAGGTCCCGGTCTACCTCTCCGACCACTCCGAGCAGGTCGAGGTCGAGCTCCAGATCCGCACCATCGCGATGGACTTCTGGGCCAGCGTGGAGCACAAGATCTACTACAAGTACGACGGCGAGGTGCCGCCGGGCCTGCTCGACGAGCTCCGGGTGGCGGCCGCCACCGCCCACGACCTCGATGCCCGGATGGCCCGGCTGCGGTCGGCCACCCAGCGGCGCAGCGGGGGGCCGAAGAGCGTGTGAGCGCTCAGCAGTAACCGTGGATCCCGGGCGGCAGCCCTGCCGACGCCCTCACCTTGCTCGGAGCTCGGCCAGGACCGCTATCTTCTGCCAGATCTTGCGGCTCAGGCTCACTGTGAGCGCCTCGATGGTGCTGACCGTGTCCAGCACCACCTGGTCCTGGGACTCCTCCGCACACAGCGCGGCGCTCTTGCCGACCAGACTGAGCAGCTCCGAGCAGTAGTCGAGGTAGTGCTCCAGCTGCTCGGGCGTGAGGTCCATCCGCGGGCTGGAGCTGGTGGTCACGAAGGTGCTGCGGAACCGCTCCGGGTCCTTGGTGAGCTGGTGCATGTCGATGATGTGGGCCAGCGAGCGCAGCCGGTGCAGCTGCCGCAGTGTGGCCGACCGCTGCAGTCGCTCCGGGAAGCCGCGCAGGAAGAAGACCGCGATGGCGACGAAGACCAGGTCGTTGACGCTGCTCTCCAGCAGCGGCACCCAGTCCACGCCGTGCACGGTGTCGTCGACGAACGCCGCATGTAGCGCGACCACGAACACCACCACGGCCAGCGCCACGACCGCCAGCATCGCCACCCGGGAGGCGACCCGGGCGGTCCGCAGCTGCCGGCGCAGCCCGGGCGAGTCTGCCGCCACCTGCTCGACCCAGTTGACCAGCTCGCCGGCCACCCGGTGCAGCCCTCGCTCCGGGAACCTGGCGCCGATGCGCTGCTCCAGCTTCTGGACGGTCGCCAGCACCGGTGCGATCTGGAGCTTCTCCAGGCCGGCCGGTTCCGTCATGGCCCCCAACCTATCGGCGCCAACCGTCCAAGCATTTCGGACGCGCGACACTAGGGTGATCGGGTGCCCGCGCGACTCAAGCCTGCCGACCCCGTCGCCGTCCGCGAGGCGCTGGCCCGGGTAGCCGAGGGCCGCGCCGAGCGAGCCGACCTGCGGCTGCTGACCAAGCACTTCCTGGCGTTGCTGGAGGCCCGGGCGCCCGGCAAGTCGGTGGAGGTCCGGGTGCCGCCGTACGCCGCCATCCAGTGCGTCGAGGGCGTCCGCCATACTCGGGGCACCCCGCCGGCGGTCGTCGAGACCGATGCGCAGACCTGGATCGCTGTCGCGATCGGCGAACTGGCCTGGCTCGACGCGGTCGCTGACGGAAGGGTGAGTGCCAGCGGCGAGCGCACCGACCTGACGCCGTACCTCCCCCTCTCCTAGCGCCGAGAAGTCCCTATCTGCCCCTCGAAGGGTCTCTAACTGCCCTTTCCTGGGGCAATCCGGGACCTCTCGGCGGGCAATCCGGGACCTCTCGGCGGGCAATCCGGGACGTCTCGGCGGGCAATCCGGGACGTCTCGGCGGGCAATCCGGGACCTCTCGGCGACCTGGGCGCTGACGGTCGTAGGCTCGCGGTCATGAGTGACTTGCGCGCGGCCGTCCACGAGCTCCTGCCCGACCTCATCGAGGACCTCAAGGACCTGGTTCGGATCGAGTCGGTGAGTGCCGACCCCGAGCGGCTCGGCGAGGTCGAGAAGAGCGCGGCGCTGACCGCCGAGCTGTTCCGCGCCGAGGGCGTCGACGTCGAGATCGTGCGTGCCTTCGACGGCGCCCCGCCGGCGGTCATCGGGGAGAAGAAGGGCCCGGAGGGCGCCCCGACGGTGCTGCTCTACGCCCATCACGACGTGCAGCCGGAGAACGACCATGCCGACTGGGACTCCCCGCCCTTCGAGCCCACCGAGCGAGGCGATCGCCTCTACGGCCGCGGTGCGGCCGACGACAAGGCCGGCATCGCCGCCCACCTCGGTGCGCTGCGTGCCCTCGCCAGCCTCAACGAGCAGGGCGACCTGCCGGTCACGGTGCGGCTCTTCATCGAGGGTGAGGAGGAGGTCGCCTCGGCCACGCTGCCGCAGTTGCTGAAGAAGTACGAGGACCGGCTGGCCGCCGACGTCATCGTCATCGGCGACTCCGGGAACTGGGACATCGGCGTGCCCGCGCTCACCACCAGCCTGCGCGGCCTGATCCGCGTCGACGTCGAGCTGCGCACGCTGGAGCACGCCGTCCACTCCGGGATGTGGGGCGGCCTGGCTCCCGACGCGATCATGGCGCTGATCCGGCTGCTCGACACGCTGTGGACGCCCACCGGCGACCCGGCCGTCGAGGGTCTGGTCAGCGGCCCGGCGGCCGACGTCGACTATCCCGAGGAGCGGCTGCGCGCCGAGTCCGGAGCCATCGACGGCCTGTCGTGGATCGGCACCGGCTCCGCCGTCGAGCGGCTGTGGACCAAGCCCGCGATCACCGTCACCGGCTTCGACGCGCCGAAGGTGCAGGGCGCCTCCAACACCCTCACCCCGGTCGCCCGCGCCAAGGTCACTGTCCGGATCGCGCCCGGTGACACCGCCGACAACGCGGTGGCCCGGCTGCGGGAGCACCTGGAGAGGCACGTGCCCTGGGGGGCCCGGCTCACCACCACTGTCGTCGACACCGGCGAGCCGATCGCGCTGCCGGCCACCGGTCCGGCGTACGACGTCGCCCGGGCCGCCTTCGCCGAGGCTTGGGAGGGCACCGCGCCGGTGGACATGGGCGTTGGCGGCTCGATCCCGTTCATCGCCGAGTTCCTGGAGTCGTTCCCGCAGGCCAGCATCCTGGTGACCGGCGTCGAGGACCCCGACACCCGCGCCCACGGCCCCAACGAGGGGCTCCATCTTGCGGAGTTCGAGAAGGTCGTCCTCGCCGAGGCGCTGCTGCTGCGAGGACTTGGTCGAGGACTCGGTCTATGACCCCGGGTCGGCAGGCAGGCTGAGCCGGAACGTGCTGCCCCGGCGGAGCACCGACTCGACGGAGATCTCGCCCTCGTGACGGGCCGCCACCCGGCCCACGATGGCCAGGCCGAGCCCGGCGCCGGGGCGAACGCGCGCGGCCGGGTCGGCGGAGCGGAAGAACTCGTCGAACAACCTGCCCTGGTCGGCCTCCGGGATGCCGATGCCGGTGTCGCAGACCGTCAGCACCACGCCAGTGCCGGTGCGTGCCAGCTCGACCGCGACGCTCCCGCCCGGGTCGGTGAACTTGACGGCGTTGCGCACCAGATGGGCCACCGCGCCCTCCAGTTCCGTGTTCGACCCGATCACCGTCGCCGGCTCCTCGCCGAGCGTCGCGGTGAGTCTCACCTCGGCCTGCCGAGCCGTGCTGGCCACGTCGTCGACGGCGCGGCGCGCGACCGACCGCAGGTCGATGGGCCGGGGGTCCAGCCGGGTGTCGGGATCGGCCACCCGGGCGAGCAGCAGCAGATCGTCGACCACTCGTGACATCCGGTGCGCGTCGCGGGCGACCGCCGCCGCGGTGGCCGCTACCTCCTCCAGGCCGGGGTCGAGGTCCTCCCCCAGCAGTTCGACGTTGCCGACCAGTGCGGCGAGCGGGTTCTTCAGCTCGTGGGAGACGGTGGCGATCAGCTCGCTCTTGTAGTGGTCGAGCTGACGCAGCTCGGCGGCGGCCTGTCGCTCGCGCTCCAGCAGGTCGCGGTTGACCAGCACGCTGCCGAGGTCGCGGCCGATGTCGAAGAGGCCACGCAGGTCGTGCTCGGCCCACGGCCGGCCGTTGAGCGGTCGCAGCAGGGCCAACGCACCGAAGCAGCGCTCGGTGGTGCCGATCGGGGCCAGCGCCACCGAGCCGAGACCGCCCTCGTGCAGCAGCGACTCGACGATGTCGGCCTCCATGGTCCAGCTCAGGTTCCACAGCTCGCCGCGGCCGACGGCAGCGGCCGCCCTTCGCTGCCACAGCCGGCGGGCCATCACCGACGCCAGCGTCACCACCTCGGGCATGGTCGGCACCGGCGGTCCGGCGTACGACGCGAGCTCGACCGGGGTGTGGTCCTCGCCCAGCACCAGGCACCAGATGCCCACCGCCTCGAAGGCGTCCAGCAACTGCGGCGCAGACCCGGTGAGCACCTCGGCCAGGCTGGAGCCGCTGCTGGCCTGCCGCATCATCGCCGCCGCGGTCTCGACCTGGGTGGCCTCCTCGCGCAGCCGTTCTCGCTGGAGCGCCCCGAGCACGATCTTGGCGGCCTGCTCGGCGTAGCGGTCCATGATGCGCCGCTGGGCGGCATCCGGATAGCGGCCGGTGTGCGGGCTGTCCGCCGACACCATCCCCTGCATCACCCCGTCCTCGTCGAGGATCGGCGCCACCAGGGCGTCGTAGGGGTGCCAGCTGCCCGGCTCCTCCGACACCGGGATGTCCGGGATCCACGTGAACGGGTCGAACTCTTCCTGGGGCATGACGTCGTGGTGGATGAACTTGAACCATCCCCAGTCCTCGGCGACGGCGAGCTGCGACTGCAGCACCCTGACCGGCCACCGGCTCCCGAGCATCTCCTTGGCCGACTCGGCGGTGCCGTCCGCCCGGTGGCCCGGCGCGGAGGCGCTGACGGCGACGATCACGAACTCCTCGCCGGAGCGGACGTTGATCATCACGACCTCGAAGCCGACCAGCTCCGCGATGCCCTCGGCGATGAACTGCACGCTGTCGCGCATCGACTCCTCTGACCAGGCCATGTCACAGCCCTGCCAGCATCACGCGGAAGGTGGAGCCGCGCCCCAGCGCGGATTCGACCTCGACCCGGCCACCGTGGCGGCGCACGATCCGGTCGACGATCGCCAGGCCCAGCCCGGTGCCCGGCTGTCGCAGCGCGGCCGGATCGCTGGAGCGGAAGAACTCGGTGAACAGCCGGGCCTGGTCGGCCTCGCTGATCCCGATCCCCTCGTCGGCCACCGTCAGCTCCACGGTCCCGCCGTCGCGCCGCAGCGACACCGTGACGGCGCCGCCGTCGGGGCTGTACTTGACGGCATTGCTCACCAGGTTGAGCACCAGCCGGTCCAGCTCGGTCGCGTTGCCGAGCACCAGCACCGGGTCCGTGTCGGGCAGCCCCACCCGGATGCGCTGGTGGTGCTGCCGGACGGTGGCCTCGGTCAGCTGGCAGACCTCGCGCACGATCGGCACCAGGTCGACCGGGCGGTCGACGACCGGGGTAGCCGGGTCGGCCACCTTCGAGAGCAGCGCCAGGTCGTCGGCCAGCCGGACCATTCGACGGGTGCTGCGGTCCATCCCGGCCACCAGCCGGTCGGCACCGTCGGGCACCTCGAGCGAGGCCAGCCGGTCCACGTTCGTAGTGATGGTCGACAGCGGCCGGCCCAGCTCCTCGGAGACGACACCGATGAGCCGCGACTTGTAGGCGTCGAGCTCACGCAGGTCGCTGACGAGCTGCTGCTCGCGCTCGAGGGCGAGGGTGCTCAGCAGCACCTGACCGAGGTCACGGCCGACCTCGCGGATGGCCTCGATCTCGTCGGCCGACCAGCCGGGCGCGCCAACTCGGCGCCCCAGCGTGAGCGCGCCCAGGCACTCGCCGTCCACGCCCAGCGGCGCGTGCAGCACCAGCCCGAAGCCGCGCTCCTCGATCAGCGCCTCGACCGCCGCGCCCTCGTCGTCGGTGCCCGCGAAGTTGTGGCGGTAGCCGCCGACCCCGACCGCGGCGACCTGCTGTGCCCGCCACAGCCGCTCGGTCGACCGCCGGCCGATGCTGGTGAGCGGGTCGCCGACCTGTAGCAGGCTCGGCGTCGTACCGCCCCGGCCGACGATCCGGCTGGTGCCGTCGAAGACGCGGATCCAGAACCCGTCGGCGTCGAAGGCCCGGCGCAGCGGCTCGTCGATCTCGTCGACGACTGCGGTCAGCGAGGTGCTGGCGGTGCCGCGCCGGACGATGTCGCGGACGGCCGCCGCCAGCCGCACCCGGCGCTCCAGCTGCTCTCGCTCCAGCGCCTTCAGGATCGCCCGCCGTGCCTGCTCGGCGAACCGCTCCAGCCTCGCTCGCCGGGCCGCGTCCGGCCGGCGGCCGTCGTCGGGCAGGTCGATCGCCAGGGTGCCGCGCAGGGTGCCGTCGCCGTCGTACAGCGGGGCGATGAGGAGGTCGAGCGGATGCCAGTCGCCCTCGCTGTCGGGCATGGCGAGGTCGGGCACCCAGCCCCACGGCTGGTCGCCGGCGCGCTCGTGGGGCACGAACTTGAAGTGACCCCAGTCGTCAGCCTGCTCCAGGTCGGACACCAGGTGACTGGTCGGGGTGACCATCCCGGCGAGATGTGCGGCGGTCTCGACATCGCCGGCGACCGCGACCAGGTGCAGCAGCCCGTCGTCCCCAGCCACGCTGACCGTGGCCAGCCCGAAGCCGGCCAACTCGGTGACTGCCTCCGCGACCAGCTGCAGGGCGGCGCGCGTCAGCGCGTCCGGCCAGGCAGGGCCGGACGTCACAGCGCCGAGCGCGTGGGGCGTCGAGTCGGGCATCTCGCGGGTTTTCTGTCTCCGGAACGTTGGGACCCGAGAGATTGGAACATGAGAAGAACGGCGCCGCGACCGATTCATGACGTGGTTTTTACGACGATCTGGGATGGAACCTGGGGTGAAACGTTTCGGCATTGCGGAATCGGTGTACCCACCCTCCCCACGTAGGATGAGCAACGTGTGCGGCGTCTTCGGGGTGTGGGCCCCCGGCGAAGAGGTGTCCAAGCTCACCTACTTCGGCCTCTACTCACTCCAGCACCGCGGCCAGGAGTCGGCCGGCATCGCGGTGAGCAACGGCAGACAGATCCTGGTCTACAAGGACATGGGCCTGGTCTCGCAGGTCTTCGACGAGACCACTCTGGACTCGCTGCACGGCCATGTCGCCATCGGCCATGCCCGCTACTCCACGACCGGTGCCTCCACCTGGCAGAACGCCCAGCCGACCTTCCGGCCGTCCTCGGTCGGCTCGGTGGCGCTGGGACACAACGGCAATATCGTCAACACCGCCGAGCTGCGCGACCTGGTCGAGCTGCTGCCGACGCCGATCGACGAGCTCGACCTGCAGCGGTCCGGTGGCCCGGCGGCGTCGGCCACCAACGACACCAGCCTGCTGACCGAGCTGCTTGCCCATCATCCCGACCAGAGCCTGGAGGACCGCGCCGTCGAGGTGCTGCCGCGGGTTCGCGGTGCCTACTGCCTGGTCTGGATGGACGAGGACACCCTCTACGCCGCCCGCGACCCGCACGGCATCCGGCCGCTGGTTCTCGGCCGCCTCGACCGCGGCTGGGTGGTGGCCTCCGAGGACGCCGCGCTGGCCACCGTCGGCGCCTCGGTGGTGCGTGAGATCGAGCCCGGCGAGATGGTGGTGATCAACGCCGACGGGCTGCGCTCGCGCCGGTTCGCCGAGCCGCGGAAGAAGACCTGCGTCTTCGAGTACGTCTACCTTGCCCGCCCCGACGCCACCGTCAACGGCCGCGGCGTCCACGAGGCCCGCGTCGAGATGGGCCGCCAGCTGGCCCGCGAGTTCCCGGTCGAGGCCGACCTGGTCATGCCGGTCCCGGAGAGCGGTACGCCGGCCGCCACCGGCTACGCGGAGGAGTCCGGCATCCCGTTCGGCCAGGGCTTCGTCAAGAACTCCTATGTCGGCCGCACCTTCATCCAGCCGTCCCAGACGCTGCGCCAGCTCGGCATCCGGCTCAAGCTCAACGCACTCGAGCACATGATCCGAGGCAGGCGGATCGTCGTGGTCGACGACTCGATCGTGCGCGGCAACACCCAGCGCGCGCAGGTCCGGATGCTGCGCGAGGCCGGCGCTCTCGAGGTGCACGTCCGGATCTCCTCCCCGCCGGTGAAGTGGCCCTGCTTCTACGGCATCGACTTCGCCACCCGCGCCGAGCTGATCGCCAACGGCCTCGACGTGGACGAGATCGCCTCCTCCATCGGCGCCGACTCGCTCGGCTACATCTCGCTGCCCGGGATGGTCTCCGCGACGGGGCAGCCGGCCGACGGCCTCTGCGCCGCCTGCTTCACCGGCGACTACCCGGTGCCGCTGCCCGACCAGAGCCTGCTCGGCAAGCACCTGCTGGAGGTCTCGCTCTCCTCGCCGACGATGGGCAAGGCGCTGCCCGTGCTCAACAACCCCTGATCGGACGCTGATGACCAACGCATACGCTGCCGCCGGCGTCGACATCGAGGCCGCCGACCGGGCCATCGACCTGATGAAGGAGTGGGTCGCCAAGTCGCGCCGGCCTGAGGTCATGGGCGGTCTCGGCGGCTTCGCGGGCCTCTTCGACGCCTCCGCCCTGACGTCGTACCGCCGTCCGCTGCTGGCCACCTCCACCGACGGCGTCGGGACCAAGGTCGCCATCGCGCAGGCCATGGACATCCACGACACGATCGGGTTCGACCTGGTCGGGATGGTCGTCGACGACCTGGTCGTCTGTGGCGCCGAGCCGCTCTTCATGACCGACTACATCGCCACCGGTCGCGTCGTGCCCGAGAAGATCGCCGCGATCGTCAAGGGCATCGCCGAGGCCTGTGTCGAGGCCGGCACCGCGCTGGTCGGCGGCGAGACCGCCGAGCACCCCGGGCTGCTCGCCCCGGAGGAGTACGACGTCGCCGGCGCCACCACCGGCGTGGTCGAGGCCGACGAGCTGCTCGGCGCCGACCGGGTGGTCGCTGGTGACGTGGTGATCGCGATGGCCTCCTCGGGGCTGCACTCCAACGGCTTCTCGCTGGTGCGGCACGTGCTGCTCAACTCCGGATCCTTCACGCTGGAGCAGCACGTCGACGAGCTCGGCCGCACGCTGGGGGAGGAGCTGCTCACCCCGACCCGGATCTACGCCAAGCCGTGCCTGCGGCTGGCTCGGGAGGCCGGCGTACACGCGATGGCGCATGTCACCGGCGGCGGACTGGCTACCAACCTGGAGCGGGTCGTGCCCGACACCGTCACCGTCACCGTCGATCGGGCCAGCTGGACCCCGGCGCCGATCTTCTCGCTGGTCCGATCCAGCGGCGGGCTCTCCCTGGCTGACGTCGAGGCGACCCTGAACCAGGGTGTCGGCATGGTCGCGCTCGCCCCGGCCGACGCCGTCGATGGCGTGCTTGCGATCCTCGCGGAGTCCGGCATCGACGCCTGGGTGGCGGGCTCGGTCGACCCCGCCGCCGAGGGCCTGGCAGGCCGGGTTCGACTGGTCGGCAACCATCCGGGGGAGTGACGTTCGCCGCGCGCGAACAGATATTCGACAGGGTAGTGTGCGGAAACCCGGCCGGAGCAGGTAGCGTTGGCCTCACGAAAATTCTGTGAGATAGCCCGGGAGCCCTGGTGCCCCGGCCAACGTGCGAGGGGGCTGACCCTATGGGGCGCGGCCGTGCGAAAGCCAAGCAGACGAAGGTCGCCCGCGACCTGAAGTACCGCACTCACGAGACGGACTTCGGGGCGCTTGCGCGAGAGTTGCATGGCGAGCGTGATGACAACGACCAAGTCGACGACTACGACGACTGGTCGGACTACAGCCCTCGCTCCTCGAACGACTGAGCGTTCCGCCGAGAGGTCACAGATGGCCCGCCGAGAGGTCCCTGATGGCCCTTCGAGGGGTCTCGAATCGCCCCCGTTCACACCGGTGTTGCAGAACCTTCACGTCCGCGACCCGGATTTCCTGGGTCGGGACTCTTCTCAGCCGGGTCAGCATTGCTAATGTGGACCCCGCAACAGGTGCAAAGTTCCAGCTGGTCTGACGCCCGCGGAGTTTGTGATCCAACGGCGTTTCTGCTCTGTGCCCACCCGATGGGGGGGGACACCACAGGTCGGAGCGACGTGTCACCGCATCTGGTGTGGGGTCGTCGAAGTGACGACCTCTCGCCCCGACTAAGGAGTAATCGAGCACATGGCTCAGGGCACCGTTAAGTGGTTCAACGCCGAGAAGGGCTTCGGCTTCATTGCGCAGGAGGGCGGCGGCGACGACGTCTTCGTGCACTACTCGGCCATCCAGACCCAGGGCTACAAGTCCCTGGACGAGAACCAGAAGGTCGAGTTCGACGTCACGCAGGGCCCGAAGGGCCCGCAGGCGGAGAACGTCCGGCCCATCTGATCTTCGATCGGCTGGTCGCGAGGCCCCCGTCCCGGTTGCCCGGGGCGGGGGCCTCGTGCCGTTTGCCTGAAACTGCGGCGCTGGTTTGCGTTTCAACCTATTCTTGGGAGGAGAAGATCAAGGGCGAAGGACGGGGTTCGCGTTACCTCCAGGAGGGCCTGTGCATGATCAGTTCGACGTCTCGCTCGAGGACGCCGAGCTCCTGCGTGAGGTGGAGTTGACCACCAATCTCATCGTCGCTGCGAGTGAGTCCGACGGGCCGCTGTCGGTCGAGGAGATCGACGCCATTCTCGATGTGGTGAAGGGTGCCGACTAGCAGCTCGCGCTGTGTTGGATGGTCCGCTCGCTTAGCAGCTCGCGAACAGCACCGGCCCGTTCGTCAGGTCCGAGAGCACCGCCGCGCCGTTGGTCGGCCGCAGCTCCATCGTCACCAGATCGCCGCTGGCCTCGACCTTGCCGAGCGCGAACCGCTCACTGAAGTCGCCGCCCTGCCCCGGCGCCGAGCCACTCGCCAGGCTCGCCCGCGCATCGGCGTTGTGCACCGCCCGGGCGTGGCCCTCGAACGCCATCGCCACCCGTACGGCGCCACCCGGCTCGGCAGCCATCGCGAACGCCGTCATCGGGTCGACCCCGTCCACCTCCCGCAGCAGCGCCGCCGCCTGCGCCTGGTCCACGTCGTCGGCCTGGCTCATCGCCAGATGGCCACACGCGTAGTCGCCGCCGTAGACCAGCGCCGACAGCGGATCCCCGATGGCCGAGACCACTGCCGCGATCGGTTCGGCGGGGGAGTCGTCGGCATCGAGCACCGAGGCCAGGTACGCCGCGTCGTCGCTGGCGAACAGCACGCCGTCGCGGATCGCCAGGTAGCTGAACTCCGGCGCGATGCCGAGCTTCGTCGTCAGCGCACCGCCGTTCACGTCGCCCCACATGTCGTCGCGCAGCGGGTCCTCCATCGGCCTCCAGCCGGCCTCCTCGATCGCCCGGTGGACCGCCTTCGGGTCGGGCAGCCCGATCAGGTCCACGACCCCGGAGGACGACTGCGCCAGCAGCTCCCAGGACACCGACGCCGGAGAGAAGCCCAGGGTGTCGCGCAGCGCGGCCGCCGAGGTGCCCATCGCCGAGGCCGAGGTGAGGTCGGCGTCGTACCCCTTCGCGAGCAGCCGGTCCAGCGACGACTCGCCCAGCCTCTGCCGCACCGCCGCCCAGTCGGTCCACGCGTAGCGCTGCGCGTCGGCCGGCGCCAGCGCCAGCGCGGTGGCGAGCCCGGAGTGCTGCGAGGAGCGCCACCACGCCGCCCCCGCCGAGCCGGCCAGCAGAAGCAGCAGCGCCAGCCATCCGAGAACTACCCGTCGCCGCACGAACGCATACGCTACCTACATGGCGACCCCCGACATCGTCGCTGCCGGCGCCGTGGTGCTCCGGCCGGGACGTGAGGTGCTGCTCGTGCACCGCCCGAAGTACGACGACTGGTCCTTCCCCAAGGGCAAGCGCGACCGTGGCGAGCACGTCACCGCGACGGCGGTCCGGGAGGTCGAGGAGGAGACCGGGCTGCGGATCCGTCTCGGCCGACCGCTCGCCAACCAGCGCTACCGCGCCGCCAAGGGCGCCAAGCAGGTGCACTACTGGATCGGCCGGGTCGCCTCCGGGGGCTCCGACGACGTCGCCGGCTACCGGCCCAACGCCGAGATCGACGAGGTCTCCTGGGTTCCGGTCGACAAGGCTGCCCGACTGCTCACCTACCGCTATGACCAGGCCACCCTTGCCGAGGCGCTTACCGCCGCCAAGCGCACCGACACCGTCATCGTGGTCAGACACGCCGACGCCCGGGCGCGCCGGCTCTGGCACGACGAGGACCGCTCCCGGCCGCTGCTGGCCACCGGCAGGCGACAGGCTGAGCGGATCGCCACCATCCTGACGGCGTACGACGTCGGCCGGGTCGTGACCAGCAGCAGCACCCGCTGCGTCGAGACCGTGCGACCGTTCTGCGACGGCCGCGGCATCGAACCCGAGCTGGTCGACCTGCTGTCCGAGGAGGACGCCCGGCCGCGCAAGGTGCGTCAGCTGGTCCGGGCGCTCGCCGAGGCCCCCGGGCGGCCGGTTGCGGTCTGCAGCCACCGGCCGGTGCTGCCCGACATCCTCGCCGGGCTCGACCTCGAGGCGGTGCCGCTGGAGAGGGGCGCGCTGCTGGTCGCCCACCTCCGCAAGGGTCAGGTCGTCGCCGCCGAGCGCCATCTCGCGTAGCCCCCGGCGACGCCGTTCAAGAGGTAGTTCACGTGATGTCTGCCTCCCGGGCGGACGGTCGTCGCCGATTCGGCATGTTCGGTTCACGCCGCGTTCACCATTGCCCCGGGGTCCGGTCACTTCGCCTCCTTAGGTTCGGCCCGAGACAACCTCGCAGAACACAGGAGAACCGAAGTGACCATCACTTCCACCCGCCGGATCGTTCCCGGCGTGGCCGCCCTCGCGCTCGCTCTGTCGCTGGCCGCCTGTGGCGGCTCGTCGGACGACGAGACCAGCACCGACAGCACCTCGTCGGGCGACACCTCGACCGGCGGCGACGCCGCCACCGGCCTGTCCGGCACCATCGCCGCCGGCGGCTCCTCCGCGCAGGAGACCGCCCAGGAGGCGTGGCGGGCCGGCTTCGGCGCCAGCAACCCCGACGTGACCATCACCTACGACCCGGTCGGCTCCGGCACCGGTCGCGACAACTTCTACTCCGGCGCCTACGCCTTCGCCGGCTCCGACTCCGCGATCAGCGACGAGGACCTGCCGAAGGCCCAGGCCGCCTGCGGCAACTCCGACGTCATCGAGCTGCCGGTCTTCATCTCGCCGATCGACATCATCTTCAACCTGCCGGGCGTCGACAGCCTCAACCTCGACGCGGCGACCATCGCCGACATCTTCAACGGCACGATCACCACCTGGAACGACGACGCCATCGCCGACCAGAACCCGGACGTCGACCTGCCTGACACCGCGATCTCGCCGGTCCACCGCTCCGACTCCTCGGGCACCACCGACAACTTCACCGACTGGCTCTACCAGGCCAGCGGTGGCGCCTGGGCGACCGAGCACAGCAGCGACTGGCCGACCCAGGGCGGCGAGGCCGCCGAGAAGACCTCGGGCGTCATCGGCGCCGTCACCGACGGCGAGGGCACCATCGGGTACGCCGACGACAGCGCGGTCGCCACGACCGAGCTTGGCGTCGTCTCGGTCAAGGTGGGCGACACCTACGTCGCCCCGTCCGCCGACGGCGCCGCCGTCGGCCTGGCCGCCTCCGCGCCGGTCGAGGGCCGCTCCGCGAGCGACCTGGCCTACGCGATCAACAGGACGGCCACCGACGCCGGCATCTACCCGGTGTTCATGGCGTCGTACTTCATCGCCTGCTCGACCTATAGCGACGCGGCCACCGCCGACATCGTGAAGGCGTTCGGCAAGTACATCGTCTCCGACACGGGTCAGAAGGCCGCGGCGGCCAACGCGCTCTCCGCGCCGATGCCGTCCGACATCGCCGCGAAGGCGGATTCGATCCTCGACGGCATCACGGCCGGCTGACGCACCAACACCACCCAGCGGCGGGGCCGGCTCGGCCCCGCCGCTGCGGCAGTCAACCTTCAGGAGATCCGTGAGCACCACATCAGACGTCAAGAGCCCAACAGAGCCGGAACTGGCCAAGAAGGGCTCCTTTGGCCTCGGCGACCGGGTCTTCTCCGGCCTCGCGCTGGCCGCGGGCATGACGATCCTCGTCGCCCTCGCGGCCGTCTTCGTCTTCCTCGCGATCAAGGGTGCGCCGGGCTTCTCGGCCGACTCCGAGGTCTACGGACCCGCCTCGGACAACTTCTGGGGGTACGTCGGCCCGCTGGTCTACGGCACTGTGCTCGCCGCCGTCATCGCGCTGCTGATCGCCGTCCCCTTCTCGTTCGCGCTGGCGCTGTTCATCAGCCACTACGCGCCGCGCCGCATCGCCGCTCCGGTCGCCTACGTCATCGACCTGCTCGCCGCGGTGCCCTCGGTCGTCTTCGGCCTCTGGGGCGCTCGCTCGCTCGCCGTCGCCTCCCAGCCGGTGCAGGACTGGCTCGGCAAGTATCTCGGCTGGCTGCCGTTCTTCGAGGGGCCGCCGTCCTCCACCGGGCGCACCATCCTGGTGGCCGGCGTGGTGCTGGCCATCATGTGCATCCCGATCATCACCGCGATCAGCCGGGAGGTCTTCGCGCAGACCCCGCAGCTCCACGAGGAGGCGGCGCTGGCGCTCGGCGCCACCCGCTGGGAGATGATCCGCTATGCGGTCTTCCCGCACTCCCGCTCCGGCATGGTGGCCGCCGTCATGCTCGGCCTCGGCCGGGCGCTCGGCGAGACGATGGCGGTCGCGATGGTGCTCTCGGCGACGCCGATCGTCACTCTCAACCTGATCTCGTCGACCAACCCGGCCACGATCGCGTCCAATATCGCCTCGAAGTACAACGCGGAGGACACCCGCATCCAGACGGTCCTCCTCGCGACCGGTCTGGTGCTGTTCGTCTTCACGTTCGCCGTCAACTTCGCGGCGCGCTGGGTCGTCGGCCGTAGCGAGAGGAACTCCAGGTGAGTGCAACGACCGCTCCCGAGGCCGGCGCGCCCCGGCTCAAGACCAACCGCAAGCTGGTCGACCGGACCGTCACCGGCGTCATCTGGGCCGCCTTCCTGCTCATCCTGGTCCCGCTCGTGTGGCTGCTGTGGACGGTGCTCAGCCACGGCCTCTCGGCCATCAACGGCGACTTCCTGACCAACGACATGGTGCAGCGGCTCGACCCGGAGACCGGCAAGCTCGTTGTCGGTGCCGGCCTCAAGCACGCGCTCATCGGCACCCTGCTGATCACCTTCGGCGCCGTCGTCATCTCGGTGCCGGTCGGCCTGTTCACGGCCATCTACCTGGTCGAGTACGCGAAGGGCAACCGGATCGGCCGGATGGTCACCTTCCTGGTCGACGTCATGACCGGCATCCCCTCGATCGTCGCCGGTCTCTTCGCGCTGGCGCTGTTCACGCTGATCTTCGGCGTCGGCACCCGAATGGGCATCATGGGCTCCATCGCGCTCTCGCTGCTGATGATCCCGACGGTGGTCCGCTCCGCCGAGGAGATGATGCGGCTGGTCCCGGCCGACCTGCGCGAGGCGTCGTACGCTCTCGGGGTGCCGAAGTGGCGCACCATCATGAAGGTGGTCATCCCGACCTCGCTGGCCGGCATCATCACCGGCATCGTGCTGGCGATCTCCCGGGTGATCGGCGAGACCGCGCCGCTGTTGGTCGCCGTCGGCACCTTCGAGGCCGTCAACACCAACCTGTTCAGCGACCGGATGATGACGCTGCCGGTGTTCATCATGTCCCAGTACGGCCAGGCGACGCCCGAGGGCTACGACCGGGCCTGGGGCGGTGCGCTGATCCTCATTGTCATCGTGATGCTGCTCAACCTCGCGGCTCGCATCATCAGCAAGATCTTCGCCCCCAAGACCGGGCGCTAGGAGCAACACATGGCCAAGAGCATCGACGTCTCCGACGTCAACATCTACTACGGCGACTTCAAGGCCGTCGAGGGCGTCAACATGACGATCAAGGCGAAGGCGGTGACCGCCTTCATCGGCCCCTCCGGCTGCGGCAAGTCCACCTTCCTGCGCACCCTCAACCGGATGCACGAGGTGATCCCGGGCGCACACGTCGAGGGCAAGATCACCGTCTCCGGGCAGGACCTCTACGACCCCGGCGTCGACCCGGTCGAGGTGCGCCGGATGATCGGCATGGTCTTCCAGCGGCCCAACCCGTTCCCGACCATGTCGATCTACGAGAACGTCCTGGCCGGCAACCGGCTCAACTCCAAGCGGATCCCCAAGTCCGAGGCCGACGCCATCGTGGAGCGGTCGCTGCGCGGCGCCAACCTCTGGGAAGAGGTCAAGGACCGGCTGAGCCGGCCCGGCATGGGCCTCTCCGGCGGTCAGCAGCAGCGGCTGTGCATCGCCCGGGCGATCGCGGTGGAGCCGCAGATCCTGCTCATGGACGAGCCCTGCTCCGCGCTCGACCCGATCTCCACCGCCGCGGTCGAGGACCTGATCCACGAGCTCAAGGACCAGTTCACGATCGTGATCGTGACCCACAACATGCAGCAGGCCGCCCGGGTCTCCGACGACACCGGCTTCTTCAACCTCAAGGCGGCCGGCCAGCCCGGGCACCTGGTGGAGTTCAACCCCACCAAGAAGATGTTCACCAACCCCGACAACGAGTCGACCGAGGCTTATATCAGCGGTCGCTTCGGCTGATCCCCCTGGCGCGCGGCTTCGCGGGCACCTGACGTTTTGCACGGCGACACGCCGAAAACGCGTGCAGAACGTCAGGTGCGCGGCGGCCCTTGTGGATGATCGACGTCACGGTTTCGAGACTCGGGGCATGCTCGCCGCATGGATGTCTCGGACCTCAGGCATGCGGGTGTGGTCTTGCCGGTCAGGACGGATCCGCGCGGTATGGGCGGTCCGACCCGTCGGGAGGCGGCCGGTCCTCATTGGCGAGCCGTCGGCCGAGGCTGGTTCGTGCCGTCTCACGTCGATCCGAGAGCGGCGGAGCAGCGCATCGTCGAGGCAGCCGTCCGGTTGCCGTCGGGTGGCGCGGTCACCGGCTGGGCCGGTCTGCGCTGGGGCGGTGGCGCCTACTTCGGCGGCCACGATCCAGCAGGTGGGCACCTGCCGGTCCCGTTGGCCCTCGACAACCATCGCAAGCTCCGGCCGCAGCCGGGCGTCGAGCTGTGCGAGGAGTTCCTGGCTGTCGACGACATCACTCGGGTCGACGGGCTCCCGGTGACCGTCCATCCGCGCTCGGTCTGTCGCATCCTACGTACGACGCCCAGTCTGGAACGCCGGGTCGCAGCGCTGGACATGGCCGCCTTCTACGACCTCTGCTCGCTGCAGGAGGTTCTCGACTACGCGCGGGCGCGGCTGGCCGGCCGTCCGCACGTCACCCGGATCTGGTCGGCGCTGCCGCACGCCAGCGAGAACAGCTGGTCCCCGCGGGAGCCGGTGATGCGGCTGATCTGGACCCGTGTCGCAGGACTTCCGGAGCCCTTGGTCAACGTGCCCTTGTTCGACCGTTGGGGAAGCCACCTGGTCACCCCCGACCTGCTTGATCCCGCGACCGGCGTCGTCGGGGAGTACGACGGGGCCCAGCACGGCGAGCTGCGACCCCGGGAGCGCGACCTGGGTCGTGAGGAGCTCTATCGGGATCTCGGGCTGGAGCTGGTCACGATGGTCTCGGCCGACAACCGCGACCGTGACGGCTTCGTCCGCCGGCTGCGCTCGGCGTACGACCGTGCCTCCCGGCGGCCGCGGTCCGCCGCGTGGACTCTCCAGCAGCCGCACTGGTGGGTCGACACCAGCACCGTGGCCCGGCGCCGGGCGCTCGATGAGGAGCAGCGGCGAGTCTGGCTGCGCCGCCAGCAGGTGGCCGCCTGACGGTAGCCCGACCCCGGGGCACCTGACGTTCCGTACCACGACACGCCGTAACGGCGTGCAGGATGTCAGGTGCCCGGAACAGGGGGTGTCTACCCATCAGTTGCGCCGGAGGCAGACCCACCCCCTAGAGTGGTCGCGCGTTCGTCCCCGACTCTCCGGGAGTTCCCTGTGCGTTTGCGCATCCGTCCGGTCGACACGACCTTCTACGACCTCTTCACGGAGTCGGCCAACCATCTGGTGACCGGTGCCGGGCTGCTTGCCGAGATGCTCGGCGAGTCGGCCGATCAGGAGGATGTCGCCCGGCGCATGCGGGCGGCCGAGCACGACGCCGACGAGACCACCCACGCCATCGTCAAGCGCGTCAACCAGGTCTTCGTGACGCCCTTCGACCGCGAGGACATCTACTCGCTGGGCTCGGGGCTGGACGACATCATGGACCTGATGGACGAGGTCGTCGACATGATCCTGGTCTACGAGGTCAAAGTGCTGCCGCCGGACCTCTCCGACCAGGTGGCGGTGCTGCAGCGCTGCGCCGAGCTCACCGCCGCGGCCATGCCCAACCTGCAGGCGATGAAGTCGCTGGAGGAGTACTGGATCGAGATCAACCGCCTGGAGAACACCGGCGACCGCAACCATCGGCGCATCCTGGCGACGATCTTCTCCGGCGAGTTCAAGGCCGTCGAGGTGCTCAAGCTCAAGGACATCGTCGAGGCGCTGGAAGCGGCCATCGACGGCTTCGAGCGGGTCGCCAATATCATCGAGCAGATCGCACTCAAGGAATCCTGAGTGGAGCTCGCCATCGTCGTGACGGTGGTCGTCGTCGCGCTCGCGTTCGACTACACCAACGGCTTCCACGACGCCGCCAACGCCATCGCGACCTCGGTCTCGACCCGGGCGCTCACCCCCCGGGTGGCGCTCATCCTCGCGGCGGTGATGAACTTCGTGGGGGCGCTGCTCGGCCAGAAGGTCGCCCACACGGTGGCCGACACCATCGCGATCGACGGCGACGACGCCAAGCACGCGCTCGTCATCGTGCTGGCGGCGCTGCTCGGCGCCATCGCCTGGAACCTCATCACCTGGTACTTCGGGCTGCCCTCGTCCTCCTCGCACGCCCTCATCGGCGGCCTGGTCGGCGCCGCGCTCGCGGCCGGACCCGGCCTCGCCGACATCCACTGGACCACCATCGTCGACAAGGTGCTCATCCCGATGGTCGCCTCGCCGGTGGTCGGCTTCTGCCTGGCCTTCGCGGTGATGCTGGCGGTGATGTGGATCTTCCGCAACCATCCCGCGACGAGGGTCTACCGTGGCTTCCGGATGCTGCAGACCGTCTCGGCCGCTGCCCTCGCGCTCGGCCACGGCCTGCAGGACGCACAGAAGACGATGGGCGTGATCTTCCTGGCGCTGGTCGCCTCCGGCCACGCCACCGCCGGCGACGACCTGCCGCTGTGGGTGATCATCTGCGCGGCGGGCGCGATCTCGCTCGGCACCTACTCCGGCGGCTGGCGGATCATGCGCACGCTGGGCCGCAAGATCATCCACCTCGACCCGGCCCGCGGCTTCTCGGCCGAGGCGGTCGGGGCGACCGTGCTCTACACGACGGCGTTCGCCTGGCACGCGCCGATCTCGACCACGCACACCATCACCAGCGCGATCATGGGCGCGGGCGCCACCAAGCGGTTCTCGGCGGTCCGCTGGGGGGTGGCCGGCAATATCCTGGCCGCCTGGGTGCTCACCTTCCCGGCGGCGGGAGTGGTGGCCGCGGCGGCGTACCAGATCCTCCGCCTGGCCCTGGGCGTCTGAGCTCAGGAGTCCGAGCGCACGAACGTCGCCCGGCGTCGCCGGTGCTGCTCGATGAGGGTCTCCTGCATGTCGACGGTGCCGTCGTTGCGGTGCCAGGTCCCGTCGGGCCCGAGCAGCCAGGCGCGAGTGTCGTCGGCGAAGGCCAGGTCGAAGAGCTCCCCGACGCCGGCCACGTGGTCGGTCAGCGGCAGCTTCACCAGCACCTCGACGCGGCGGTCCAGGTTGCGATGCATCATGTCCGCCGACCCGATCCACATCACCGGCTCGCCGTCGTTCTCGAACCAGAACGCGCGGGAGTGCTCCAGGAACCGGCCCAGCACCGAGCGCACCTCGATCGTCTCCGACAGCCCCGGCACGCCGGGCCGCAGCGCGCAGATGCCGCGCACCAGCAGTTGCACCGGCACGCCCGCCTGCGAGGCGAGGTAGAGCGCGTCGATGATCGCCTCGTCGACCACCGAGTTGGCCTTGAGCCGGATCCGCGCCGGCCGGCCGGCCTGGTGGTGGGCGATCTCGGCGTGGATCTGCTCGACCAGTCCGGTCCGGGCCGAGTCGGGGGCGACCAGGAGCTCGTCGTACGACGCCGAACGGGACCAGCCGGAGAGGTTGTTGAACAGGTGCGCGACGTCTTCGCCGATCTGCTCGTTGGTCGTGATCAGGCCGTAGTCCTCGTAGAGCCGTGAGGTCTTGGGGTTGTAGTTGCCGGTGCCGATGTGGGTGTAGCGCCGGATGCCGTACTGTCCCTCGTCGCGCACCACCATCGCCAGCTTGCAGTGGGTCTTCAGGCCGATCAGCCCGTAGACCACGTGGCAGCCGGCCTGCTCCAGCTTGCGGGCCCAGCGGATGTTGGCCTGCTCGTCGAAGCGCGCCTTGATCTCGACCAGCACCAGCACCTGCTTGCCCGACTCGGCGGCGTCGATGAGGGCGTCGATGATCGGCGAGTCGCCGGAGGTGCGGTAGAGGGTCTGCTTGATCGCCAGCACGTTGGGGTCGGCCGCGGCCTGCTCGATGAACCGCTGCACGCTGGTGGCGAAGGAGTCGTAGGGATGGTGGAGGAGTACGTCGCGCCGGCGGGCCGCCTTGAAGACGTCGACCGGCGCCGCCGACTCCACCTCGGCCAGTCGATGGTGGGTGGTCGGCACGAACGCGGGGTACTTCAGCTCCTCGCGGTCGATGTCGGCGATGCCGTGCAGGCCGCGCAGGTCGAGCGGACCGGGCAGCTTGAAGACCTCGGCCTCGGAGATGTCCAGCTCGGAGACCAGCAGCTCCAGCACGAAGTCGGAGATCGACTGCTCCACCTCCAGCCGCACCGGCGGCCCGAAGCGGCGCCGCAGCAGTTCCTTCTCCAGCGCGGCGAGCAGGTTCTCGGCGTCGTCCTCCTCGACCTCGAAGTCCTCGTTGCGGGTCACCCGGAAGGTGTGCACCTGGAGGATCTCCATGCCCGGGAAGAGCCGCTTGAGGTGCTCCCCGATGACGTCCTCCAGCGGCACGAACCGGTCGTTGCCCAGCGGCACGAACCGGGAGAAGTTGGAGGGCACCTTGACCCGGGCGAAGTGCTCCTTGCCGGTCTTCGGGTCGCGCAGCAGCACGGCCAGGTTGAGCGAGAGGCCGCTGATGTAGGGGAACGGGTGGGCCGGGTCGACCGCCAGCGGGGTGAGCACCGGGAAGACCCGCTCCTTGAACAGCTTCTTGCAGAACTTCTGCTCGGTGGGGTTGAGGTCGGCCCAGCGGACCAGCTCGATGCCCTCGTTCCACAGCGCCGGGGTGAGCTGGTCGGTGAAGACCCTCGCGTGCCGCTCGGAGAGCTCCCGGGTGGCCTCCCAGATCCTCTCCAGCACCTCGCGCGGCATCAGCCCGCTGGCCGCGCGCACCGCGACGCCGGCGGCGATGCGCCGCTTCAGGCCGGCCACCCGGACCATGAAGAACTCATCGAGGTTGGAGGTGAAGATCGCCAGGAACCGCACCCGCTCCAGCAGCGGCAGCGACTCGTCCTCGGCCAGCTCCAGCACCCGCTGGTTGAACCGCAGCCAGGACAGCTCGCGGTCCAGGAACCGGTCCTCGAACTTCTCCACCGACGACAGCTCGTCGTGGTCGGGCACATAGGGCGGCTCGATCTCGAAGGACTCAACTGTCCCGAGGTCGTGCTCGGTCTCCTCCACGGTCATGCACCTCAGTGTGACACCTCCCGGTGAACGGCGGGTGTCAGAACTTGCGGCTCTTCCCGCTCCGGGAGCTGGAGCGGGAAGAGGACCGGCCACCGCCGAAGGAGCGACGCGAGGAGGAACTGCGCGAGGACGACCGGGACGACCACGACCGGCTCGACCCGGACGGCGATGACGACCAGCCGCCACCGCGTCCCGAGCCACCGTCGGAGAGCCAGCTGAACGTCGTCGGCGTACGCCGCGGCCGGGCCGGGGTGAGGGCGGTACCGGGCGTCGTACGGATCCGCTCCATGCGGTCGTCGTCGAACCGCCGGACCTGCCAGTAGCCGTTGACATAGGGCCGGCTGAGCCGGTCGGCCTGCCAGTAGGGCCGCTCGCCGGCAGGCGTGGCGAGCATCCGGGTGGGCGGCACCTGCTGGGCGTCGAGCAGCAGCGCGCAGGCGTGGCAGACGTGGACCTTGCGCGCCTTGCCGCCCTCGGGGGTGAAGTCGCGCTCGTCGGTGCTCGGGCCGTGCCGGGGGTCGAAGAAGCACGGCGCGGTCCGCTCCGGCACCGGTCGGCCGGCGCTCAGCGCGTCGATGCGGACCAGCTCGTAGCGGGCGTCGGAGAGCCGCTTGGTGACCTGCTCGGCCTCCTCGGGGGTGTCCATCAGCTTCGGGTCGTCGAGCCGGTGGCGGACCTCCTCGACCAGGTCGAGGACTCGTCGTACCGCCTGGGGCAGATCGCCGTCGGGATCGCCGGAGTAGGTCGGCAGCGCCCCGACCCTCGTCTCCAGCTCGATCACCTCCTCGGTGAGCGCCGGCCGCAGCGCCTCGGCCACCTCGCGGTCGGCCCGGCCCCGGGTGCGGTGACGGAGGTAGGCGCGCAGCCCGCACCAGCCGGCGACGAGCACCGCGAGGCCCGCCAGCAGCCCGCCGATCACCGGCCCGGGATTGAGCTCCTCCTCGCCGGCGGTGCCGAGGAACGCCTCGATCATGTCGTCGTATGCCGGCGCGCAGCAGTCCACCGCGTCGTCGACCCCCTTCTCGACCTGATAGGTCGGACCGTCCTCGGCCCATTGGTTGGTGGTGAACGAGCGGCCGCCGTCGGAGCTCATGGCGTCGATCAGCAGCAGGTAGGTGCCGTCGGCGCCGACATGGTCGTAGATGGCGCCGAGCAACTCCATGGGGTCGCCCCGGACCGGATCCCAGCCGGCGGTCTGGAGGGAGTCGGCGGTGACTACCGCGATCCGCACCGGGCCGGGGGTGTCCGCCGCCAGCCGGTCCAGGTCCGCGATCCGGTCAGGGGTCAGGCCGCCATGCCCGAGCGCGTCGTCGGCGACGTAGAGGCCGGGCCGGGCGAGGTGGCCGGCCACTTCGCCGGCGTACCTGTCGAGGTCGGTGTCGGCGTGACCGGGCGAGCCGGTCAGCAGCACCAGCAGGAACGCGATCGCCAGGATCCGCAGGGGCACTCTCAGGACCTTTCCCAACACGTTCTCACGGTGTCATCTCCTCGAAGCAGGCCCGACACACGGGCACGGGTCGTGGCACGCCGCCGGGCGGCGCCCACATCACGTCGGCGACCGAGACGCCGTGCGTCGGGTCGCGGAAGCAAGGCACCCGCCGCGGTGGCGGGGGAGCGCCGGCGAGCAGGGCCCGGGCGCAGGCGTGCCGCCAGCGGGCGTACTCCACCACGTCGCCGAGCCGCCTCAGCTCCTCGTCCGAGGTCACCGTCTCGACGCGGCGCGAGCAGTCGGCGTAGGCGTCCAGCGCCGCCTGTAGGTGGTCGCGGACGACCGGGTCGGTGCCGGGGACGTCCGCCCGGTCGAGTTCCTCGCCGAGTCTGGTGACATCCTCGCGGGCGAGCGCGAGCCGCTTCTCGAGGGTGTCGCGCTCGTCGTCGTACGTCGCCCAGGCGGGTCGGTAGTCGGCCCGGCCGCCCCACCGCTCGCCGGACGGACGCCGGCCGGAGCACCGCCTCAGCCAGACGTAGGTGGCGCCGGCGGCCGCCAGCACCGCCAGCAGTGCCACCACCAACCAACCCCGAGGGAAGCCGCCCGAGCCGCCGGGCCCGCCCGGCGCGCCGAGTTCGTCGAGCACCTCCTCGACCACCTCGGCCTGCTGCCCGACGGTGTGGTCGGCGACGGCGTCGGCCATCAGCTGACCGACCTGCTCGTCGCCGTCGCGCAGCGGGTCGTAGGAGGCGGCGAAGGTGCCGATCCCGCCGAAGCTGGCGATCACGATGCCGCCGATGCCGTCCGGGGTGCGGTCCTCGAGCTCGTCGAGCAGTGTCAGCGCCCGCTCGGGCTCGGCACCGGGCCGGTTCTCCAGCGCGGTGGCTGGCAGCACGGCGACGTAGACGTCGTCGCGCCACCCCTCGATCCGGTCGGCCAGCGCGCTCGCCTGGGTCGGGCTGAGAGCGCCGGCCTCCGGGCTGAGGTAGACCGGGCCGTCGCGCCAGCCCGCCTCCGCCGCGTCGACATAGGGGTCGTCGGCGACGGCGAGCGACAGCACGGCGGCGAGGAGGAGCACGGCGACGTTCTACCCATCGCGAGCGCGATTGGAACCTCACGCGGTAGGTTCGCAGTCGTGAAGCGCTTGACTCGTCCGGCGACGTACGCCATCTCCACGCTCGGCAACACGGTGACCACCACGGTGGGCTCCGCCGAGAAGCTGACCTTCGACAGTGCGATGACGCTGCCGGCCCCGGCGCAGCGGGCGCTGGCCGGGCGGCCGGTGAAGGTCGACGGGCAGGTGCTCGCCGTCGACGTACAGCTGATGCTGCGGCTGGCGAAGGCGGCCGGGCCGGCGGTGGAGACGCTGCCGATCGAGAAGGGCCGCAAGGTGATGCAGCGCCAGACTGTGCTCTCCGGCGGCGAGGAGCCGGTCGGCAAGGTGCAGACGGTGTGGACCGACGGCGGCAAGGCCCGGCTCTACACCCCGACTGGTGTCGAGGCGCCGGGGCCGCTGCTGGTCTTCTACCACGGCGGTGGGTTCATCTACGGCGACCTCGACTCCCACGACGCGGCGGTCAGGTTCCTGTGCGAGAAGTCGGGCGTGCGGGTGCTGTCGGTCGAATACCGGCTGGCGCCCGAGGCGCTCTTCCCAGCGGCCGCGGAGGACGCGCTGGCGGCGTTCGGGTGGGCGAGGCAGCACGCCGAGGCGCTGGGCGCGCTGCCCGACCGGATCGGCGTGGGCGGCGACTCCGCCGGCGGCAACCTGGCCGCGGTGGTGGCGCTGCAGACCACGACCGAGTGCGCCTTCCAGCTGCTGGTCTACCCGGTCACGCAGCTGGAGATCGAGACCCGCAGTCGGGAGCTGTTCCGGACCGGCTTCTATCTCACCAAGGACTTCATGGACCTGGCGATGAGCAGCTACGTCCCCGCCGACGTCGACCCGGTCGACCCGCTGCTGTCCCCGCTCGCCGTCGAGGTGCCGGCCGGGGTCGCTCCCGCGTTCGTCGCCACCGCCGGCTTCGACCCGCTGCGCGACGAGGGCGAGCAGTACGCCGCCAAGCTGGCTGAGGCGGGGGTGCCGGTCGAGTCCTGGCGCTACGCCGACCAGATCCACGGCTTCTTCAACACCCTCAAGGTGCCGACGGCCAGGGCCGCCTGCGCCGACATCGCCGACGCCCTCCACAAGCTGGCGATCCCCAACGCCAGCTGACGCAACACCAACCGTGACCAGGCGCAAACTGACTCTCAAACCCCGCCGAGCAGGCGCAAACTGACACCTAAAAGCCGGTGACCGGGCGCAAACTGTCACCCGAAGGTCGGTGACCGGGCGCAAACTGTCACCCGAAGGTCGGTGACCGGGCGCAAACTGACACCCGAAGGTCGGTGACCGGGCGCAAACTGACATGGCCAAGATGTCGCGTGAGGCCTGCGCCAGCAGTCTGTCGGACCCCAGCGACCCAAGCGCCGAGTGGGCCGTGTCAGTTTGCGTCCGGTCACCGCGTCTTGATTGTCAGTTTGCGCCCGCTCACCGGTTTATGGGCGTCAGTTTGCGCCTGGTCACGGCTAGCGGCGGGTGACCTCGGGGCGCCAGCGCAGGATCTCGCGGGTGAACGCCTCTGGGTCGACCATCTTGCCGTCGACGACGACCGGGTGGGTGCCGGGGGTGGCCAGCTCCACGCGCCAGCGACGCTGGCCCGGCCGGCCGTTGATGCGTACGTCGATGTCGCGGTCGTAGAGGTCGAAGCGGTGGTGCTCGCCGCGGTGCTGGATGTCGAGGACCCCGTTGTCGTTGACCGTCACGTCGGCGCCGGGCGCGGTCGAGAACGACCGCGCCGCCGGCACGGTGACCGGCTCCGTCTCGCGGTCGGCGACCTCGGGAGCCGAGTCGGCGGAGGCGGGGGAGGAGTCGGAGCGCTGGGAGTCCACCTCCGCCCAGGCCGACCTGAGCCATGCCTGCCCGGTCTCGCCGACCCCTGGCGGCAGCTCGGTCTCGGCGGTCGGCGGGGTGTCGAACAGCTCCGACCTGATCGCCGGGATCGCGCCTGTCTCGTCCAGCGACCGGGCCACTTCCGGCTCGATCGCCGTCGGCGTCTCCAGGGCCGCCTGCAGCGCGGCAAGGCTGCGCTTGCTGGGCCGGCCGGTCAGCGACCTGGCGACGGCGGTACGCAGTGCGAGCAACTCCTGAGCCAGCTCGTTGGCGCGCCTCTCGGCCGCGAGCCGCTCGCGCAGCGCGGTCTCCACCAGCCCGGTGTTGTGACGGATCGACGACTCGACGGCCTGTCGGTCGATGGACACCTTCGCGGCGGCGTCCTCAGCCTCGCCGCGCAGCCGGTGCGCCTGCGCAGCCTGCTCGGCGGCGGCGCTGGCCCTGGCAAGCGCCTCCTCGGCGCGACGCTCCGCCTCTTCGCGATCCCGTACGGCGGCGAGGGCGGTGTCGGCCTGGGTCTTGGCCGCCTGGGTGGCTGCCTCGCGGGCGGCCTGGGCGAGGACCGCCGCCTCCTCGGCCGAGAGCCGGGCCTCCAGCGCCTCCATCACCTGGGCGGCGGCTGCCTGCTCGGCGGCCAGCCTGGCGGCGACCGCCTCCTGCGCCGTCCGCTCCGCCGCCTCGCGCGCGGTGACCGCCTCCTGCAGTTGCCCGGTCAGTTCGACCAGTCGCTGCTCGGCGGACTCCCGCCCCGCGTGCGCCTGGTCGGCCGAGGCCGCCCTCTCGGCGGCGGCGCTCTCGGCCCGCAGCCGCAGCTCGTGGGCCTCGGCCGCCTCGTTGGCCTTGACGGTGGCGAAGCCCTCGGCGGCGATCCGGGAGGCCGCCGCCGACTCGGCCTCGCGGAGCTTGGCGGTGGTGGTGCGCTCCAGGTCGACCCGTACGGCGGCGTGCTCGGCGACCTCCCTCGCGGTGGCCTCGCGAACAGCGGCAACCTCCGCAGCGGCGGCGTCCCGGACGGCCGCCGCCTCGGCGTACGCCTCGTCCCGCAGCCGTTGCGCCTGCGCCAGCGCCTCCTCGGCGGCCTGCCGGGCGGCATGGGCCTCGGCCGCCGATCGGGCGGCCTCCTCGGCCGCGGCCTCGGCGGCGGTACGACGCTGATGGGCCTCGTCGGCCTCGCCCGCCCGTGCCTGCCCGGCCTGCTCGGCTGCCAGCCGCGCCTGGTGCGCGGCCTCCGCCTCCGCGGCCCG
>NZ_JASGDQ010000010.1:0-2854 GCF_047607185.1 Nocardioides sp. | reverse complement strand
TTGCCGACGCTCGACAGGCCACCAGCCTGCCTTCGCGCCGGCACCTTGCGAGGCACGCACCCGGACACCGCGCTACCACGCGCTTTAGCCGCGACAGCCTACTAGTGACCGTCGGGCCGCACCCTGCACTTGTGCCGACTCGAGCCTCCTGAGACGCGCACTTCTGCCGACTCGGGCGTTCTCAGACCCGCACTTCTGCCGACTCGCGGCTAGCGGCGGGGGGTGAAGGCGGGGTCGAAGCCGTAGGGGAGCTCCAGCCGGTGCTCCTTGAGCAGCGCCTCGTCGGAGAGGATCTCGCGGGTGGTGCCGTCGGCGACGATGACGCCCTCGTCGAGGATCACCGACCGCTGGCACAGCTCCAGGGCGTAGGGCAGGTCGTGGGTCACCATCAGCACGGTGACGTCGAGCGAGGTGAGGCTGTCGGCGAGCTCGCGGCGCGAGGCGGGGTCGAGGTTGGAGGAGGGCTCGTCGAGCACCAGGATCTCCGGCTCCATCGCGAGCACGGTCGCCACCGCCACCCGGCGGCGCTGGCCGAAGGAGAGGTGGTGTGGCGGCCGGTCGACGAACTCCTCCATGCCGACCTTGCGCAGCGCCGTCATCACCCGGTCGTCGAGCTCCGCGCCGCGCAGTCCCAGGTTGGCCGGTCCGAACGCGACGTCCTGGCGGACGGTGCCCATGAAGAGCTGGTCGTCGGGGTCCTGGAAGACGACCCCGACCCGGCGGCGGATCTCCGGCAGGTTGGCCTTGGCGACCGGCAGCCCGCTCACGCTCACCGACCCGGCGCCGGGCAGCAGGATGCCGTTGAGGTGGAGCACCAGGGTGGTCTTGCCGGCGCCGTTGGGGCCGAGCAGCGCCACCCGCTCGCCACGGTGGACGTGCAGGTCGACGCCGAAGAGTGCCTGGTGGCCGTCGGGGTAGGCGTGCGCGACGCCGCGCAGGTCCAGGACGGGGGTCATGAGGGCATCTTGCCGGTGTAGCCGCGGGAGAGCATTGCCAGGTGGACCCGCTCGCCGCGCTCGAAGGAGCGGATGAACAGCGCGCCGACCGACGTGGCGAGCACCGGCCAGTGCCGCGGGTCGCGAGCGGTGAAGCCGCGGGACGCGGCGGCGACCCGCATCCGGTGCAGTTCGCCGAGCACGACCTCGAGGTAGCGCAGCATGAAGGCGAGGATCTGCACCAGCTGCTGCGGCAGTCGCAGCCGTTCGAGGCCGCGCAACAGCTCGGTGGGCTCGGTGGTGGCAGCCAGCAGCAGGCCGGCCAGCACGCCGAGAGTGCCCTTGGCGAGCAGCCCGAACGCCGACTCCAGTCCCGACTCGCTGACGCTCAGCCCCAGGAAGGTGGTGCGGGGGCCCGTGGCGATGAACGGCAGCAGCACCGCGAACACCACGAACGGCACCTCGACCACCAGTCGCGGCAGCAGGTAGGTCAGCGGGACCCGGGAGAGCGCGACGAGGGCCAGCAGCGCCGCGGCGTAGACCCCGAAGACGGCGTACCACTGGTGCGGCGTGGCGACCGCGACCAGCATGAAGACCACCAGTGCGACCAGCTTGAGATGCGCCGGGGCGCGGTGCAGCGGCGAGTGGCCGTGGAAGTGCAGCGCGTGGCCGTGACCCGCGCCCATCAGTCGACCCTCACGCCGGGGCATTCTGACGACGTCGTACGACGAACGTCAGGCCGCCGGCGAGGACGAGCACGACCAGCGTGCCGGTGATGCCGGCGATCGCCTTGGAGGCGCGGGCGTTGCCGACGTCCTTGGTCTCGTAGCCGGCCAGCGGGCCGTCGCCGGCGGCGTGGTCCTTCTCGGTGCTGCTGAAGCCCTTGTCCTCGGCGACCCGGTTGAGGCCGTCGGGCGAGGAGCTGGCGTAGAAGCTGACGACGCCGGCGAGGACGAGCGCTACGACGGCCATGCCCAGGACGACCCAGGTCGTCTTCACCGTCCTCACGCGGTGGCTCCCTTCACGATCAGCTGGCGATCTCGCTGCGCAAGGATCGGCCGGGCGCCGTAGACCAGGTCGGGGCGTACGGCGAGGATGCTGCCGACGGCCAGGAAAGTGATGATCGCCTCGCCGATGCCGATCAGCGTGTGCCAGCCGATCATCGCCGCGGCCAGGCTGCCGATCGAGATGTCGGCGGTGCCGCCGACGGCGTAGAGCAGGGTGAAGGCGACCGCCGCGACGGGCACCGAGATCAGCGCACCGACGGCCGCTGCGGGCGCGACCACGCCGAGCCGGTTGGGCGCCACCTTCCGGATCAGCGTGAAGACCAGCCAGCCGACGCCGGCGGTGATGACGCCCATCAGGATGATATTGGTGCCCAGCGCGGTGATGCCGCCGTCGGCGAAGAGCAGACACTGCACGATGAAGACGCAGCTCATCACCAGGACGCCGGTCCAGGGCCCGACGAGTACGGCGGCGATGGTGCCGCCCATGAGATGGCCGCTGGTGCCGGCGCCGACCGGGAAGTTGAGCATCTGGGTGGCGAACACGAACGCGCCCACCAGGCCGGCCAGCGGCGTGGTCTTGTCGTCGAGCTCACGGCGGGCGCCGCGCAGCGCCGCGCCGACGATCACGACCGCGGCGGCGCCGGTGGCGACCGAGGTGGGGGCGTCGAGGAATCCGTCGGGGACGTGCATGGAGACAACCTTCTCTCATCCCGGCCGTTGTTGCAATATTGTCGCAATAGCTGATGCCGGGGTCGCGCGGCGTGCCAGATCCCTGCCTCGACCATCTAGTGGTCGTCTCCGGAAGTTCGTCCCGGGTCTGCGCGGCCCAGGCACACCCATCGCGGCGTTGGCGCCGCTCGGAAGACGCCCGGTATGCCGTCGCGACGCCGCCTTGCGCTGCGCGCACCTGGA
>NZ_JASGDQ010000009.1:0-20580 GCF_047607185.1 Nocardioides sp. | reverse complement strand
GTGCGGGTGTCGACACCCGCACTTCTGCCGACTGGGGGCCTTGTGAGCCCGCACTTCTGCCGACTCGGACCTCTTTGAGCCCGCACTTCTGCCGACTCGGCGTCAGGAGGGGCGGGCCGACTCGCGGACCGCGGCGGCGAAGGCGTCCACATCCGCCTCGGTGGTGTCGAACGTGCACATCCACCGGGCCACCGGGCGCTGCGGGTCGGACTCGTCCCACAGGTAGTACCCGAACCGCTGCTGGGTCGCCTCGACGACCGCACGGGGCAGCCGGGGGAAGACGCCGTTGGCCTGCACCGGCGCGGTGAGCTCGATGCCCGGCAGGCCCTCGATCGCCGCCGCCAGCCGGGCCGCCATCGCGTTGGCGTGGGTGGCGCCGCGCAGCCAGAGGTCGTCGGTCAGCAGCGCCTCGAGCTGCGCCGAGATGAACCGGGTCTTGGACGACAGCTGGGTGGTGAGCTTGCGGAGGTAGAGGACGCCGCGCACCACCGCCGGGTTGAGCACGACCAGCGCCTCGCCGAAGACCATGCCGTTCTTGGTGCCGCCGAAGGAGAGCACGTCCACGCCCGCGTCACGGGTGAACGCCCGCACCGGCACCCCGAGGGAGGCGGCGGCATTGGCGATCCGGGCGCCGTCCATCTGCACGCTCATGCCCAGCCCGTGAGCGTGCGCGGCGAGCGCGGTCACCTCGGCCGGGGTGTAGACGGTGCCCAGTTCGGTGCTCTGGGTCAGCGACAGCACGGTCGGCCTGGCCCGGTGCTCGTCCTCGAAGGCGATCGCCACCCGGTCGACCAGCTCCGGCGTCAGCTTGCCGTCGGGCGTCGGCACGGCGAGCAGCTTGAGGCCGCCGACCCGCTCCGGCGCGCCACCCTCGTCGGTGTTGATGTGGGCCATATCGCTGCACACCACGCCGGACCAGCGGTCGGTGAGGCTCATCAGGCCGACCACGTTGGCGCCGGTGCCGTTCCAGACCGGGTAGACCTCGATGCCCTCGCCGAACAGCGGCGCGAACAGCTCCGGCAGCGCCGCGGTGTAGGCATCGGCGCCGTACGACGTCTGGTGGCCGCCGTTGGCGACGGCCAGCGCCGCCAGCACCTCGGGATGGGCGCCGGAGTAGTTGTCGCTGGCGAAGGAGATCTGCTCGGGATCGTGGCGTGGGATCACGCTGACATCTTGCCGGTGATCCCCCTGGTGGACTCCACCACCCCGCCGAGCTTGCGCACCAGCGCCTCGTAGAACATCGACAGCGGGAACTCGTCGTCGAGCACGTCGTCGACCAGCCGGCGTGGCGGCAGGCTGAAGTCGAGGTCGCGGGCGGCCCACTTCGAGCCCGGATGCGGCGAGAGGTACGACGACACCAGGTCGTGGCCGGCCAGCCAGTGCACCAGCTTGGGCCGGTCGATGCCGGCCCGGTAGAAGTCGTAGATCCGCTGGCCGAGCTGGGCGGTCAGCTCCCGGGCGGCGTCGAAGTCGATCGAGAGCCGGTTGTCGGTCCACCGCACCGCGTCGTGCTGGTGCAGGTGGGCGAAGAGCAGCTGGCCGCCCAGGCCGTCGTAGTTGCGCACCCGGGTGCCGGTGACCGGGAACCGGAAGAGCCGGTCGAACAGGACGGCGTATTGCGCGTCGCGCGCCTGCGGCAGCCCCTCCGTCTCCAGCTCGACCGCCGCCCGGAAGGCGGTGAGATCGCAGCGCAGCTCCTCCAGGCCGTACATCCAGAACGGCTGCCGCTGCCGGATCATGAACGGGTCGAACGGCAGGTCGCCATGGCTGTGCGCCCGGTCGTGGACCAGGTCCCAGAGCACGAACGCCTCCTCGGCGCGATGCTGGTCCTCGATCAGTCCGCGGGCGTCGTCGGGCAGATCGAGCGAGAGCAGGTCGGCGGCGGCGGTCGTCACGGTGCGGAACCGGGCCGCCTCGCGGTCGCAGAAGATGGCGCCCCAGGAGTAGGCCGCCGGGGTCTCCCGGACCGCGACCGTCTCGGGGAAGAGCACTGCGGAGTGGGTGTCGTAGCCAGCGGTGAAGTCGTCGAACCGGATGGGCACGAACATCGGGTTGTCGAACCGGGTGGCCTCCAGGTGGGCGAGCCAGTCCGGCCAGACCTCGTGGATCAGCAGCGCCTCGAGGAAGCGGTCGGGGTTGCCGTTCTGGGTGTACATCGGGAAGACCACCAGGTGCGGGCGGCCGTCGGCGCGCCCGCGCGAGGGGTGGAAGACTGCGAGGGAGTCCAGGAAGTCCGGTACGCCGAGGCCGTCGGCCGCCCAGCGGCGCAGGTCCTCGTCGAGGGCGGTGAGGTAGGCGGCGTCGTGGGGGAGCCTCGGGGCGAGGTCGGCGGCCGCGGCGCGGATGGTGTCCACCAGGGCGATTGGGGCGCCGGGGGCGGAGCCGTCGGGCTGCTGATGGGACCGAAGCTCGCCGACCGCGTCCCGCAGCCGGAGCCAAGCCGGCTGGCTTTGAAGATTTTCCGTCATATCGCCTTCTTTGCCGAAGATCGTTCGCTCTTAGCGTAGATCATCGGAAGTTGGCCGCGCCAAGGCGCGCTGACGTCGTACGTCCGCTCAGTCCGGCATGATCTCGGCTGGGTGGCCGCCGTGGTCGACCAGCGACTGCAGGCCGGCCAGGATCACCGTCACCGCGGTCTCGACGCGGGCGGCCGCCGCGCTGGGGTCCGCGGCCGCGGCCACCGACTCGCCGGCCGACTGCAGCGCACCGAAGAAGATCCGCGCGAAGGTCGTGACCATCTCGTCGTCGTCGACCAGGCCGCTCGCCTTGAGCACGACACGGACGATGTCCTGGACGACGGCGAAGGCGGAGCGCTCCTCCTGCTCCCGGTAGCGCTCGTAGCCCAGCACTGCCGGTCCCTCCTGGATCACGACGCGGCGGTACGCCGGCTCGCGGACCACCTCGAGGAAGGACCGCAGCCCGGTGAGCGCCTTCTCCCACGGGTCCAGCTCGTTCTCGATCGCCCGGGAGATGTGCCTGCTCGCCTCGCTCTCGACCCGCTCGAAGACCGCCTCGAAGAGCGCCTGCTTGCCGCTGAAGTGGTGGTAGAGCGCGCCCTTGGTGACCTCGGCGCCGGCGACGATCGCGTCGAGCGAGGTGCCGGCGTACCCCTGTTCGCTGAAGAGTCGCTGCGCGACCTCGATCAGCGCGCGCTTGGTGCTGGCGGAGTACTGCTGCCGGCGGCTCGCGCCGGGCAGGGGTGGGACCTTGGGCACCAGCTTGCTGACGGACTTCGGCACCCCGCCACTCTAGTGACAGTGGCCTGGGCCACTCCGTGTCGCCGTTGGCATACTCTCGGTATGACACGTACCGTAAGTACGTACTCACGGTATGTGAGTGAACCCGAGGAAAGGAGGCCGACCATGACCTGGACGACCTTTCACAGCCGCGGAGAGATCCTCCGCAACGTCATCGACGTGGCTGACCGTCGTCGTGACGGCCTGCTGCCGATGAGCCTCGACGGTGTCGCGGAGAAGTTCGACGGCGAGCTCGATCTGCTGGGCGCCCTGCAGCTCCGCTGGCACACCCGACTGGCCGGTCGCGTCGAGCAGGAGCTCGCCGGCCAGCCGCTGGATCTCGAAGCCGGCGTGATCGACGCCTGGCGGGCGGTCGCCGCCGAGATGCCCGGCGTCCGCGCGACCCTCGACCACTACCGGGCAGAGCCGCTCGACGAGGAGATGGCGCGGATGCTCGCGAGGGCGGTGGCCAAGGAGCACATCCTGCTCGCCGTAATGGCGGGCCATGCGGCCGTCTCCGATCAGCTCGCCGTCGTCGTGGGTAGCCGGATCGAGCAGCGCGCCAGGGCGCCGTACCGCCCTGTCGAGGTCACCCCGGAGACCAGCCGGCCGAGTCTGCTCGGGCGTCTCAAGGCGGTGCTCGCCGCCTGACCCGAGGCGATGAAACGGCTACGCTGACCTGGCGGCCCCGGTTTCCGGCGCATCCGCAGTCTTCCCTTTGACTGCTCCCTCATCCCTCATGCGCCGGACCGGGGCCGTCTCGTGTGCTGCCTCTGTCCCTGGTGCCCCCGATTGGGCCATGATGGAGCGATGGGCCCAGATTCGGGTGTGATCCCGGAGGGAGAGCTGCGAGCGGGAAAGCTGCTCGTCGCTACGCCTGCCCTCGCGGACCCCAACTTCGCCGACACCGTGGTGCTGCTCCTCGATGTCGATGACGACGGCGCGCTGGGGGTCATCCTCAACCGGCCCTCCCCGGTCGCCGTCGCCGAGGTGCTCGGTCAGTGGAGCGCGCGGGTCGCCGAGCCGGAGGTGCTCTTCCGCGGCGGCCCGGTCGGCACCGACGCCGCCCTGGCCGTGGCGCTGCTGCGCGACCCCACCGACGTACCGGTCGGCTTTCGCGCCGTCGACGGCCGCCTCGGTCTGGTCGACCTCGACACCCCGACCGAGTTGCTCGACGGCAGCCTCGAGGGACTGCGGATCTTCGCCGGGTACGCCGGCTGGGCTGCCGGCCAGCTGGAGGCGGAGGTGGAGGAGGGCAGCTGGTACGTCGTGCCCGGAGAGACCGTCGACGTCTTCGGCGGTGATACCAGCCGACTCTGGCGCCGGGTGATGCGGCGCCAGCCAGGCCAGCTCGCCTGGCACTCCACACGTCCGGCCGACCCCGACCTCAACTAAGAGCTTCCGCCAGTAGGTCTCGCCTGCTGCGCGCCGCGCTGCACGCACGCTGGCTTCGTTGCGGCCGCTCGACAGGCCTCCAGCCTGCCTTCGCGTCCGCGCCTCGCCATCGCGCGCACATCGCGACGCTCGCGACGGCGACACCTACTGGCGGAACCTCTAAGGTGTCCCCATGGTCTTCGGGTTCGGCAGCAAGGGCGGCACCGCCGTCGAGGAGCGCACCCAGCATCAGGAGCGCACCGTCCCGACTGACGAGGGCGACCACGACCGGTTCTCCCACTACGTCGAGAAGGACAAGCTGACCGAGGCCATGGTCATGGGCACGCCCGTGGTGGCGCTGTGCGGCAAGGTGTGGGTGCCCAGCCGCGACGGCACCAAGTTCCCGGTGTGCCCGGACTGCCAGAAGATCTGGGAAGGGCTCGGCGACGACGAGGGCGGTAACGACGAGTGACCGCCCGGACTCCCGCGGGCGAGTCCGGCACCCCCAAGCTTCCTCCGGCCTGGCCGGAGCGAGCGGCCTGGGGCACCGCGACCTCGCTGCGCGCCTGGCAGGCCGAGGCGATGTCGCGCTACCTCGCCGAGTTGCCTCGTGACTTCCTCGCCGTGGCCACGCCCGGCGCGGGCAAGACGACCTTCGCACTGACGGTCGCCGCCGAGCTGCTCGGCCGCCGGCTGGTCGATCGGGTCATCGTCGTCGCGCCCACCGAGCACCTCAAGCTGCAATGGGCGCAGGCGGCCGGCAAGGCGGGCATCCCCATCGATCCCACCTACTCCGCCGGCCAGGGCAAGACCTCCGGCGACTTCGTGGGCATCGCGGTCACCTACGCCGGAGTGGCGGTCAATCCGCTGGCCATGCGGATCCGGGCCGAGCGGTTCAAGAGCCTGGTCATCCTCGACGAGATCCACCATGCCGGCGACGCGCTGTCCTGGGGCGAGGGCGTGCGGGAGGCCTTCGAGCCCGCCGCCCGCCGGCTGGCGTTGACCGGCACGCCGTTCCGCTCCGACGTCAACCCCATCCCGTTCGTCACCTACGCACCCGGGGCCGACGGGATCCCGCGGTCGGTCGCCGACTACACCTACGGCTACGCCGAGGCGCTGCGCGACCACGTCGTCCGGCCGGTGCTCTTCATGGCCTACTCCGGCCAGATGACCTGGCGCACCCGGGCCGGCGACGAGATCGCCGCCCAGCTCGGCGAGCCGTTGACCAAGGACCTGACCGCGCAGGCGCTGCGCACCGCGCTGGACCCCAGCGGGTCGTGGATCCCAGCGGTGCTGGCCGCCGCCGACACCCGGCTCTCGGAGGTACGACGCCACGTGCCCGACGCGGGCGGGCTGGTCATCGCGACCGACCAGGACTCCGCCCGGTCCTATGCCAAGACGCTGCGCGCCATCACCGGGGAGTCCGCGACCGTCGTACTCTCCGACGAGAAGGCCGCCTCGAAGAAGATCGCCGCCTTCAGCGAGGGCGACACGCGCTGGATGGTCGCGGTCCGGATGGTCTCCGAGGGCGTCGACGTGCCGCGGCTGGCCGTGGGCGTCTACGCCACCACCACCGCGACGCCGCTGTTCTTCCAGCAGGCCGTCGGCCGGTTCGTGCGGGCCCGCAACCGGGGCGAGACCGCGTCGGTCTTCCTGCCGTCGGTGCCCACGCTGCTCGGCTACGCCGCCGAGCTGGAGGTCTCCCGCGACCACGTGCTGGGCCGGAGGGTGACCGACGAGGGCGACATCTTCGCCGCCGAGGACGCGCTCATCGCCCAGGCGCAGGCGGGGGAGTCGGCCAGTGCCCAGGAGGCGATGCTGCCGTTCGAGGCGCTGGGCTCCCACGCCCGCTTCGACAGGGTGCTCTTCGACGGGGCTGCGTTCGGCCACGCCGGCGAGGTGCAGGTCGGATCCGAGGAGGAGATGGACTTCCTCGGCATCCCCGGCCTGCTCGACCCCGACCAGATGAAGGCGCTGCTGCAGCAGCGCCAGGCCGACCGTGCCAGCAAGCAGCGGCGCACCACCCAAGAGGAGGCGGCAGAGTCGCTGGCCGAGGTCTCCACCCACGAGCAGCTGGCCACGCTGCGGCGCGAGCTCAACGGCTTGGTCGCTGCCTGGCACCACCGCACCGGCCAGGCGCATGGGATCACCCACGCCGCGCTACGCAAGGAGTGCGGCGGCCCCGCCGCGGCCGTCGCCAACGCCGACCAGCTCAGGGCTCGCATTGAGCGGCTCAGGGAGTGGGCGATCCGCAAGACCTCCTGACCGGTGAGCAGTCCCAAACTGACCTGCAATCCCCGGTGAGCAGTCCCAGACTGACAGCCAAATGCCGGTGAGCGGTCGCAAACTGACATCCCTGAGCATTGTCAGTTTGCGACCGCTCACCGCGATCTTGTGGTCAGTATGGGACTGCTCGGCAGGTTTCGAGTGTCAGTTTGGGACTGCTCACCTGTTGGGCTCGGCGGTCAGTCGGCGTCGGCGACCTCAAGGACCTCAGCCTCCTCAACGGAGCCATGCCCTGGGACGGGAGCGGTCCCGACGAACCGGCGGAAGGTCGCCAGGACGACGAGGGCGACGGCGACGATGCCAGCACCCAGCCAGAACGCGCCCTGGAAGGTGTGCTCGGCGACCTTGCCGGCGACGTAGGCGCCCACCGCGCCGCCGAAGAAGCGGACGAAGGAGTAGGCCGCGGAGGCCACTGGCCGCGGCACGGGGGCGGCGCCCATCACCAAGGTGGTGATCACGGTGTTGGTGATGCCGAGGAAGAGGCCGCTCAGGACCACGCAGGCCACCACGCCCCAGGGCTGGCCCCCGGTCATGCCGGTGGTGGTGCTGCCGTTGGAGAAGACGGCCATCAGTGCGAGACAGGCGGCGAAGCCGACCAAGGCGATCACGATGGAGATGAAGGTGCCCACTCTGCGCTCCAGCCAGGTCGCACCCCAGATCGAGGTGAAGGCGAGGGCGAGGCCCCAGCCGAAGAACACCCAGCCGATCTCCGAGGCGCCGAAGTGGGTGGACCCCAGGGCGAGCGGGTAGGGAGCCACCGACATCAGGGTGAACATGCCGAAGTTGTAGAAGAGCGCGGCGACGGCGACGACGAGCAGGCCGGGGTACTTCAGGGCCTTGATCGGGTCGGAGATCTTGGTCTTGGTCTCAGGCTTCGGCGTGGGGGGCAGGAAGCCCAACGTGGCCACCAGGCCGATGGCCATCAGCACGGCGACGCCGAAGAACGGCCCACGCCAGCCGATGTGCTCGCCAAGCTGGCCGCCCACGATGGGGCCAAGTCCGATGCCAATGCCGAGCGCGGACTCGTAGAGCAGGATGGCCTGCTTGAGCGGACCCGTGGTGAGGCTCACGATGGTGGCCAGCGACGTGGCGATGAAGAGCGCGTTGCCCAGGCCCCAGAAGGCGCGGGCCGCGACGATCCAGCCGACGCCGCCCCAGTAGTCGCCCAGTCCGGCGTTGAAGGCGAGATTCGCCAGGCCGCCGACGGCGGAGAAGACCACGATGATCGCGAGTCCCAGGATCAGCGTCCACTTCACGCCGATGCGCGAGCTGACCCAGCCGGTGATCAGCATGGCGACCGCTGTGACCACCAGATAGGAGGTGAACAGCAGCGAGACGTCGCCGGACGAGGCGTTCAAGTCCGCCGCGATCGCGGTCAGGATCGGGTCGACGAGGCCGAGGCCCATGAACGAGACGACGCAGGCGAACGCTACCGCCCACACGGCCCTGGGTTGCTGGAGGAGTGAGCCTTTCGGCTCGGTGCCCGTACTGGTGACGGTGCTCATTGGTTCCCTTCTGGAGTGTCGAGGAGGTCGCGCAGGACAGCGACGGCCGTCGCGAGCTCTGCCTCGGAGTGGTGATGGCGGGAGAGGCGGTCCAGCACCGTGGTGCCGAATGCGTTGCGCCGCTGGGCGAGCACGGCGCGGCCAGCGGCAGTCAGGCTGACCACACTGCGGCGGGCATCGTCGGGGTTGACCTTCTTGGAGACGAGGCCGTCGTCGGCCAGCTGGGCGACCGCGGCCGACATGGTGGGCTGCGCGCAGCGGTCGAGCCTGGCCAGGCCGGTGACGCTGAGCTCGCCGTACTGGTCGAGCAGCGAGAGCACGCGGGTGTCGGCCGGGGTGTCGTGCAGGTGCCGGATCAGCCGTACGACGCGGACGGTGTAGACGACCAGATCGGTGCTCAGCGTCAGTGCCGTGTCGGTCTGGGTCATCGTCTCTCCTCGATTTACATAGGAAAACTATGCATATGTCCTCAAGGTACACCCACCGGATCGATGAGCGTCGATTTCCGTGCTCAGTGTGGCGGAGATGACAGCGCTTGGCCGATGCGCGGCAGCCCTCGCACCGAGGAGGAGAGCAGCGGAAGCAGCGCGATCACGACATAGCCGACACCGGCAGCCAGCAGCACCTCGCTCAGTCCGAAGGCGTTGGCGAGCGGGCCCATCGCCAGCTGGCCGACGGGGATCGCGGCGAAGGAGCCCAGCTGGTCGTAGGAGTAGGCGCGGGAGAGCATCGCCTCGGGGACGTGCTCCTGCATCGCCACGTGCCAGCCGAGGCTGAAGAGCTGCACGCCGACGCCGGAGATGAAGCACGCCGCCAGCACCGGCCAGGTCGAGGGCCACAGTCCGAGCACGACCATCGGCATCCCGAAGAACGCGCAGCCCACCATGCCCAGCAGCAGCGGCCGCTCCAGCCGCCACCTCATCAGCGCCAGCGTCGAGGCCAGCGCGCCCAGCGCCTGCGCCGACATCGCCAGACCCCAGCCGCCGGCGCCGATGTCGGTGGTGGTGGCCCGGAGCGGACCCAGCGTGTTGAGGCCGCCCTCGGCCAGTGCGTTGAGGACGGCGAAGATCGCGACGACCAGCCACAGCCACGTCGTACCGTGGAAGAAGTCCCACCCCTCCCGCAGCTCGGCCAGCATCCCCGGCCCGTGCTCGGTCGCCGTCGGCAGGTCGACCGGCGCCAAAAGCCAGGCCGCGAGCAGCCAGGTGAGGGCGTCGATGGCGAGCGCCCAGCCAGGGCCGATCGTCACCACGAACGCCGCCGCGACGCCCGGTCCGAGCACCATCAGCGTGGCGCGGGTGAGGGAGAGCAGCGCGTTGGCCTGCTGCAGCTGCTCGCGCGGGACGAGCTGCGGCACGATGCCGTTGAGCGCCGGCAGGCCCGCCGCCGCGACGACGCCGTTGACGGCGGAGAGCGCCGCGAGCGCCCACAGCTCGGCGTGGCCGGTCAGCAGCAGCAGCGCGATCACCCCCTGGCTGACGCCCGAGAGCACGCTGGACCCCTGGATCACCAGCCGCCGCCCCCAGCGGTCGGCCACCACGCCACCGAGCAGCAGGAAGGCCACCATCGGCAGGGTGCGAGCGGCCAGTACGACGCCGAGCGCGGTCGCCGACGCGCTCACCGAGAGCACCGCGAACGCGAGCGTCACCGGCGCCATGGTGTTGCCGACGAGGTTGACCGAGCGCGAGAGGAAGAACCACCTGAACGCGGGCTCGCGCATGGGAGACATCGCCGAGATCGAAGTCACAGGCGGGACCTTAGCCCGGTACGGGGTGGATGTCGCCCGAACGGACAGACCCAATGGAGTGGTCTGGACAGCTACTCCGTGGCGGCCACCACGACGCCGGCCGCGGTCATCTCCTCGGGCGGAGTCGCGATAGTCCGGTGGGTCGCCGAAGTGGGCGCCGGGGTCGATGTGGTGGTCCTTGGTGCGACAGGCCCTAGACGAACCGCGTCGGGATGACCGGCTCGCCGCGGGCCAGCGACCGCGCCTCGATCGGCAGCTCGGCCCGGGCCGACTCGTGGCGGGCGCGAGCCTGGTCGAGCGACTCCCGGCCGACGACCTCGCCGTCGCGCACCAGCGGGACGAGCAGCGCCCGGTCGCTCTGCTGGGTCTTGGGGCGATCGTCCACCGGGGGAGCGCCGATCCCCAACAGCTCCGCCTCGGCGACCCCGTCAGCCGAGCGGCGGCGCAGCGCGAACTTCCGGCCGCCCACCGACGCCTTGTCCACGCTCTTCTTGGCCACCGGCTCCAGCTCGCCGGAGGCGCCCTCCCGGGCGACCAGCTTGTAGACCAGCCCGACCGTCGGATGGCCGCTGCCGATCACGAGCTGGGTGCCCACGCCGTAGCCGTCCACCGGCGCCGCCGCCAGTGCCGCGATGGCGAACTCGTCGAGGTCGCTGGTCACGATGATCCGGGTCTTGGTCGCGCCGAGCTCGTCGAGCAGCGAGCGCACCTGCACCGCCAGCACGCCCAGGTCGCCGGAGTCGATCCGCACCGCGCCCAGTTCCGGCCCGGCCACCGATACGCCGATCCGGACCGCCTCGGCGATGTCGTAGGTGTCGACCAGCAGCGTGGTGCCGGTGCCGAGTGAGGCCACCTGGGACCGGAAGGCCTGCTCCTCGGTGTCGTGCAGCAGCGTGAAGGCGTGCGCGCTGGTGCCGGTGGTGGGCACGCCGTACCGCTGCCGGGCGGCCAGGTTGGAGGAGGAGGCGAAGCCGGCGACGTACGCCGCCCGGGCGGCCGCCACGGCCGCCTGCTCGTGGGTGCGTCGCGACCCCATCTCGATGCACGGCCGGCCGTCGGCGGCCATCGTCATCCGGGAGGCCGCCGAGGCGACCGCCGAGTCGTGGTTGTAGATCGAGAGCAGCAGCGTCTCCAGCAGCACCGCCTCGGCGAAGGTCGACTCCACCACGAGCAGCGGCGACTGCGGGAAGTAGACCTCCCCCTCGGGGTAGCCCCACACGTCGCCGGTGAAGCGGTAGGAGGCCAGCCACTCCAGCGTCGGGTCGTCCACCGCTCCGGCGAGCGCGGCGAGGTCCTCCTCGTCGAACCGGAACGCCTCGATCGCCTCCAGTGCCCGCCCCACGCCGGCCACCACGCCGTACCGCCTGCCCTCGGGCAGCCGCCGCCCGAACATCTCGAAGACCGAGCGCCGCCCGGCGGTGCCGCCGGCCAGCGCCGCCTGCAGCATGGTGAGCTCGTAGTGGTCGGTCAGCAGCGAGGTCGTCACGGGCACCATCCTGCCGCCTCGTGCCACCAAGGGTGAGTCATCGACCACTCTCGGCAGCACGACGCCTACCATGGGCCTATGTCCGCGCCGAGCCCGGTGGAACTCGCCCCGGATGAAGAGCAGAGTCCCATCGCTGACGACCTCACGACCCGAGCGACCCCCTGGGTCACCATCGTGTGGAACGACCCCGTCAACCTGATGTCGTATGTGACCTACGTCTTCCAGAAGTACTTCGGCTACTCCAAGAAGAAGGCCGAGAAGCTGATGATGGAGGTGCACCGCGACGGCAAGTCGGTGGTGAGCAGCGGCGGCCGCGAGGAGATGGAGCGCGACGTGCAGGCGATGCACGAGTACGGCCTGTGGGCGACCCTGGAGCGGCAGGAGTGACTCCCTAGATGAACACGGGATTCGCCCGGCACCGCAGGTCGGGCCACATCTTCGCGACCTTCACCGGCTTCGAGGCCGACCTGCTGCGCTCGCTGGCCGGGCAGCTGGTCGAACTGCTGCGCAACGAGTCGGCGGCCCAGGTCGAGGTCGACCCGCTGGAGGCGATGCTGGACTTCTCCGGCCCGACCACCGAGCCCGAGGACCCGGTGCTGGCGCGGCTCTTCCCGACCGCCTACCGCGACGACGCCGAGGCCGCCGGCGACTTTCGGCGCTTCACCGAGCAGACGCTGCGCGACGGCAAGGCGGCGGCCGCGAGCGCGATCATCGACGGCCTGGAGGAGGCTGGGCTGCCGCCGGAGCTGACCGTGGACGGCCTGATGATCGACGTCGAGCTCGACGAGCCGACGGCGCTGACCTGGATGCGCTCCTTCACCGACCTGCGGCTCGCGCTCGCCACCCGGCTCGGCGTCGAGGAGGGCGACGAGGGCTACTGGGCCTCGCTGCCGGCCGAGGACCCGCGCGGCCAGGCCCACGATATCTACGACTGGGTCGGCTACCTGCAGGAGACGCTGGTCGCCGCGCTGTCCCGCTGATCGGGACCGGTCGGGAGGTACGACGCCACGCAACTAGGCTGTGCTCCCGTGCTGACCATCACCCAGGCGACGTACGACGCCATCGTCGCCCATGCCAAGCGGGACCACCCCGACGAGGCCTGCGGCATGGTCGTCGGACCCGTCGGGTCGGACCGTCCCCAGCGGCTCGTCGAGATGCTCAACGCCGCGGGCTCGCCGACGTTCTACGAGTACGACTCGATGGAGCTGCTGCGGCTCTACCGGGAGATGGACGACCACGACGAGGAGCCTGTCGTGATCTACCACTCCCACACCGCGACCGAGGCCTACCCCAGCGTCACCGACGTCAACCTGGCCGCCGAGCCGGGCGCGCACTACGTGCTGGTCTCGACGCGAGAGCACGGAAACAACAGCGGACCGGTAGAGTTTCGCTCCTACCGGATCGTCGACGGCGTCGTGACCGAGGAAGAGATCCAGGTCGTCGAAGCGTTCACTGCGTGAGATCTGCCAGGCGACCCCGAACAACCGAGGAGAAGACAGTGGCCATCGAGGTCCGCATCCCGACCATCCTGCGCACCTACACCGCCGGCGAGAAGGCCGTCACCGGTGAGGGCGCCAGCCTCAGCGCGCTCATCGACGACCTCGAGGCCAACCACCCCGGCATCAAGGACCGTCTGCTTCAGGACGGCGAGCTGCGCCGGTTCGTCAACGTCTACGTCAACGACGAGGACGTCCGCTTCCTGGGAGGCCTCGAGGCCGAGCTCAAGGACGGCGACCAGGTCGTCGTACTGCCGGCCGTCGCGGGCGGCGCCCGCGAGCGGGCCGAGCGGGCGGCCCGCTAGCTCCTCATGGTCCGCTACGACAGCCTGCTGGCCTCCGTCGGCAACACGCCGCTGGTGGGCCTGCCGAGGCTGTCGCCGGCCCCGGAGGTCCGACTCTGGGCGAAGCTGGAGGACCGCAACCCGACCGGCTCGATCAAGGACCGCCCGGCCCTGAAGATGATCGAGGAGGCCGAGAAGGACGGACTGCTCCGGCCCGGGGCGACCATCCTGGAGCCGACCTCGGGCAATACCGGCATCTCGCTGGCGATGGCGGCCAAGCTCAAGGGCTACCGCATCGTCTGCGTGATGCCGGAGAACACCTCCGCCGAGCGCCGCCAGCTGCTGCGGATGTGGGGCGCCGAGATCGTCTCCTCACCGGCCGCCGGCGGCTCCAACGAGGCGGTCCGGGTCGCCAAGGGGCTGGCCGCCGAGCATCCCGACTGGGTGATGCTCTACCAGTACGGCAACGCCGCCAACGCGCTGGCCCACGAGGAGGGCACCGGCCCGGAGCTGCTGGCCGACCTGCCCTCGATCACCCACTTCGTCGCCGGCCTGGGCACCACCGGCACGCTGATGGGCGTCTCGCGGTTCTTCCGCCGGGCCAAGCCCGAGGTGCGCATCGTCGCCGCCGAGCCGCGCTACGGCGAGCTCGTCTACGGCCTGCGCAACCTCGACGAGGGCTTCGTCCCCGAGCTGTACGACGCCTCGCTGATCGACACCCGGTTCTCGGTCGGCCCCCGCGACGCGGTGCGCCGGGTCCGGGAGCTGCTGGAGCTGGAGGGCATCTTCGCCGGCATCTCGACCGGCGCCATCCTGCACGCCGCGCTCGGCCAGGCCGCCAAGGCGATCCGCGACGGCGTGCCCGCCGACATCGCGTTCGTGGTCGCCGACGGCGGCTGGAAGTATCTGTCCACCGGTGCCTACGAGGGCACCGTCGACCAGGCCGAGGAGCGGCTGGAGGGCCAGCTGTGGGCGTGAGCGGTCACGTCTGGCGCCGAGACGGCGCCCTTCGTGGCAGAGCCGGTCACGCCGTGGTGCTGCTGGCCCTGGTCGCGGCGCTGCTCGTCGGGCCGGCCCCGGCGCACGCCGACGACCCGGCCCCCGGCTCGACCGACCCGGCCCAGGTGCTGACCGCGACCGGCGGCCAGCGGGTCAAGGGCACCGCCCGGCTCGGCCGCACGCTGCGGGTGCGGACCGGCCGCTGGTCGATGCCACTCGACTCGCTCACCGTCCGGTGGCTGCGCGACGGCGAGCCGATCGTCCCGGCCCGCAAGGCCGGCAAGCGTCGCTACCAGCCCACCTGGCGGGACGTCGGTCATCGGCTCAGCGTGCGGATCACCGCCGTCTCCGGCATCCAGACGGTCAGCGTCGACACCGCGTCGACGACGAAGGTCAAGCACCTCCACGACGTACGCCGCACCATCCGCTACGAGGTCCGCAGCCGAGGCAACGTCACCGCCGACCTGGCCACATTCGAGAAGCTGGCCCAGCAGACCTACGACGACCCGCGCGGCTGGCGGGCGGCGGGCATCCGGTTCGTCCGGGTCGAGTCGGGCGGGTCGATGACGCTGTGGCTGGCGGCGGCCAGCGAGCTGCCGCGGTTCTCCGCCCAGTGCAGCAGCCAGTGGAGCTGCCGGGTCGGCCGCAATGTCGTGGTCAACCAGGACCGCTGGCAGGGCGCGTCCTCGAGCTGGAACGCCGCTGGCGGCTCGCTGCGCGACTACCGCCACCTGGTCGTCAACCACGAGACCGGCCACTTCCTCGGCCTCGGCCACTCCGGCTGTCCGCATCCGGGTGCCCCCGCGCCGGTGATGATGCAGCAGTCCAAGGGGCTCTCCGGCTGCCGCTTCAACCCCTGGCCGACCGCCGCCGAGATCGCCAAAGTGTCACCATGACACGGTGAGCGGGGTGGGGTCGGGGCACACGTGACAGCCGTTTCGGCGTGACATGGGTCAAGGGATCGTGCCTTGGACCGGCGATGCGTCTACCGTGGTCGCTCGTGCGCACCCCGATCGCTGACGTCGATGCCCCGATCGGCATCTTCGACTCCGGGTTCGGCGGGCTGACCGTGGCCCGGTCGGTGATCGACCAGCTGCCCCACGAGTCGGTCCTCTACGTCGGCGACACCGCCCGGGCGCCGTACGGCCCCAAGCCGATCGCGGAGGTGCGCGAGTACGCCCTGGAGTGCCTCGACCACCTCGTCGACCAGGGGGTGAAGGCGCTGGTCATCGCCTGCAACAGTGCCAGCGCCGCGATGCTGCGCGACGCCCGGGAGAGGTACGACGTCCCGGTGGTCGAGGTGATCCTGCCGGCCACCCGCCGCGCCGTGGCAGCCAGCCGCACCGGCCGCATCGGGGTGATCTGCACCCACGCCACCGCCGAGTCGATGGCCTACGACGACGCCTTCGCCGCCGCCCCGCACGTCGAGCTGTTCACCCAGGTCTGCCCGCGCTTCGTCGACTTCGTCGAGGCCGGCGTGGTCGGCGGCCCGGAACTGCTCGCGGCGGCCCACGACTACCTCGACCCGCTCACCAGCGACGGCGTCGACACCCTCATCCTCGGCTGCACTCACTACCCGCTGCTCACCGGCGTCATCTCCTATGTCATGGGGGACAACGTCACCCTGGTCAGCAGCGCGGAGGAGTGCGCCAAGGACGTCTACAAGATGCTCGCCCGGACCGGCCTGATGCGGGAGTCCGGCGAGCCCACCCACCGATTCCTCACCACTGGCGCGCCGGATGACTTCGAGACCATCGGCCGGCGCTTCCTCGGGCCGGAGATGGTCGCCGCCTCGCAGTTCGTGGGAGGACTTGCCTGATGGAACTGACGATCGTGGGCTGCTCGGGGTCCTACCCGGGCCCGGACTCCCCGGCGAGCTGCTATCTCGTGACGGCGAACGACGGGGAGCGGGACTGGCGGATCCTGCTCGACCTCGGCAATGGCGCGCTCGGCGCGCTGCACAACTACGCCGACCCGCTCGCCATCGACGCGGTGCTGCTCTCGCACCTGCACGCCGACCACTGCGTCGACATGACCTCCTATTACGTGCTGCGCAAGTACCACCCGTCCGGGGTGCAGCCGAGGATCCCGGTCCACGGCCCCAAGGGCACCGCCCGCCGGCTGGCGAAGGCCTACGACCTCCCGCACACCCCCGGCATGAGGGAGGAGTTCTCCTTCCACCGGCTCCACGACACCTTCGAGATCGGCCCGTTCACCATCACCCCGGTGCGCGTCGACCACCCCGTGCCCGCCTACGCCTTCCGTGTCGTCGTGGGGCAGAGCGTGCTCGCCTACACCGGCGACACCGGCCCGACCGACGCGCTGGTCGAGCTGGTGAAGGACGCCGATCTGCTCCTCGCCGAGGCCGCCTTCCGCGAGGGCGACGACAACCCGCCCCACCTCCACCTCACCGGCCGTGAGGCGGGCGAGTACGCCGCCAAGGCGGGCGTCAAGCGGCTGGTGCTGACCCACATCCCGCCGTGGCACTCGCGTGCGGACGCGCTCGCCGAAGCGGTCGAGGTCTACGACGGCCCGGCCGAGCTCGCCGCCGCCGGAGCCGTCTACACCCTCTGAGAGCGCGTTTGAGAACTCGGAGGCGCCGGCCCCGCCGCCCAGCTTCTCGAAGACCCGCTCCCGGTCGCGCCAGCCGCCGTGCGCGATTCACAGCGATCTGACAGGGTGGGGGAATGATCAAGGTCGAAGGACTGACAAGGAAGTACGGCGACTTCGTGGCCGTCGACGACGTGAGCTTCACCTGCCAGCCCGGTCGGGTGACCGGCTTCCTCGGCCCCAACGGGGCGGGCAAGTCGACCACGATGCGCGTCATGGTCGGCCTCACGCCGCCCTCCAGCGGCCAGGTGACCATCGGCGGGCTGCGCTACCAGGACATCCCCAACCCGGCGCGCCACGTCGGCGTGCTGCTCGACGCCTCCGCGCAGCACGGCGGCCGCACCGGCCGCGAGGTGCTCGCCCTGGGTGCCCGGACGATGGGCCTGCCCGCCTCCCGGGTCGACGAGATGCTGGCGCTGGTCTCGCTGACCCCGTCGGAGGCGAAGCGGCGCATCCGCAACTACTCCCTGGGCATGAAGCAGCGACTCGGCATCGCGCACGCGCTGCTGGGCGATCCCAAGGTGCTCATCCTCGACGAGCCGGCCAACGGCCTCGACCCGGCCGGCATCCGGTGGATGCGCGGCCTGCTCAAGGGCTACGCCGACCGCGGCGGCACCGTGCTGCTCTCCAGCCACCTGCTGCACGAGGTGGAGCAGATCGCCGACGAGATGATCCTCATCGGCCGGGGCCGGATCGTCGCCCAGGGCACCCGGCAGAGCCTGCTCGACGGCCACGCCGGCCAGAAGCAGACCCTGGTCACCTCGCTGGACAACGCGGCCCTCGCCGCAGCCCTGGCCGGTAAGGGCGTCGCCGTGGAGCCCGCCGGCAACGGCCTGCGGGTCAGCACCACCACCGACCAGGTCGGCCGCGCCGCCATCGAGGCGCAGGTGGTCCTCACCGACCTCCGCGACGGTGGCGGCGGCCTGGAGGAGCTGTTCCTGGAGCTCACCGCCGACACCCAGCGCGAGGCCCCGGCCTCGCTCGCCGCCCCGACTCCCGAAGGGACCATCTCATGAGCACCGCGACCCCCGCGCTGACCCTCGACACGGCGAGCACGCCGGGCATCCCGTTCTCGCGACTCGTGGGCGTCGAGTTCCGCAAGTCCTACGACACCCGCGCCGGCTTCTGGCTGCTGGCTGTGATGGGCATCCTGGTCGCGGTCGCCGAGGTGATCGCGGTGCTGGTCTGCCTCCTCAACGACATCGACTCCATCACCTTCGGCACCTTCGCCACGGTCGCCGGGGTGATCACCGGGCTGCTGCTGCCGGTGCTCGGCATCATGCTGGTCACCACCGAGTGGACCCAGCGCTCGGCCATGGTGACGTTCACCCTGGAGTCGCGCCGTACCCGGGTCATCCTGGCCAAGCTGCTCGTCGGCCTGCTGCTCACCTTGGCCACCATCGTCTTCGTCGTGGTGGTGGGCGCGATCTGCAACGCCGTCTTCGTCGCCTTCGGCGGGGAGACCACCTGGGTGGACAGCGAGTTCGTGCAGGGCATCGTCGGCTTCGCCCTCAGCCAGGCGCTGGCGATGATCCTGGGATTCGCCTTCGCCGCGCTCTTCCTCAACACCGCGGCCGCGATCGTGATCTACTTCGCCTACTCGTTCGTGCTGCCCACCCTGTTCGCGATCGGCTCCGTGACGATGGACTGGTTCGACAAGCTGGCCGACTGGATCGACTTCAACGCCGCCCAGCAGCCGCTCTTCGAGATCGTCGACATGACCGGCAAGGAGTGGGCGCAACTGCTCGTCTCCGGCGCGATCTGGCTCGGCATCCCGCTGGTGATCGGGCTGCGCCGGATCCTGCGGGCCGAGGTCAAGTAGCCCGCTAGGGTCGTCGTTGTGACTACCCGTGCTGACGGGCGCGCCGACGACGAGCTGCGCCCCATCAAGATCACCCGCCACTGGCTCGACCACGTCGCCGGCTCCGTGCTGGTGGAGTTCGGCCGCACCCGCGTGCTGTGCGCCGCCTCCGCCTCCGAGGGCGTGCCGCGCTGGCGCAAGGGTTCCGGCCTCGGCTGGGTGACCGCGGAGTACGCCATGCTGCCGGCCTCGACCAACACCCGCTCCGACCGCGAGTCGGTCAAGGGCCGGATCGGTGGCCGCACCCACGAGATCAGCCGGTTGATCGGCCGCTCGCTGCGCGCCGTCATCGACTACCGGGCGCTGGGCGAGAACACCATCCAGATCGACTGCGACGTCCTCCAGGCCGACGGCGGCACCCGCACCGCGTCGATCACCGGGGCCTACGTCGCGCTGGTCGACGCGGTCGCCTCGCTCGGCGTGCCCGCCGCGCTGACCGGGTCCGTCGCCGCGGTCTCGGTCGGCATCATCGACGGCGTCCCGCGACTCGACCTGCCCTACGAGGAGGACGTCCGGGCCGAGACCGACATGAACATCGTGATGACCGGCACCGGCTCCTTCGTCGAGGTGCAGGGCACCGCCGAGGGGGCGGCCTTCTCCCGCGCCGAGCTCGACGCTCTCCTCGCGCTGGGGGAGAAGGGCTGCGCCGACCTCACCCGGCTCCAGGAGGAGTCGCTCGTCCCATGACCGCCGAGAGGTCCCGGATTGCCCCGCGAGAGGTCCCGAACTGCCCCCCGAGAGGTCCTGGATTGCCCCGCGAGGGGTCTCGAACTGCCCTCCGAGAGGTCCTGGATTGCCCCACGAGAGGTCTCATCACGACATGAGCAGGATCTTCGTCGCCTCCCGTAACGCCAAGAAGCTGGCCGAGATGGAGCGCATCCTCGCGCCGCTGATGCCGGACGTCGTGGTCGTCGGCCTCGACGACGTGGCGTTCTACGACGAGCCGGTCGAGGACGCGCCCACCTTCGAGGGCAACGCGCTGCTCAAGGCCCGCGCCGGGTTCGCGGCGACCGGGCTGCCGACGGTCTCCGACGACTCCGGGCTCTGCGTCGACGCCCTCAACGGGATGCCGGGGGTGCTCTCGGCCCGCTGGTCCGGCCAGCCGCGGGGCTCGACTTTGGGGCAGGACAAGCGCAACAACACGCTGCTGCTCGACCAACTGCTCGACGTGCCCGACGAGCGCCGCACCGGCTACTTCATCTGCGCGGTGGCCTTCGTCTGGCCCGGTGCCGACGGGATCGAGCAGAGCCTGGTGGTCGAGGGCCGGATGACCGGCCGGGTGCTGCGCGAGGAGCGCGGCGCCAGCGGCTTCGGCTATGACCCGCTGTTCGAGCCCGACGCCACCCCGGGCCGGACCTCGGCCGAGCTCAGCGTCGAGGAGAAGGACGCCGTTTCCCACCGCGGCCAGGCGCTGCGCGAGATCGTCCCGAGGATCGCGGCCGCACTGTCATGAATCCTGCCCACCGGCAGCGCGACCACGCCGTCCGGCTCGAGTGGGGACCGGTCGGCGCGGCGGCGCTGGCTCCGGTCGACATCGCGGTGGTGGTCGACGTGCTGTCGTTCACCACGACGCTGACGGTGGCGGTCGAGCGGGGGATCGAGGTGATCCCGTTCCGCTGGCATGATGAGCGCGCGGCCAGGGTCGCGGCCGAGCGCGACGCCGTGCTCGCCATCGGCCGGCCGGAGGCCGGCCCCG
>NZ_JASGDQ010000008.1:0-31304 GCF_047607185.1 Nocardioides sp. | reverse complement strand
TTCCAGGGCGTGGCTGAGTGCCGCCGACGAGGGAGCCGTGGCGGAGCCACGGCGACTGAGGAGAAGGTGCTCAGGCACGTGCTGGGGCGGCGGCGCGCCGACTCTGCCCTACCTGCGGAATCTCTTAGTGGAAGGAGTCTCCGCAGGCGCAGGAGCCGGTGGCGTTGGGGTTGTCGATGGTGAAACCCTGCTTCTCGATGGTGTCGACGAAGTCGATCAGCGCGCCGTTGAGGTAGGGGCTGCTCATCCGGTCGACGACCACGTTGACGCCGTCGAAGTCGGTGACGATGTCACCGTCGAGGCTGCGCTCGTCGAAGAACAGCTGGTAGCGCAGGCCGGAGCAGCCACCGGGCTGGACCGAGATGCGCAGGCTGAGGTCGTCGCGGCCCTCCTGCTCCAGGAGGCTCTTCACCTTGGCCGCGGCCTCGGGGCTGATGTTGATGCTGTCGGCGCGGCGCTCGAAGGTGGTGTCGGTCATCGTTGCTCCCTCAGGGGTGCGGAACAGGTCTGTACGTAGGGGTCAAGCATCGCACACCGGTGGCTATTCCCTCACGGCCTCGACCAAGTCCTGGCCACGCGCTCGGCCAGCCGCTCCAGCGAGCCGCGCGGATCGGCCAGGGCCGCTCGCTCCCCCACCAGATCGACGAGGGAGTACGCCGACTCCACGCCGAGCGCACGCATCTCCCGCGCCCCGACGTCCACCCGGCCGGCGAGCACCACGCACGGCCTGGCTGCTGCCGCAGCCGCCTCGGCGACGCCATGGGGCACCTTGCCGGCCCGGCTGGAGAAGTCGAAGGCGCCCTCCCCGGTGACGACCAGGTCGGCCGCCCTGGCTCGCTCCGGCAGCCCGATCGCCTCGGCCACCAGGCTGACGCCGGGTGACTGGGTGGCGCCGAGCAGCAGCAGCGCGTAGCCGAGCCCACCGGCGGCACCGGCACCCTTCTCGAGGGCGAGCCGCCGGTCGGCGGCAGCGGCGAGATCCTGCAGCGCACCGTCGAGCACCGGCAGCCGGTCCTCGGCGAGCCCCTTCTGCGGTCCGAACGTCTTGGTCGCGCCGAAGAGCCCGGTCAGCGGGCTGTCGACGTCGGTCGCCGCAACGATCTCGAGGTCGACTCTCGGCAGGCTCACGGTGCCGATGCCGGCCAGCGCGGCGCCGCCCTGGTCGAGCGGCCGGTCGGCGGTGGCGCCGAGGGCGGCCAGCAGGCCGGCGCCGCCATCGTTGCTGCCGCTGCCGCCGAGACCCACCACGACCCGGCTCGCGCCGGCGTCCCGGGCGGCGAGGAGCAGCTCCCCCACGCCGTACGTCGTGGCGTGCTCGGCGCCCCGACCGCCGGTCAGCGCGAGCCCGCAGGCCTGTGCCGACTCGACATAGGCGGTGCCGTCGGCCAGGAGCAGCGTGGCGGGCGTCGGGTCGCCGTGCGGCCCTCGGACGGTCACCGCCAGCAGCTCTCCGCCGAGCGCGCTCTGGAGCACGTCGACGAACCCGGGGCCGCCGTCGGCCATCGGCGCCAGGTCCAGCTCGTCGGCCGGCGCCCGCCGTGCCCAGCCGGCGGCGATGGCGGTCGCGGCCTCCGGAGCGGTCAGCGTGCCGGCGTACTTGTCCGGGGCGATCAGAACCCGCATAAGGCTCACCCTAGAGCGACCCCAGGCGGGATGAAGTCGGCCCGCTCGAGTGTTGGGCCGGTGGCTGCCCGGACCGCGGGCCACTCCTAGGATGGATGACGTGGCGACGATCGACCTTCCCCTACTGCCGCTGGGTCGCGGCATCGACCTCGACTCCGAGCGCGGCGTGGAGTGCCCCGGCGACCTGCCGCCGGCCTCCGACCCCTCGCTGGTGGCGCGTGCCGGAGCCGCCAAGGCGGCACTCGGCGACCGGGTCTTCGTGCTCGGTCACCACTACCAGCGCGACGAGGTGATCCAGTTCGCGGACGTCACCGGCGACTCGTTCAAGCTGGCCCGTGACGCGGCGGCGCGGCCGGAGGCGGAGTTCATCGTCTTCTGCGGCGTCCACTTCATGGCCGAGTCGGCCGACATCCTCACCTCGCCGGCACAGCGGGTGGTGCTTCCCGACCTGGCCGCGGGCTGCTCGATGGCCGACATGGCCAAGCTGTCGCAGGTCGAGGCGGCTTGGGAGGCGCTCGCGGCCGCCGGCATCCAGGACCAGGTGGTGCCGGTCACCTACATGAACTCCTCGGCCGACATCAAGGCGTTCTGCGGCCGCAACGGCGGGGTGGTGTGCACCTCCTCCAACGCGCAGACGGTGCTGGAGTGGGCCTTCGAGCAAGGCAGCAAGGTGCTGTTCCTGCCCGACCAGCACCTCGGTCGCAATACGGCGGTGCTCAAGCTCGGCATCCCGCTGGAGAAGTGCGTGGTGTGGAGCCCCCGGCTCCCCGACGGTGGCCTCACCGCCGAGCAACTCGCCGACGCGACGATGATCCTGTGGCAGGGCCATTGCTCGGTGCACGGCCGGTTCTCCCCCGACACCATCGACGAGCTCCGCGCGACCGTCCCCGGCATCCAGGTGCTGGTCCACCCCGAGTGCCAGCACGAGGTGGTGCTCAAGGCCGATCTGATCGGCTCGACGGAGTTCATCATCAAGACCATCGAGGAGGCTCCGGCGGGCTCTGCCTGGGCGATCGGTACCGAGCTCAACCTGGTGCAGCGGCTGGCGAAGGCCCACCCGGACAAGCGGATCGTCTTCCTCGACCGCAACGTCTGCTACTGCTCGACGATGAACCGCATCGACCTGCCCCACTTCGTGTGGGCGCTGGAGTCGCTGGTGGCCGGGGTGGTGCCCAACGTGATCGAGGTCGACCCCGAGACCGAGCGCGACGCCAAGATCGCGCTGCAGCGGATGCTCGACCTGCCGGGCAAGACGCACCGGGACTGAGGGGCAGGGCCACTTCTCGCGCCGCCCTCCTGGCGACACGCCGCAGCCCCGGCGTGTCGCCGCAGCGGAGCGCCCCGGCGTGGCCCCGAGACCTTCAGGCCGGCAGCGTGACGGTAATGGTCGTGTCGCCGGGGCGGCTCGCCAGCGACACGGTGCCGCCGTGGGAGGCGACGATCGCCTGCACCAGGGACAGGCCCAGGCCGGCGCCGCCGTCGGTGCCGGTGTGGGCGCGCGACTCGTCGCCACGGACGAACCGCTCGAAGGCGTGGTCGACGAGGTCGGCCGGGAAGCCGGGGCCGTCGTCGTGCACCGCGAAGCCGTGGTCGAGCACCGTCACGGTCACGGTCGTCCCCGCCGGCGTGTAGACGCGGGCGTTGGTGAGCAGGTTGGTGATCACCTGGTGGAGTCGTTGCTCGTCGCCGGTCACCTCGACCGGCTGCTCGGGCGCGGAGAAGACCCAGTGATGGCTGGGCGCGACGACCCGGGCGTCGGAGACGGCCTCCAGCAGCAGCCGGGTCAGGTCCACCTCCCCCTGCGACAGCGGCCGTCCGGAGTCCAACCGGGCCAGGAGCAGCAGGTCCTCGACCAGGCCGGTCATCCGGCCCGACTCCTCCTCTACCTTCGCCAGCGCGGTGGGCACCGTCTCCGGACGCCTTCGGGCCAGCTCGGTGTAGCCGCGGATGGTGGTCAGCGGGGTGCGCAACTCATGGGAGGCGTCGGCGACGAACTGCCGCACCTGCTGCTCGCTGCGGTGCCGCGAGGCGAGCGAGCTCTCGACGTGGGCGAGCAGGGTGTTGAGCGCGGCGCCCACCTGGCCGACCTCGGTCCGCTCGTCGGTCAGGCTTGCGGGGACCCGCTGGGTCACCCCGACGTCGCCGGAGTCCAGCGGCAGCCCGGCAACGGTGTGGGCGGTGGCGGCGACCTTGCGCAGCGGCCGGAGCTGTCGTCGTACGACGACGAAGCCAGCGCCGGAGGCAGCCAGGGCCCCGAGCAGCACGAGCACCACCTCCCACCGGATCAGGGAGTTGACCGTCTCCGTGACGTCGGTCACCGGTAGGCCCGTGACCAGGGAGCCGCCCGAGCCGTCCTCGACCTTCGTCACGTGATAGGTCCCCAGGCCGAGCAGATCGACCGGATACACCTGCTGGTCGTCCGGCACGTCGACCAGCGCCGTCAACACCTCCTCGCCGACCATCTCGGTGTCGTTGGGAGTATCACCCAGGATGCAGCCCTCGCTCGTCTCCCCGTCCAGCGACGCGTTGAGGGTGCCGGGCGGCTGGGACCTACCGCCGAAACAGATCATGGACGACGACTGCTCGGTCGGCGCCTTGTCCGGCGGATTGCCCGGACCGCCCGGGCCGCCCTGCACCTGCAGGCTGCGCGCCGAACGTTGCACGTCCTCGTCGAGGCGATCGGTCAGAAAGGAACGCATCGCCAGCGTGGTCACGAGTGCGATGAGCGCCGAGACCACCAGGACCAGGGCCACAGCGGTGACGACCAGGCGGATAGTCAAGGGTGCGCGCATACGCCTCAGACTAGGTTGCCGGCTTGAGGACATAGCCCGCGCCGCGCAAGGTGTGGATCATCGGAGCGCGGCCGGCGTCGATCTTCTTGCGCAGGTAGGAGATGTAGAGCTCGACGACATTGGCCTGGCCACCGAAGTCGTAGTTCCAGACCCGATCGAGGATCTGGGCCTTGGAGAGCACCCGCCGCTGGTTGCGCATCAGGTAGCGCAGCAGCTCGAACTCGGTCGCGGTGAGGCTGATCTCGTCCTCGCCGCGGAAGACCTCGTGGCTGTCCTCGTCGAGCCGCAGGTCGCCGACGACCAGAACCGAGGAGGAGACCTGCTGACGGGCGCCGGCGCGGCGGACGAGACCACGCAGCCGGGCCACGACCTCCTCCAGCGAGAACGGCTTGGTGACGTAGTCGTCGCCACCGGCGGTCAGGCCGGCGATGCGGTCCTCGACGGCGTCCTTCGCGGTCAGGAAGACGACCGGCAGGTCGGGGTCGGTCTGCCGCAGTCGGCGCAGCACCTCGAGGCCGTCGAAGTCGGGCAGCATCATGTCGAGCACGACCGCGTCGGGCTCGAGGCGCTTGGCCACCGAGACCGCCTTGCTGCCGCTGTGGGCCGCCTCGACCTGCCAGCCCTCGTAGCGCAGCGCCATGCAGATCAACTCGGCGATATTGACCTCGTCGTCGACCACCAGCACCCGCAGGGGCGAGCCGTCGGGACGGGTCAAGGTGCCGTTGGGGTCTGAAGCGGTGTCGATCATGTTCACTAGCGTCCTCCTTCAGTCTGTGATCTGTCTGTGAGGGGCCTGTTTCCTTGCTGCGGCCTGTGCCCGAGCTGAGCGCTGCCCGCCATCTGGTTACCGTCCGGGCGGCGCGCCACCGCCACCGCCGCCACCACCACCACCGCCAGGGAGACCGCCACCGCCGCCGCCACCGAAGCCGCTGGGTCCGTCGGTGCCGGTCTCGCTGCTGTCGGCGGTCGGGAGCGCCTGGTCGAGGTCGGCGAGCACCACCGTGGTGCCGACGTCGAGACCGTCGGTGATCTCGGTCAGCTTGGTGCCGACGACACCGGTGGTGACCCGCTGACGGCTGGTGACGCCATTGCTGAGCACGGTGACCGTGTCGTCGCTGACCGCACTGGTGGGAACCGTGACGACGTCGGTGACCGTGCCGACCACGATCTCCACGCTCGCCGTGGTGCCGCTGGGCAGGGCGAGCCCGGCGTCGGACAGCGTGATCAGGATGGGGTACGTCGAGGAGTCGTCGGGAGTCTCGGCGATCCGCGTCACCGTGCCGGCGAGCGGCTCGTCCGCGCCGGCCGGCGTCACCTCGGCCTGCTGACCCACGGCAAGTTTGGTCAGGTCGGTCGTGCTGACGTCGATGCTGGCGGTCGTGGTGCCTTCTCCGATCAGCACGACGGCGGTGGAGCCCGCGCTGGCGCTGTCACTCTCGGCGATGTCGACCTCGGCGATCGTGCCGGAGTGAGGTGCGGTGACGACCGCTCCGGCGAGTGCCTGCTTGGCCTCGATCACCGCCACCTTGGCCTCGTCGATATTCGCCTGATCGCTCGCAAGGGTGGCGGCGGTGACCGTCTCACCGCTCGCTTCGCTGCTCGTGGACGAAGAGCTGGAGCTGGTCTGCTTCCCGGTGGATCCGCTCTGGGTTCCCTGAGTCGACTGGGTGCTGGAGCTGCCGGTCGACGACTCGGCGTCCTCGTCGCTCTCCTCCTGGGACGACTCGACGGTCGTGACGGCTTCGGTCAGCGTGGTGGAGAGGGTTTCCAGAGCGGTCTGGAGACCGGCCTGGGCGGCTGCGACGTCGTCCTGAGCCTCCTGGACAGCGGCGAGCGCGTCGGTGCACGCCTTGACCGCAGCGTCATCGACGGTGGCTGCGGAGCTGTCGTCGCTCCCACCGTCGGAGTTGTCAGAACCGTCTGAGTCGTCCGAGCCGTCGTCCGAGCCGTCGGAGTCATCGGTCCCACCGGAGTCTCCGGAGCCCGATGACGTGTAGGCATCCTCACAGGCTGCGGTCTGTGCCGCGAGCTTGTCCTTGGCGGTGGCGATCGCAGTGGTCGCCGTGCTCTGTGCGCTGGTGACGTCGGTCTGCTCAGCGGCGAGCTCGGCGAGCACCTCGGCCACGGCGGCATCGGACTCGTCCGAGTCGGAGGAGCTACTGGAGTCGGTGGAGGCGGTCGAGCTCGGCGTGACCAGGCCGCTGCCCTTCTTGGTGCTCGACGAGCTGGCCGAGCTGACCTCCTCGGCCTGAGTCTCCTCGTCGTCCTCGAGTTGGGCCCGGGCGGAGGCGAGCTGCGCCTGCGCCTTCGTCAGGGTGCGACGCAGCGAGGCGGTGTCGAGCCGGGCGAGCACGTCGCCGGCGGCCACCTCGTCACCGGTAGCGACCAGGACCTCGGCGACCGTGCCGGAGGTGCCGAAGCCCAGGTCGGCCCGGCCGGAGGACTCCAGTGTGCCGGAGGAGGCGAGCGTCTCCTGGACCTCGCCCAGGGCGGCGGTCGTGGTGCGGTAGTGGCCGGCGCTCTCGCCGGTGGCGGCGTACGTCGCCCAACCACCTCCGACGAGCGCCGCCGCCAGCCCGCCGACGACCAGATTGCGGGGTCGCAACAGCCGGGTCACGAGGCGCCCCCGGCGTTGTCATCGCCGCCGCCGCGCGGGCCGCCGGAGCCACCACCGCCGAAGCCGCTGGTGCAGCTGCCGTCGACCGCCTGACTGACAGAGATCTGCTCGGCGGTGACGGCCCCGGTGTCGTCGGTCTGGCCGGTGGCGGTGACGCAGACGCCAACCTTCAGCGCGTCGGCGGAGGCGTCGGCGGTGGTCGTGTAGGTGGTGTCAGCGCTGACGGTGACCTCGACGGTCTGGTCGCCCTGGGTGATGGTGAAGCCCGTGTCGGAGACGGCGGAGACCGCTCCGAGCGTACCGAAGCCGCCCGGCGCGGCCTGGCCGCCGGAGCCGCCGGAGGGCATCGCGTCGCTCGGGAGGTCCGAGGGCCGGTCGGTCGGCATCCCGGACGGGGCGCCCGACGGCATCTCGCCGCCGCCACCACCGGCACCACCACCGGCACCACCACCACCGGAGCCGCCACAGCTGCCGTCGTCGGAGGCTGCGGTGATCCGGACGGTGGCGGCGGTCACCGCGGCCGAGTCCGAGCCGGAGTCGTCGGCCGACGTCACCATGGCGCAGGACCCGACCTTGACGTCGGCAAGGGTGGCGTCGACCTGCTCGGTGAAGGCGGTGGAGTCGGTATAGGTCACCGCCGTCTGGCCCGACTGACCCTGCACCTGGAGGGTCTTGCCGCTGATGTCGGCGACCAACCCGCTGACCCCCGGCATGCCGCCGCCCATGCCACCGCCAGCCTGACCGCCGCCCTGAGCACCGTCGGAAGGCTGCCCGGTGGCGCTGTCGCTGGCGGCGCTGTCACTGGCGGCGTCCCCGTCGGAGGAGCCGCCGCAGCCCGCCAAGGTGCCGAGCACCAGCACGCCGCCGGCGAGCCCGAGCAGGGAGCGGCCGAGCACGGAATGCAGGAGCGAGGGAGTCTTCATGGAGGGAATGCCTTTCATTCGCTACGGAGGGCGTCGATGGGGGTGAGTCGGGCGGCCCGGCTCGCGGGATAGACCCCGAAGCCGACGCCGAGGGCGAGCGCGGTGCCGAGCGCGGCGCAGGTGGCCAGGAGCGAGATGGAGACCGGTTGGTCGATGAGTGAGGGCAGCACCAGCGCGCCGGCGAACCCGATCAGCACGCCGATGGCGCCACCGGCCAGGCCGAGCAAGGACGCCTCCACCAAGAACTGCCGCCTGATCACCGCTGGGGTGGCGCCGATCGCCTTGCGCAGGCCGATCTCCCGGATCCGCTCGGTGACGGAGACGAGCATGATGTTCATGACGCCGATGCCCCCGACGAGCAGGGAGATGGCCGCGACACCGGCGAGCAGCACCGTCATGGTCTCGTTGGTCGAGTTCGCGGTCTCCACGAGGGACTCCTGCGAGGAGATGCTGAAGTCGGCCTCGTCGGAGGTGACGCCGTGGGCGTTGAGCAGCAGCGCGTTGATCTCCTGGTACGCCGCCGAGAGGGTTTGGTCCGAGCCCGCCTCGACGTAGATCGTGCTCACCGCTGTGTCGGTCGACCCGGTCAACTGCTTCTCGGTGTTGATCGGCATGACCGCCTGGTCGTCCTCCGAGGAACTGCCGCTGGTCGATGCGCCGCTCTCGGCAAGAATCCCGATGACGGTGAACTCGGCGTCGCCGATGCTGACCGTCTGGCCGACGGGGCTGACCGGCGTGGTGAACAGCTCGGCGGCGGTCTCCGAGGCGAGCACGACCACCTTCGCGGCCGAGGTGACCTCGGCGCTGGTGAAGAACCGCCCCTCGGCCAGGGTCCGGCTCCGGACATCCAGCCAACTCGTGGTGGTGCCGGTCAGCGTAGTGGTCCAGTTGGTCTCGCCCGCCACCACCGACCCGTTGCCGGAGGAGACCGGCGCCACCTGCGCCACGTCGGGTACGACGTCGGGGTCGCCGATGGCCTCGGCGTCGGCGAGCGTCAGCGTGGTGGAGGTGCCGAAGCCGCCCCGGACGCCGCTGGAGTCCGTCGAGGAGCCGGGCGAGACGATGAGCAGGTTGCTGCCGAGCGCGCTGATCTGCTTCTTGACCTCGTCCTGGGCACCCTGGCCCAGACCGACGGTCAAGATGACCGACGAGATGCCGATCACGATGCCGAGCATGGTCAGCAACGACCGCAGCCGGTGGGACCGGATCGCGTCGCCGGCGGTCCGGAACGTCTCGAGCCAATTCACCGGGCCACCGCCGAGACCAGCATGTCGTCGGTGATGAGTCCGTCGCGGATCACCAGGTTGCGCTCAGCTCGCGCCGCCACCTCATGCTCGTGGGTGATGAGCACGATGGTGCGGCCGGAGGCGTGCAGCTCGTCGAGCAGGCCGAGCACCGCATCGGTGGAGGCGGAGTCGAGGTTTCCGGTAGGCTCGTCGGCCAGGATGATGTCGGGCTCGGTGACCAGCGCTCGCGCCACGGCGACCCGCTGCTGCTGGCCGCCGGAGAGCTCGCCGGGCCGGTTGTCGACCCGGTCGCCGAGGCCGACCCTGGTCAGCGCCGCGATGGCGCGCTCGCGCCGCTCGGCACGACTCAGGCCGGCGTACACCAACGGCAGCTCGACGTTGCGCCACGCCGACAGCGAGCGGAGCAGGTGGAACTGCTGGAAAACGAAGCCGATCCGTCGGTTGCGTACGACGGCCAGTTGGCTCTCGGACATCGTCGAGACGTCCTCGCCGCCGAGCAGGTAGGTGCCCTCGGTGGGGGTGTCGAGGCAGCCGAGCAGGTTCATCAGGGTGGACTTGCCGGAGCCGGACGGGCCGATCACGGCGACGTACTCTCCCTGAGCGACCTTGATATCGATGCCGCGCAGCGCCTCGAACACCAAGCCGTTGGCGCCACCGGAGCGGTAGGTCTTGCGGACGCCCGCCAGGTCGACGACCGGCGTGCTCACGGAGCTGGTCACCGGGTGGTCCCTCCCCCGAAGCCGCCGCCGCCCTGGCCACCGCCGCCGGGCATGCCTCCGCCGTCCGGGAACTGCATCTGCTGCTGCTCCTCCTCGCCATCGCCGCTGCTGGTGCCGCCACCGGTCGGCATGGTGAAGCCGGGCACCTCGACGGTGTCTCCCTCGGCGAGACCGGAGACGACCTCGGTCTGCGTGCCATAGGTCTCACCGATCTCGACCGGGGTCTTGACCGTGGCACCGTCGACGATCTTGTCGACGTAGGTCGAGCCGTCGTCGTCGGTCTGCAGCGCCTGGCTGGCCACGACGAGGACGTCGGTCTCCTGGGAGACGATGATCGAGACGGTGGCGGAGGTGCCGGAGTAGAGATCGTCGCGCTTGCCGGTGACCTTGACGGTGACGGGGAAGACGGCGGCGCCGCTGGTGTTGGTCTGGGCGACCAGGCCCACGCTCTGGACGGTGCCGTAGACGGTGTCGCTGACGCCGCTGACGGTGATCTCGGCCTGGAGTCCGGCCTTGACGTCGGCCACGTCGGTCGCCGCCACGGTGGCGTCGACGAGGTAGGAGCCGACCGACACGATCGAGAAGGCGCTGCTGCTGGAGGTGTCCGACGAGGTGGAGCTGGTGCTGCTGCTGCCACTACTGCTGCCGGCCACATCGCCGACCTCGAGGCCGACAGCGGTCACCGTGCCGCGGATGGTCGCTCGCAGCACGGCGTCGTCGACCGCCTGCTGGGCGTCGTCGAGATCTGCCTCGGCGGCCACGACCGCCGTCTCGTCGGCGGCAAGCTGGACGTCGGAGGCGTCGTCGTCGATGTCCTCCTCGTACTGCTCCTCTGCGGCGTCCAGCGAGCTCTGCGCGGCGGTGAGGGCAGCCTGCAGTGCGGTGTCGTCGATCGCAGCGAGCTGCTGCCCCTTCTTCACCAGGTCGCCCTCGCTCACATAGACGTGGGTGACGGTGCCGGAGACCTCGAAGTCGAGGTCGGCCGTCTTCGCCGCGGCGATCGTCCCGGAGGCGGACACCGTGTCCTTCAAGGTGGTCGAGGACACCGTCGTGGTGGTGCTGGCAGCGACCGCCTGCCCGGAGGGCCGCAGCAGCAGCCATCCGCTCGCTCCGGCCGCCGCCACGAGGACGACGAGGGTGAGGACCAGCCATCTCTTAGGTTTGGGGACTCTCCATCGCACGAGAGCCGATGCTGCTCAGTCGGCCTGTGGCAACCGTCTGCTCAACCTATGCCCCACCTATGACGCGAGTCCTCTCAGACCAGCAGCTAGAGGCCGGGGGCACCCCAGATCGCCAGCCAGCGGCCGAGGTCCTGCTCGATCGGCAGCTCGCCGGCCAGGGTGTCGCGGACCTGGAGCTCGAGGAGATTGTCCCGCTGCTGTCCCCCGGCGGGGGCGAAGGGGTAGAAGGTGCCCTGCTTGTAGAGGTAGACCAGGCCGACGTGGCGACCGTCGGAGCCGACGAACGGCACCAGCGAACACAGCAGGCCCGGCCCGAAGCCGGCCTCCTCCAGGCTGGTGTTGACGGCGTGGAGTCCGGTGCACAGCGCCGTCAGGTCAGGGTTGGCGGGGTCGATCGGGTCGTGGTCGAGCTCCAGCCAGGTGTAGCCGAACCCGTCGGTAGTCGTGGTGACCCGCGGCGCGTCCGGGCCGGTGCCGACCAGCTGCTCGAGATCGGCCTGGGTGGTGGCGAACGCCGACCCGGCGGCGGCCCGGTAGCAGACCGAGCCGTCACCAGTGGCGCTCAGACCCAGGCCGGCCTGGAGGGTAATGGCGGCCGAGGGCACCGCGAAGAGGCTGTCGAGCTTGTTCTGCTTGGGCCGAGACCGGCCGGTGACGACGTCGAGCCACCTCATCGGGCGAGCTCGCTCATGACGGCCTGCTCAGCTCGGCCTCGATCTTGGCGAGCTGCTCGAGTCGCTGCTCGAGCGAGGGATGCGTCGAGGTGAGCGTCTTGAGGGAGACGCCGTTGATGGCGGGCGCGAAGAAGAAGGCGTTCATCGCATTGCCGGTGGCGCGCAGGTCGCCGGTGGGGATCTGGTTGATCTCCCCGGTGATCTTCTGCAGCGCGCTGGCCAGCGCTCGCGGCTTCATCGTCAGCTGCGCGCCGGCGCGGTCGGCAGAGAGCTCGCGGTAGCGCGAGAGCAGTCGGAGCAGCAGGAAGCTGACCGCGTAGACGACCAGGCTGACCAGCAGCACGATGACCCAGATCGGCAGGCCGTTGTTCTCCCGGCGGCCGCGGCCGCCGCCGAACATGCCGCCGTACTGCGCGCCGCGAGCCAACATGCCGGCGACGATGCCGGCCGAGGAGGCGACCGTCATGACGAGTACGTCGCGGTGGGCGACGTGGGAGAGCTCGTGGGCCAGCACGCCCTCCAGCTCCTCGGTAGTGAGTCGCTTGAGGATGCCGGTGGTGACCACGACGACGGCCCGGTTCGGCGACCGGCCGGTGGCGAACGCGTTGGGCAGGTCGGTGTCGGCGACCCCCACCCGCGGCTTCGGCATGTCGGCCAGCGCACAGAGCCGCTCGATCATGGCGTGCAGCTCGGGCGCCTGCTCCGGACTGACCTCGCGTGCCCGCATCGCCTTCATGGCGAGCGTGTCGGAGCTGTACCACTGCCACCAGGCGATGCCCAGCCCGATCAGTCCGATGATGGGCGCGTACTGCGGCGGGAAGAGCGCCATCAGGACGGCCACCAGCCCGACCAGCAGCCCACCCAGCAGCAGCATGACGGTGGTCATCCGGACGGTCAGACCGGTGTCGCCGACGAACCTCGTGCGTGCCATGTCTCAAGTGTCGCCGACCCTCCAAAGAGGGCCGCGCGTCAGGACTCGGTGCTCTTCGGCGCCTCGACGGCGACCTCCTCGACCGCGTCGAGGATCGGACCGGACTCGATGGCCTCCGGGGTCGGCGCGGCGGCCACCGCGTCGGGCGCGACCTGGCCCTTGAGTCGGGCCAGCTCGGCCTCGACGTCGGCGGAGGAGGAGAGCGCCTCAAGCTCGCGAGAGATGTCGTCACCACGGTTGAGAGAGGTGACGTCGTCGAGCGCGCCGGAGGCGATCAGCTCGTCGACCGCGCCGGCACGGGCCTGCATCTGCGCGGTCTTGTCCTCGGCCCGCTGGATCGCGGCGCCGACGTCGCCGAGCTCGTCGCCGATGCCGGCGACGGCGTCGTTGATCTTGGTCTGCGCCTCGGCTGCGGTGTAGGTGGCCTTGATCGTCTCCTTGCGGGTGCGGAAGGCCTCCACCCGGGCCTGCAGCCGCTGCGAGGCCAGGGTGAGCTTCTCCTCCTCGCCCTGGAGCGCGGCGTACTGCGTCTGCAGGTCGCTGATCTGGGAGGTGAGCCCGGACTTGCGGGTCAGTGCCTCGCGGGCGAGGTCCTCGCGGCCGACCTGGATCGCCTTCTCGGCCTGCTCCTGCAGCTTGGCCGCCTGCTGCTGGAGCTGGTTGACCTGCAGCTCGACCCGTTTGCGGCTGGTCGCGACGTCGGCGACGCCCTTGCGCACCTTGGTCAGCAGCTCCAGCTGCTTCTGGTAGCTGTAGTCCAACGTCTCGCGCGGATCCTCGGCTTTGTCGAGGGCCTTGTTGGCCTTCGACTTGAAGATCAGGACGAAGCGGCTCCAGAGACTCATGACGGTCGTTTGCCTCTCACACAGGATGGTCTTGCCCTCACCCTAGCGCGCCTACGCGCGCTGCCTCCCACCGCTCGACGCTCGACCTCGCCCAGTCGTCTACGGCGCAAAGCCGACCGAGCGGGAGGAGGCGGATACGCTGGGCCCGTCGTACGACGCCACCGACCGTTCGAAGATAGGCCGCCTCAGTTGTTCCGCCGCAAGTCCGAGTCAGATGCCACCGCGACCGTCGAGGAGCCCAAGCCTGGGGGCAAGGGCCGGCCGACGCCGACCCGCAAGGAGGCCGAGGCCGCCCGGCTGGCACGAGTGCGGCAGCCGCGCACCCGCAAGGAGCAGGCGGCCGCCCGCGCCCGCAACTCCGAGAAGATCCGGCAGGCCATGAAGACCGGCGACGACCGCTACCTGCCGACCCGCGACAAGGGCCCGGTCCGGCGGTTCGTGCGTGACTACGTCGACACCAAGTTCACCATCGCCGAACTGCTGATCCCAGTGCTGGTGGTCACGATGCTGTTCGGCTGGTCGGGCAACGCCCGGCTGGCCGGCTTCGCCAACCTGCTGATCCTGCTGGTCGCACTTGCCACGGTCGTCAGCATGGCGTGGCTGCGGTTCGGGCTGCACAAGCAGCTCAAGCGCCGCTTCCCCGAGGCCTCCCGCAAGGGGTTGACCTACTACGCCATCGTCCGGGCGATGCAGCTGCGCTTCCTGCGGCTGCCGAAGTCCCAGGTGAAGATCGGCGCGGACCTGCCGGAGAGCGACTACCGATCCTGAACGTCCTGCCCTCTGGAGGCTTACTCGCGACCGCGGTCACTAGCTAGGCCGACGCGACGGCGAGACCGTCTTGCGCGGGTCACGCTCGACCGCGTCGCCCAAGGCATCGTCGATGGCCTTCATCACGTCGTCATCGAGCCGCACCCCGGCGGCCTCGGCGTTCTCGGTGACCTGCTCGGGACGGCTGGCGCCGATGATCGCCGTGGCGACGTTGGGGTTGCGCAGCACCCAGGCGACGGCGAGCTGGGCCATCGAGAGTCCGGCGTCGGCAGCGATCGGGGCCAGGTCTTGGACGCGGGCGAGGATGTCGTCGCGCAGCCAGCGGGCGATGGCGCTGTCGCCGCCGGCAGTGTCGGTGGCACGGCTCCCGGCGGGCAGGGGCTGACCGGGGAGGTACTTGCCGGTCAGCACGCCCTGCAGGATCGGCGACCAGACCACCTGGCCGAGGCCCAACTCCTCGGAGACCGGGACGACCTCGGCCTCGATGACGCGCCAGAGCATGTTGTACTGCGGCTGGTTGGAGACCAGCGGGATGTGCAGCTCGCGGGCGAGCGCGTGGCCGGCGCGAATCTGGTCGGCGTTCCACTCGCTGACGCCGATGTAGAGCGCCTTCCCGGAGCGGACCACGTCGGCGAACGCCTCCATGGTCTCCTCCAGCGGCGTCTCCACGTCGTACCGGTGTGCCTGGTAGAGGTCGACGTAGTCGGTGCCCAGCCGCCGCAGCGAGCCGTCGATCGACTCCTTGATGTGCTTGCGCGACAGCCCGGAATCGTTGTGCCCCCGCCGGTTGGTGGGCCAGTAGACCTTGGTGAAGATCTCGAGGCCCTCCCGACGCTCGCCCTGCAGCGCCTTGCCGAGCACCGTCTCGGCGGCGGTGTTGGCGTAGGCGTCGGCGGTGTCGAAGGTGGTGATGCCCTCCTCGAGCGCCTGCCTGACACAGGCCAGCGCGGCGTCCTCCTCGACCTGGGAGCCGTGGGTGAGCCAGTTGCCGTAGGCGATCTCGGAGATCTTCAGACCGCTGCTGCCGAGGTGACGGAACTCCATGTCTCGACACTACTCAGGCCTGCCACTGGCAAGATGGCGGGGTGGCAGCCCCGACCGACGTCAGTGTCCGGATCGCCTGGACCTCGGACGCCGGGGCCATCGCGGCCCTGCAGCTGCGGGTGTGGCGCGAGCGGTACGCCGACATGCTGGCCGAGGGCGAGCTGCCGGCGCCCGACCGGCTGGCCGAGGAGTGGTCCGCCCTGCTGAGCCGCCCCAAGGAGGCTCGGCAGCGGGTGCTCGTCGCGCTCGAACACGCCGACGTGGTCGGCTTCGTGATCACCGGTCCCGCCGACGACCCCGACGCCGAGCCGGGCCGCGACGGCCTGGTCGCCGAGCTGACGGTGGACCCGGCACGGACCCGGCGTGGTCACGGGTCGCGGTTGCTGCAGGCCGCCGTCGACACGCTCACCGCCGACGGGTTCGCGCGCGGCCTGGCCTGGGCGCAGGCCGACGACGACCCGCTCCGCGCCCTGCTGGCCGGCGCCGGCTGGGGACCCGATGGCGCGCACCGGTCGCTGCGGGCCGAGTCGGGCGCCATCGTCAAGGAGATCAGGCTCCACACGGCGCTCACCGACTGACGACGTCATGCGTCCCGGCGGTCGAGGCCGCCAGAACGCATGACGTCCGCGTCGGCCGCACTGCTCAAGCCGACGTACGCAGCCTGGTGCCGCCGCCGGTGAGCGCCGAGGCGCGGGACTGCACCTCCTCGGGCGGCACCACGAAGCCGTCGCCGTCGACGAGCGCGCCCCTGGTGGCGCGTTGCAGCGCGGCCGCCACCCGGGCGAGCACCGGGAGCGAGCGCTCCCGGGCGATGCGGTGGGGCGGTGAGCCGATCTCGGCGCCGGCCAGCGACCAGGTCATCTGGAAGACGTTGGGGCCGTAGTCGCTCGCGTCGAGCCTCAGCAGCGAGACCGGCAGCTCGGCGGCTCGGCCGGCCACGATGTCGATGACGCCGTCGAACTCCGACGGCACGGTGATCCGGTAGGGCAGCTCGGCCGATGGCGCTGCCGGCCGTGCCATCGGCGCCGCCGATCTGACCAGGGTAAGCGCGACCTCGGCGGCCAGCGGCTCGGCGGCGTAGAGGCTGATGGTGGTCGCCGCCGAGGCGGACCCGACGACGGTGCCGTCGACGACGACCACGCCGCCGGTATGACGCGCCACGGCGTACAGCCAGCCCGTCAGGCGTGGCTCCGGCTCGGTCTCGTCGTGGTCGAGCAGGAAGACCCGGGCGAGGCCGTCGGGGAGCGCGGAGGTGGCCGGCAGCACGTCGAGCCCGTGAGGCCCCTGGAGCCGGGAGCCCCAGGTGAGGCGCAGCAGGCCGGGCACGACCGCGGGCTTGGCGGCGGCCACCTTGCCGAACCGCGCGCCGACCAGCTGCGGCTTGGGTTGTCTGGTCTCCGGCACGGTGATCCACTCGGCCTCGGGAAACCACGCCTGCGCCAGCCCGAGAACGTCGGCGTCGGCGGGCAGCACCAAGGCCTGGCTGCGGGCCTCTGCCATGTGTCAGTCCCCTCGCTCGTCGCTGCCCAGGAACCTAGGAGGAGGGCGTTACCGAAGCCGCCGCGTCCTGTTACGGGCGTGATTCATCGCACCGTGGACGTTGTGGGCTCCGTCACCTCAGAGGCTGAGGAAATGCTCCAGTCCGACGGTCAGGCCGGGGTGCGTCAGCACACCGCGAACCCCGGCCAGTACGCCGGGCACGAAGCTGGCTCGGTCGAGGGAGTCGTGGCGGATGACGAGGGTCTCCCCCACGCCGCCCAGCACGACCTCCTGGTGGGCCACCAGACCACGCACCCGCAGGCTGTGGACGTGGATGCCGTCGACCACGGCCCCGCGGGCGCCGTCGAGCTGCTGGCTGGTGGCGTCGGGCACCGGCCCGGTGCCGGCGTCGTCTCGCGCTGCCGCGATCAGCTCCGCCGTACGGCGTGCCGTGCCGGAGGGCGCGTCGGCCTTGGTCGGGTGGTGCAGCTCGACGATCTCGACCGACTCGAACAGCGGCGCCGCCTGGGCCGCGAACCGCATCATCAGCAGGGCGCCGATGGAGAAATTGGGGGCGATGAGCGCGCCGATGCCCGGCGCGCCGGCCAGCCAGCCGCGCAGCGTGGCCAGGCGGGCCTCGTCGAAGCCGGTAGTGCCGACCACGGCGTGGATGCCGTGGCCGATCGCGAACTCCAGGTTGGCCATCACCGCATCGGGCGTGGTCACGTCGACGACGACCTCGGCAGCCGCCTCGGTCAGCGTCTCGAGCGGGTCGGCGCTGCCGATCCTGGCCACCACCTCGACGCCGTCGGCAGCCTCCAGCCCGGCGACGATCGCCGAACCGAGCTTGCCGAAGGCGCCCAGTACGCCGACTCTCGTCGCTGTGCTCCCAGGCTCCGTCACGAGTCGTGACCCTACCGCTCCGACACTCTCAGCCGCCGATCTGGCAGGCTGGACCCATGCCAGTGCAGACGATTCCGGCGCGGATCCGTTGGGCGGTGGACTTCATCGACATCCACCCCAACGACCACATCCTCGAGGTGGGTTGTGGTCCGGGTGCGGGTGCCGAGCTCATCTGCAGCCGGCTGGAGACCGGCAAGCTCTTCGCGATCGACCGCTCGGAGTCCGGTGTCGACCGGACCAAGCGGCGCTGTGCCCGCTTCGTCGAGGCCGGTCGTCTCACCGTGCGCCAGATCGACCTGGCGACGCTGCGGGTGCCGGTCAAGCGCCTCAACAAGGTCTTCGCGTTCAACGTGAACCTGTTCTGGGTGCGTGAGGCGGCCGACGAGGTGGCGCTGCTCTACGAACGGCTGCTCCCCGGTGGCACCGTCAACATCTTCTACGAGTCGACCCGCCGTGAGGAGGTGCCCGCCATGGTGGAGAACACCTCCAAGCAGCTGGTCACCGCCGGCTTCCGGGTCTCGATCGTGGACCAGAAGCAGCCCGCCGTGATCGGCATCATCGGCCGCAAGTAGCGCGAGTCGGCAGAAGTGCTGGTCTCAGAACCGCCGAGTCGGCAGAAGTGCTGGTCTCAGAACCGCCGAGTCGGCAGAAGTGCAGGTCGCACAGACGCCGAGTCGGCAGAAGTGCAGGCGAGGTACGACGCCAGCTCAGCTTGCGATGCGAAGGCCACGCCGGGCCAGTCCGTCGCGACGCAGTAGCACGAGCTTGGCGTCAGCATCCGCCGTACGCCCGAACAGGTTCTCCTTCACGAAGACCTCGATCAGCCAGCCGTCGTCGGCCGCGGCAGTACGCCGACTCCGGTCGCGCTCCAACTGCTCCGGCGAGCTGTGCCATTCCACCCCGTCGTACTCCGCGGCCACCATGAGCTCCTCGTTGCCGAGGTCGAGCCGGGCGAGGAAGGTGCCACCGCGACGGACCTCCAGCTGCGGCGTCATCGGGAGGCGGTTCTGGACGCATCGCAGCCGCAGGATCGACTCCGGCGGCGACTCGGCTCGGCCGTCGCCCAGGGGCGCGATGGCTCTCAGCGTGGTCACCCACCGCTGTCCTCGGAATTGCTCGACACCGGCCAGGAGCTCCTCGAGAGTGAAGGCACCCAGGCGCAGCATCTGGTCGATGCCGGCGATGGCCGGCTCGGGCCAACGGACCCGGCCGAGGTCCCATGCGGTTCGGATCGGCGTCGTCACCCGCAGGCCATCGACCTCGACGACATCCTCCTCACGCAGCCAGCGCTCCCCGCTGCGGGTGATCCCGTTGCGGACGCGCCCGTTCCCGGACGGCCGGAAGATCGAGACCGGCCGCAACTCGAGATGCTCGCCGGGGGCGAGGACCATATCCGCGCCCAGCACCCAACCCGCATGACGGTCCACGACGACACAGTCCTGGGGCACGACCAGTCGCAGGCAGGCCACCCTCAGCCGAAGCGAGTCCCCGAGCGCGGTGCTCACGTAGACGCCGCGCACCGGCGAGCGCAGCAACCCCTCCGCCATGAGCCGCGCCAGCTGCCAACGGCTCACGCCGGCCTCGCGCGCCATCGCCAGGGTGAACGGAGCCTCTTGGGGCAGGGGAAATGTGTCGTCGACGTGGCCGGAGTAGACCATTCCGAGAAAGTCCATGCCGCCGATGGTGCGCCGATCGCCACCTCAGCGACACCCCACCACATCGGTCCTGTGGATAACGCCCGCACTTCTGCCGACTCGGCGCCCCTGAGACCAGCACTTCTGCCGACTCGCGTCAGGGGGCGACGATCGCCAGGATCTCGGGGCGGGAGAACACCTCGGCGGCGACGCGCCCACAGTCCTCCAGGCTGACGGCCTCGACGCGGGCGAGGATCTCATCGACCGACAGCAGGCTGGTGTGCACCAGCTCGGCCTTGCCGATCCGGCTCATCCGGGAGGCGGAGTCCTCCAGTCCCAGCACCAGGCCGCCGCGCAGCTGGCCCTTGCCGACCGCGAGCTCCTGTGGCGTGATGCCGTCGCGGGCGAGCAGCGCCAGCTCGGCGCGTACGACGGCCAGCACCTCCTCGGCCTTGGCCGGCAGGCAGCCGACGGCGACCCCGACCAGGCCGGTCTCGGCGTGAGAGCTGGCGAAGGAGTAGACCGAGTAGGCCAGGCCGCGGCGCTCGCGCACCTCCTGGAACAGCCGCGAGGAGGTGCCGCCGCCGAGCGCGGCGGTCACCACCGACAGGGCGAAGCGTCGCTCGTCGTCGCGGGCCAGTCCCGCCATGCCGAGCACCAGGTTGACCTGCTCGAACGGCCGCTTCGCGTCGACCTCGCCGGCCCGCACGGCCAGCGGCCTGCCGGTCCGAGGCGGCACCGGCTGCTCGTCGCCGGCCAGGAAGCCGGCCCGGCCGAACGCCGTACGCACCTGCCGTACCACGCTCGCGTGGTCGAGGTTGCCGGCCGCGGAGACGACGATATTGGCGGCGCGATAGTGCCGCTTGTAGAACCGCCGGATCTGGTCGCGGGTCAGCGCCTCGATCGACTCGTGAGTGCCGGCGATGCCGCGGCCGAGTGGGCTGTCCTCGCCCCAGGCCTGGGCCGCGAAAAGGTTGTGGACCACGTCGTCGGGGTCGTCGTCGTGCATCGCGATCTCGTCCAGGATGACGTCGCGCTCCGCCTCGACGTCGGCCGCGGCGATCAGCGAGGAGGTGATCATGTCCCCGAGGACGTCGATGGCCAGCGGCAGGTCCTCGTCGAGCACCCGCGCGTGGAAGCAGGTGTACTCCTTGGCGGTGAAGGCATTGAACTCACCGCCGACCGCGTCCAGTGCGAGCGAGATGTCCAGCGCGGAGCGCTCCGGCGTCCCCTTGAACAGCAGGTGCTCCAGGAAGTGGGAGGCGCCATGCAGCCGGGCGCTCTCGTCGCGGGAGCCCACGCCGACCCAGACGCCGACGGCGGCCGAGCGCGACCCGTCCATCTGCTCGGTGATGACCCGCAGACCGCCGGGCAGCACCGTCCGGCGTACGACGGACCCGGGACCTCTCTCGAGGGTGCGGGTCGTCCCGAGCTTCTGTGCGGACTCTGCTCGATTACTGGGAGAAGACCGGCCGGCAGGAACCTGCCGACCGGTCTTCTGCTCAGACTTGCGGGAGGTCACTCCTCGTCAGCGACCTCGTCCGAGGCGGCCTCGGCAGCGGGCTCGTCCTCGACCACCGGCGCGAGCGAAAGCTTGCCGCGGTCGTCGATCTCGACGATCTCGACCTGGATCTTCTGGCCGACCTCGACGACGTCCTCCACGGACTCCACTCGCTTGCCGTCGTTGAGGGCACGCAGCTTGGTGATGTGGAGCAGGCCGTCCTTGCCGGGCAGCAGCGACACGAAAGCACCGAAGTTGGTGGTCTTCACGACGGTGCCGAGGTAGCGCTCGCCGATCTCCGGCATGGTCGGGTTGGCGATCGCGTTGACCGCGGCCCGGGCGGCGTCGGCCGAGGCGCCGTCGGTGGCGCCGATGTAGACGGTGCCGTCGTCCTCGATGGAGATGGTGGCGCCGGTGTCCTCCTGGATCTGGTTGATCACCTTGCCCTTCGGGCCGATGACCTCGCCGATCTTGTCGACCGGCACCTTCACCGAGATGACCCGCGGCGCGGTCGGAGCCATCTCCTCGGGACCGGTGATGGCCTCGGCCATCACCTCGAGGATCGCCAGCCGGGCGTCCTTGGCCTGGTTGAGCGCGGCACCCAGCACCTCGGCGGGGATGCCGTCGAGCTTGGTGTCGAGCTGCAGCGCGGTGACGAACTCGGAGGTGCCGGCGACCTTGAAGTCCATGTCGCCGTAGGCGTCCTCGGCGCCGAGGATGTCGGTGAGCGCGACGTACGTCGTCTCGCCGTCGACCTCGCCGGAGATCAGGCCCATCGCGATGCCGGCGACCGGCGCCTTCAGCGGCACACCGGCCTGCAGCAGCGACATCGTCGAGGCACAGACCGAGCCCATCGACGTCGAGCCGTTGGAGCCCATCGCCTCGGAGAGCTGCCGGATGGCGTAGGGGAACTCCTCGCGCCCGGGCAGCACCGGCAGCAGCGCCCGGCGGGCGAGCGCGCCATGGCCGACCTCGCGGCGCTTCGGAGAGCCGACGCGGCCGGTCTCGCCGGTGGAGAACGGCGGGAAGACGTACTTGTGCATGTAGCGACGCGTCTTCTCCGGGGAGAGCGTGTCGAGCTGCTGCTCCATCTTGAGCATGTTGAGGGTGGTGACGCCCAGGATCTGGGTCTCGCCGCGCTCGAACAGCGCCGAGCCGTGCACCCGCGGGATCACGTCGACCTCGGCGAACAGTGGCCGGATGTCGGCCAGGCCGCGGCCGTCGATGCGGACCTTGTCGCGCAGCACTCGCTCGCGGACCAGCTTCTTGTTCAGCGAGCGGAACGCGGCGCCGATCTCGCCCTCGCGGCCCTCGAACGCCGGCCCGATCTTGTCGAGCAGGGCTGCCTTGATCTCGTCGAGACGCTCCTCGCGCTCCTGCTTGCCGCCGATGGTCAGCGCGGCGGCGGTGTCGTCCGCGACGGCGGCCTCGACGGCGGCGAAGACGTCGTCCTCGTAGTCGAGGAAGATCGGGAACTCGGCGACCGGCTTCGCCGCCTGCTTGGCCAGCTCGGCCTGCGCCTCGCAGAGCTGCTTGATGAACGGCTTGGCGGCGTCGAGGCCGGTGGCGACGATCGGCTCGGTCGGCGCCTGGGCGCCGCTCTGGACCAGGTCCCAGGTCTGCTCGGTGGCCTCGGCCTCGACCATCATGATGGCGACGTCGCCGGTCTCGGTGACGCGACCGGCGACCACCATGTCGAAGACGGCGTCCTCGAGCTGGCTGTGGGTCGGGAAGGCGACCCACTGGCCGTCGATCAGCGCGACCCGGACGCCGCCGACCGGGCCGGAGAACGGCAGGCCGGAGAGCTGGGTGGACATCGACGCGGCGTTGATCGCGAGCACGTCGTAAGGCTGATTGGGGTCGAGCGCGAGAACGGTGATGACGACCTGGACCTCGTTGCGCAGGCCCTTCTTGAAGGTGGGGCGCAGCGGACGGTCAATGAGACGGCAGGTGAGGATCGCGTCCTCGCCCGGGCGCCCCTCGCTCCGGAAGAAGGAGCCGGGGATCTGCCCGACGGCGTACATCCGCTCTTCGACGTCGATGGTGAGCGGGAAGAAGTCGAAGTGGTCCTTCGGGTGCTTCGAGACGGTCGTCGCCGAGAGCAGCATGGTGTCGTCGTCGAGGTAGGCGGTCACGGAGCCGGCGGCCTGGCGAGCGAGCAGACCGGTCTCGAACTTCACGGTGCGCTTGCCGAACTTGCCGTTGTCGATGACGGTCTCGACGGCCGAGATGACGGGTTCAGTCACAGATTTTTCTCTTGTCGTGCGGGTGAGGCGCCTCGCCCCACAGTGAATGGATTTCGGATGACCGTGCAATCCTATCGGCGCGGTCCCGAAATACGGAAAGGGCAGCGACCTGGCGGTCGCTGCCCATCCGAGGGAAAGCGGTGTCCGACGCGTGCGGCTCCAAGGCGGAGGCCCGAAGGCGACCTGGGAGCGGAGGCGACTGAGCGAGGCCGCATACCGAGCTTGCTCGCGTATGCGCGCCGAGCGAGGGAGCCACGGCGCGCAGCGCCGTTGCGGGCCGTCGAGGCCCGACAACGCCGCGGACGCTCCGCAGGAGTGCCGCAATCAGCGGCGCAGGCCGAGGCGCTCGATAATGGAGCGGTAGCGCTCGATCTCGGTCTTCTGCAGGTAGTTGAGCAGGCGACGGCGCTGGCCGACGAGCAGCAGCAGGCCACGACGGCTGTGGTGGTCGTGCTTGTGCTGCTTGAGGTGCTCGGTGAGGTGGGAGATGCGGTGCGACAGCAGCGCGATCTGGACCTCGGGCGAGCCGGTGTCGCCCTCGGTGGTGGCGTACTCGGCGATGATCTTCTTCTTGGTCTCCGCGTCAGTTCCGACCGACATACGAAGGCTCCTCTCGACTCGTTGCGCGGCGCGCCCGGGCTGGTTCTCCGGGGCACTGGGATCCGCGGCCGTTTGACGGCAACCGCAGCAGACTATCCCGACGCCCCGTCAGCCTCCCAATCGCGCGACGCCTTGGTCGGTCTCCTCCACCCGAGCAGCCGGTACGACGACCCGGCGGCGCGGCCACCAGGCACGCTCGCCCAGCAGGGTCAGCCGGCCAAGCTCGACCTGCCCGTCGACGAGAACGACCACCGCCGGGTCCGGGCCGTGCTCCGGCGCTGACATACACATGCTACTGTATGTGCATGTCTCGACCCGATCTCCAGTTCTCCCGCCGAGTGCAGCTGCTGCTGGATCCGGCGACCTATCAGCGCGTCGCGGACGAGGCGGAGAAGACCGGTCGCAGCGTCAACGCGGTGCTGCGCGAGGCGATCAGCGCGCGCTATGACAACGACGAAGAGGCCGCCCAGCGGCGGCGGTCAGAGGCGGCCCGCCAACTGCTTGCCTACATGGAGGCGAGCAGTGACGAGGAGCCCTACGATCCTGCCGATTTCGACGAAGACGCCTACTACGAGAACTACTGGTCGCGGGAGATGAAGCGACTGGATGCCGAGAAGGCATCTCAGAGCTCTTGAGACGTGGCTCATGAGACGTCTCATCCTCGACTCGGATGTCTTGCTGTTCGGCTTCGGCGCTCCTCATCGTTGGCAAGCTCACACGAAGCGCATCATCGTTGCGGCAGAACGTCGCGAGCTTGAGTTGCACCTCAGCGTCGAGGCGCTGCAGGAGTTCCTCTTCCACCGGATGCGACGCACACCACGCGGCTTAGCACTCGCTCAGTTGCGCACCGTCGAAGACATTGCTCATGCCCATCCCTTCGACGCCGCCGTCTGGCAGCGCACCCGCCATCTGATCGCGACCACCTCGATCCGCGGTCGCGACGCCATCCACGCCGCGACCGCCTTGGAGCACGGCTTCACCGAGATCGTGACCGGGGACGAGGCCTTCGCCGCCGTCCCCGGCCTGACCCCGGTCACTCCTGACCGGCTGAACCTGTGACCTTCCCCTTCTTTCCGACCTTCCCGGGCTCGACCGACCCCGTGACCGACCCCGTGGACGCCCCCGTGGACGCCTCGGTCGGCGCCGGCGGCTCCTCGGCCTGCTGCACGCTCGGAGTGATGCCGGGCAACGAGACCGGCGGCACGCTGGCGAAGGGCAGCTCCCCGATCGTGGGCGGCTCCGTGCCGGAGAAGGCCAGCGGGTCGCGGTCGAAGGACTCCTGCAGCCGGCTGGGCAGCGGGAAGACGTTGTCGAGTTGGGCGGCGCCGTTGCTCCAGGGGTAGGCGATCCGGGCCTGCGCCTGCTCACCGGTCCCGTCGTCCCAGCACTCCTCCTCGTCGGGTGCGACGACCTGCCATCTGCCGTCGTAGTAGCACTCGGCATTGCGACCGACCGCGAGCGGCCTCCCGGACTGGTCGAAGAGCTGCACCCCGACCAGCGGCTTGCCCGAGGCGTCATAGGCATAGATGTTCGAGACCCGCCGGCCACCCAGATAGACGCCGGCGTCGCCGCCCGACGCGTCCGAGGACATGCCTGTCGCCGCCTGCTGGCCCTCGCTGTAGCCCTGGCCGTAGCCCACGGAGTAGGCGTCGTCGTAGACCTCGGACTGGTTGCGCACCATCGCCAGGGTGACCGGCACCAGCAGGATCGCCAGCGCGTTGAGCGCGAGCAGCACGGTCCGGGGGAAGGCGCGACGGCGCCCACCGGGCCACATCCGGCCCAGGCCGACGGCCAGGCTGCCACCGATGCCGATCGCGAGCAGCGGCCATTGCCAGCCCATCGCGCTGGGGACGACCTCCCAGTACTCCTCGTAGTAGCCGATGCCGAAGAAGGCCGACGCGACCCAGACCACGACCTGAACCGCGATCCAGCCGCGCAGGATCCACCACAGCGGTCGCGCCCAGGCAAGCACCGCCCAGACGCCGGCCGGCAGCCGGTCGAGCAGCTCCTCGGCCCGGCGTCGTACCGCATCGAGGAGGCCGGCGACGGCCTCCCCCACCGACCGCCGCCCGACACGGGCCGCCTGGAGATCGAGACCGGCGGCGCTGCGCAGCTCGCTGGCATAGGCCGCCGGGTCACCCAGCGCCCCGATCCCCCGCTCCGCGACGAGTTCGGCCAGATCGGCGGCCAGGCCGTCGGTGATCTCGGCCAGCTCCTCGGGGTCGAGGTCGGCAAGGTGGCCGCGGACAGCGGCGAGGAAGTCGGCAACCGGGTCGCTGGCGATGGTGGTCATGCGACGGCCCCTTCGAGGATCGAGGTGACGGTGGTGGAGAAGGCGAGCCAGTCGTCGGCCTGCTGCTTGAGCTGGCTGCGGCCGGCGGGCGTGATGCCGTAGTACTTGCGGTGGGGGCCCGACTCCGACGGCACGACGTACGACGTCAGGGCACCGGCGGAGTAGAGCCGGCGGAGCGTGCCGTAGACCGAGGCATCGCCGACCTCGCTCAGCCCGCCGTCGCGCAGTCGCCGGACGATGTCGTAGCCGTAGGCGTCCTCGCCCTCGACGACGGCCAGCACGGCGAGGTCGAGCACCCCTTTGAGGAGCTGAGTGGTATCCATGCGATGCAGACTACTGTGGATAGCGCACTACTACAGGTAGGACAGCACCGCCCGGCGTGTCGTCGGCTTCGGCCGGGCCTCAGCCCAGCAGGTCGCGGGTGGTGTCGACGTCCGCCGTCATCTGCGTGATCAGGGCGTCGATGGAGTCGAAGGCCACCATGCCGCGCAGCCGCTCGACGAACTCCACCTGCACCTCGACGCCGTAGAGCTCGAGGTCGGTGCGGTCCAGGACGTAGGACTCCACCCGGCGCCCGATGACCCCGTCGAAGGTCGGGTTGGTGCCGACGCTGATCGCGGCGGGATAGCGCTCGCCGGTGTCGACGCGGGTCAGCCAGCCGGCGTACACGCCATCGGGCGGCGTCGCGGTCAGCGCGCCGGCGGGGACGTTGGCGGTCGGGAAGCCGAGCTCGCGGCCACGCTGGTCGCCCTTCACCACGACGCCGCGTACGGCGTAGGGGCGACCGAGCGCCTCGGCGGCGCCGGCCACGTCGCCGGCGGCGATGCAGGTGCGGATGTAGGTCGAGGACCAGACCTGGGGACCGCCGTCGAGCGGCACGCCCTCGACCGCGACGTCATGGCTCGCGCCGAAGGCGGTCAGGGTGGCGACGTCGCCGGCGGCGCGGTTGCCGTAGCGGAAGTTGGCCCCGACCACCACGACCGCGGCGCGCAGCGCCTCGGCCAGCACCTGTCGGGCGAACTCGTCGGGTGTCCAGGCAGCCATGTCGCGGTCGAACGGCAGCGCGAGCACGTGGTCGGCGCCGTAGCCGACCAGCAGCTCGGCGCGCTGCTCCAGCGTGGTCAGCGTCGTGGGCGCGTGCTCGGGACGCAGCACCGCCATCGGATGAGGGTCGAAGGTCACCGCCACCAGCCTCAGCCCGCGCTGGTCGGCGATCGAGCGCGCCTCCCGCAGCACGTGCTGGTGACCGCGGTGGACGCCGTCGAAGTTGCCGATCACGCAGACCGTCCGGCCGAGATCGGTCGGCACCTCGGCAAGGGTTCGCCACAGCACGGCAGCCACGATATCGGCAGTCCCTGGAGGCCGTGCGGACAGGTAGCGTGCTGGCTCAGACGAAGACCGCGACGGGTCGGGCGCTCGGCGCCTGGCCGGCCGGCTCGTAGAGGGCCAGGAACTCCCCGTCGGGGGCGAAGAGGGCCGTCAGCCCGGCGAGCTCGACGGGCAGCCTGCGGCCCACCCGGACGTCGGCGGCCAGTTCCTCGGAGAGGTCGTACGCCGGGAAGGCGGCCCGGGCGGCGTCGGCGATGGGCAGCACCTCGAACCGCTCGGCGAGCGCATCGAGGGTGTGGGCGACGTCGAGGCCGTAGGGACCGACGGCGGTACGGCGCAGCGCGGTCAGGTGGCCGCCCACGCCGAGCAGGTTCCCCACGTCACGGGCGATGGCACGCACGTAGGTGCCCGACGAGCAGCGCACGGAGATGTCCACGTCGAGCCAGTCCCCCGCAGGCCGGATGCCGGTGACGGTCAGCTCGTGGATCGTCACCGGGCGGGCCTGGAGGTCGACCTGCTCGCCCTCGCGGACGCGCTGGTAGGCGCGCTTGCCGTCGACCTTGATCGCGCTGACCGCCGTCGGCACCTGTTCGATGTCACCGACCTGGGTCGCGAAGGCGGCCCGGATCGCCGCCTCGTCGAGCTGGTCGGCCGGGGTCGTCGAGACCACCTCGCCCTCGGCGTCGTCGGTCACCGTGGCGACGCCGAGCCGGACCGTGGCGTCGTACCTCTTGGCGGTGAGCATGAAGTGGCCGAGCAGCCTGGTGGCCCGCTCGACCCCGACCACCAGGACTCCGGTGGCCATCGGATCGAGCGTGCCGGCGTGGCCGACCTTGCGGGTGCCGGCCAGTCGTCGTACCCGCGCGACCACGTCGTGCGACGTCATCGCGCCGGGCTTGTCGACGATGACCAGCCCGGACCTCGAGGACGGCTCAGTCATCCTCGAGGTCGGCGACGTCGAGGTCCCTCGCCTTCTTGTAGGGGTCCTCGTCGCCGGCGTAGACACTCCCCCGCGCCGCGGCGACGGCCTCGTCCTGCTCCTTGGCGCGGGCGAGCACCTCGTCGAGGTGACGGGCGGTCTCCGGCAGCGCGTCGTGGATGAACTCCAGCGTCGGGGCGTGCCTCATGCCAAGCTGCTTGGCGACCTCGGAGCGGAGCAGGCCCTTGGCCGACTCCAGCGCCGCCGCCGTCGCGGCGAGTTCGGTGGGGTCGTCGCTCATCACGGTGTAGAAGATCGTCGCCTGCTGGCTGTCGCCGGAGACTCGCACATCGGTCACGGTCACGAAACCGAGACGCGGGTCCTTGATCCGGCGCTCCAGCATCTGCGCGACGATCACCTGGATACGGTCGGCGATCTTGCGTACCCGCGGGTTGCTCATGTCACTCACTCACTCTCTCAAGAAAACCGCCGAGTCGGCAGAAGTGCGGGTCCAAGGACCGCCGAGTCGGCAGAAGTGCGGGCAGCTCGCCTGCACTTCTGCCGACTCGAGGCCTCTCAGACCTGCATTAGTGCCGACTCGCCTCAGCCGCGCGGGATCTCGCGCAGCTCGAAGGCCTCGACGACGTCGCCTTCCTTGATGTCCTGGAAGTTACGGATGACCAGACCGCATTCGAAGCCCTCGCGGACCTCGGCGGCGTCGTCCTTCTCGCGCTTCAGGGACGCCAGATCGGCGTTGTCGACGACCACGGCACCGTCGCGGATCAGCCGCACCTTGGCGTTGCGCCGGATCAGGCCGCTGGTGACATAGCAACCGGCGATATTGCCGATCCTCGAGGAGCGGAAGATGGCCCGGATCTCGGCCTGGCCGAGGGTGACCTCCTCGTACTCCGGCTTGAGCATTCCCTTCAGGGCCGCCTCGATCTCCTCGATGGCCTGGTAGATCACCGTGTAGTAGCGGATCTCCACGCCCTCGCGCTCGGCCAGCTCGGTCGCCTTGCCCTGCGGGCGGACGTTGAAACCGATGATGATCGCGTCGGAGGCGGCGGCCAGGTCGACGTTGGTCTCGGTGATCGCACCGACACCGCGGTCGATGACCCGGATGCTGACCTCGTCGCCACCCACGTCGATCTTCGACAGGGCGTCCTCGAGGGCCTCGACCGAGCCGGAGACGTCGCCCTTGAGGATGAGGTTGAGCTCCTGGCTCTCGCCCTTCTCCATGGAGGCCATGAAGTCCTCGAGGGTACGACGAACCCGGCGCTTGGCCTGGGCGGCGGCCCGCTCGCGAGCCTCCCGCTTCTCGGCGATCTGGCGGGCCATCCGGTCGTCCTCGACGACCAGGAAGTTCTGGCCGGCGCCGGGGACCGCGGAGAGGCCGAGCACCATCGCGGGTCGCGCCGGCGGCGCCTCGGTGAGCTCGTTGCCGTGCTCGTCGAGCATCGCCCGGACGCGGCCGTGGGCCGGTCCGGCGACGATCGAGTCGCCGACGCGGAGGGTGCCGCGCTGCACCAGGATGGTCGCGACCGGGCCGCGGCCGCGGTCGAGGTGGGCCTCGATGACCAGACCCTGGGCGTCCTGGGTCGGGTTGGCCCGCAGATCCAGCGACGCGTCGGCGGTCAGCACGATCGCCTCGAGCAGCTTGTCGATGTTGAGGCCGGACTTGGCCGAGACGTCGACGAACATCGCCTCGCCGCCGTACTCCTCGGGGACCAGGCCGTACTCGGTGAGCTGGCCGCGGACCTTGGTCGGGTCCGCCTCGGGCTTGTCGATCTTGTTAACCGCGACCACGATCGGCACGCCGGCCGCCTTGGCGTGGTTGAGCGCCTCGACGGTCTGCGGCATCACGCCGTCGTCGGCGGCGACCACCAGGACCGCGATGTCCGAGGACTGCGAGCCGCGAGCACGCATGGCGGTGAACGCCTCGTGACCCGGGGTGTCGATGAAGGTGATGGCACGCTCGTTGCCGTCGACCTCGGTCGCCACCTGGTAGGCGCCGATGTGCTGGGTGATCCCGCCGGCCTCGCCCGAGGCGACGTTGGCGTTGCGGATCGCGTCGAGCAGCTTGGTCTTGCCGTGGTCGACGTGACCCATGACGGTCACCACCGGAGGCCGCACCTGCAGGTCGCCCTCGACCCCTTCGTCGAGGCCGAACTCGATGTCGAAGGACTCCAGCAACTCGCGGTCCTCGTCCTCCGGGGAGACGACCTCGACGTTGTAGTTGAGCTCCTCCCCGAGCAGCTCGAGCACCTCGTCGGAGACCGACTGGGTGGCGGTCACCATTTCGCCGAGGCTGAACAGCATCTGGACGAGCTGGGCGGCGTCGACGTTGATCCGCTCGGCGAAGTCGGTCAGGCTCGCGCCGCGGGGCAGCCGGACGGTCTCGCCGTTGCCCTTGCGGACGCGGATGCCGCCGATCGTCGGTGCCTCCATGGCCTCGAACTCCATGCGACGCGCGCGCTTGGACTTGCGACCACGACGCGACGGACCACCGGCGCGACCGAACGCGCCCTGGGTGGAGCCGCGCTGGCCGGGGCGGCCACCGCCACCCGGACGGCCACCGCCGCCACCAGGTGCGCCAGCGCCCGCCGGGGCGCCGCCGAAGCCACCGCGACCGGGTGCACCGGCGCCGCCGCGTCCCGGAGCTCCGGGACGACCCGCACCAGCGCCGCCCGGGCGACCGGGAGCGCCGGGGCGGGCACCGGGACCGCCCTGGCGAGCGCCGAACGCTGCCGGGGACTTCGGCATCATCGCCGGGTTGGGGCGAGGCATACCGGGGCGACCCGGTGCGCTGCCGTCGCGAGCGGCCGGCGGACGCGGCGGACGCTGAGCGTCACCGGGGCCCGCAGGGGCGCCAGGACCGGCGTCGCGTGGCGCCGCGGCGGGGCGACGGCCCATGCCCTGGCTGGATGCGAACGGGTTGTTGCCCGGTCGGGGAGCGCCGGGTCGCGGCGCGCCCGGGCGCGGGCCCGGAGTGGGCGCCTTGGGGGCCGGTGCCTTGGGGGCCGCCGGCGCGGCGGG
>NZ_JASGDQ010000007.1:0-69500 GCF_047607185.1 Nocardioides sp. | reverse complement strand
GAGCTCCCGGGGAAGTAGAAGCTTCTTGGTCGTTGCCTCTCTTACCCGGACTCCGTTGCCCCACCAGCCACGACACGCCGACCACATCGTTGACAGGCACCCGCGACCGCTAACTTCACGGCCTTGCGACTAGCGCTTACGATCGGGTCCAAGATCCCGGCGCATGAAGGGGACAGCCTCGATGACAACGCAGCATGTGACGCTCGGCGACGACGCTCGCCGGTTTGTCGAGGAACTCGTTGCCTCGGGCCAGTTCGAGGACGCGGCTTCCGTGGTCGACTTCGCCTTGCTCAGCCTCAAACGCCACGGCGGACTCAGTGACTTGGGCTTGCCCCGCGACGAGATCAGTGCGGAGCGCGCAGCCGAGATCCTCGGCCTGAGCCGCTCTACCGTCGAGCAACTCATTGACGAAGGTGACCTCGCTGCCCACCACCCGGGCGCCGACTGCCAGACAGTTCGACTGGCTGACGTCCTCGCCTACCGCGAAGAACTGCGGGCCCGTCGCAACGACTTCATCACCGAGTCGTCGGCGGCCTACGCCGACTCGGACCCAGCCGAGGTGGCCGCGCTTCTGGCCGAGCAGCGTGATTGATTCCGCCACTCTCGTGTGACACCATGAATCTGTCGCCGCTTTGCGGAGCGGAGTGAAAGTGAGCCTGAGAAGTTCCCGCTGGTCGGGGTCTCAGGCTCGCGGCTTTTCTAGCCGACGACGATGACCTCGACACTGTCAGCGATCGGCGCGAAGGTCGCTTCGGCACCGGCGAGCAGATCGGAGTAGGCGCCCGCCACGATGTCCGGGATCCACAGCAGCGGTTCCCGGGGGCCCGGCATGTGCTCCATCCTCAGGCTTGCACCGACGACGCGGCTGGCGCGCATCACGTCGAGAATCTTCCGATCCCGCTCGTTCTGTCGAGTTTGGCGCGCCTCCAGCACCACCTGTTGGACATCGCCCCGCTGGTCCAGCGTCCACAGGAGCCGCTCCAAGCACTTGCGGCGGCGACGCTCAATCGGCTCATCGAGGTCGGTGTCGCGAACAACGATGAGGTGTGTGGCCGCCAGCCCGGCAACGACGGAGGCAAGGCTCAAGTGCTCCTTTGGTAACCGGTCGTGCCAATGAACCTTGCGCTCGCTCGGCCGCCTGATCGCATACAGAACGTCCCGGACCGCCGATATATCGGCGTCGGCGACCAACGCACAGGTGAGGAGGTAGGCCGCCCCCGTACGCGGAACCGCCTCATCGACGTACGCGCGGATCCGAGACATGGGGGCCACCATAGGGCCGACCGCCGACGCGATCAGATTCCGATTCCAGGGCCGCTCGCCTGCCGAGAACGCGGGTATCCAACGTCGTCGACAGGTCGCCGTGACGGCACGGGCGGGCGGATCGCTGGGCGTCGCTTGGGAGCGTTCGGCCCGTAGCGCTCGATGTCCTCGGCAGCGCGTTGAGCAGCGTGCGCCGGACCGAGGTCAGCACGGTCGCGGCCAAAGATGGCAATCCACTGGTTGCGGGCGTCCTCGACGGACTCGGCGACCATGTGCGCGATGTTGTGCTCGCGGCCGCGGGTCATGCCGACGTAGGCCGAGGCTGCCCCAGTGTGGTCGCCGACGAGGACGTGGGAGACCGGCACAGTGGAGCCTTGCGCGCCGTACGCGGTGGTGGCGTAGCCGAGGTACCCCAAACGCACAGTTACCGCGGGGCGATGTTCTTAGGACAGCAGGTATGACCGATGGCCCGCCCTCGCTGGACGCCGCGCAAGCGGTGCGTTGGCTGAGCGCGCCACGGTACCGGCGCTACCTCGGCGTCGCCGGGGGCGACCATGCTGCGGCGATGGAGACGTATCTGTGGAACTCATGGGTCGCGGCCGCCGGGATCGTGGATGTCGGGCACCTGGAAGTCGCCGTGCGCAACGCCTACGACCGGGAACTCACGCGGCGGTTCCCAGACTGGGCCATCGACCCGCAGTCGCCGTGGCTCGGTCGGTGTAACGCCCCGACATATCCCTGGTGAAGGATGTGGAACTATCCGTTGGGGGAAACATGCACACGCCTTTGTGGACTGACGAGCACTCCCGGGCCGTCTCGGCTGGCGCACCGCCGGTGCCGGCGGCCTCTTCGCAGGAACTCGACCGGACGTGGGCCACGATCCGGGCGAGCATGCCGGAGGGTGGATCTCCTCGACGTCGCCCGGCGCGGGTCCTGATCGGTGCGGGGATGGCGGCAGCGACGCTGTCGATCGGGGGCGTCGCCGCGGCCGCGGTGTGGTCTGCTCACACCGGGCGGTTCCCGGTGGATGCCGAGGACCTCCGGCTGGGAGGCCCTGGCGAGAAGCTCGATCCCTCCGCGCCGGACTACGGCAGCGTGATCGACGAGGTCACCGCCGATATCCCGTTCCCCAGTGAGGAGGCCCGCGAACTCTCGCGAGCGTCCCAGGTCCGAGATGGCCGCCGGGGAGAGGCGCCCGGCTCGACCGCTGTCTCGACCGGCGCCCTGCGGTTCTGGACCGCCCGGGCCGCGGTCTGCGCGTGGGCCAACGAGTGGGCGGCTGCCACCACTCACGCAGACGCTGCGACGAAGGCGCACGCTTCGACGATGCTGGAGCAGTCTCCGACCTGGCCCGCCGTCACGGACCTCGACCCTGTCCAGACGATCAAGCCCAGTCCATGGACCTACATCGACCCGACTACCGGACGGACCGTTCACGGCACGCAGTACGACAACACCGAGGCCGGCTACTTCCCGCTGGTGCAGAAGGCGACGTACGACAACGACCTCAATGCGTTGGGCGCGGTCCTCGCCCAGTGGGGGTCCTGCGACCCGGATCTGATGCCTGACTTCCCGCAGGCACTCCCCCAGGGCTGATCGGGGCTGACGTGGCGCGGATGATCACCGACGACGAGTTCGAGCAGCTCTATCGCGCCACCGCACCTGAGCTCTTCGCCTACCTCCGGCGCAGAGGCGCGACGGATGCGGAGGACCTTGTCGCGGAGGTCTACGCGATCGCCTGGCGGCGGCGCGCGGACCTGCCCTCGGCGTTGCTGCGGCGAGCGTGGCTCTTCGGCACTGCCCGCAAACTCCTGCTCTCCGACTCGCGGGCGAGGGGTCGGGAGCACGAGATCGTCACAGAGGCGACCCTGCACGATGCTCCGGCTCCGCAGGCCGCGGACTCCGGGACGAGGGATGCGGTGAGCGCCGCGCTGGGCCGGCTGGGGGCCGAGGATCGCGAGCTGATCCTGCTGGTCGAGTGGGAGCAGATGGTGCCGGCCGAGGTGGCCGTCGTCCTCGGCATGCGCCCCGGCACCGTTCGCGTCCGGCTCCACCGCGCACGTCAGCGGCTCGCAGCCGACCCCTCGCTCAAGGCGCTGGTCGGTCGACGGCACCCGATCGGGCTCGCGGTGGACTGACCCGCACGAGAGCGGGTCAGCTCCGACATCCGCGCGCGTCCCGCAGAATCGTCGGGTGGGTGTTGTCGACGTGGCGGGCGAGCTCTACGGGCTGCCGTTGTCCGAGTTCACTCCTGCGCGAGACGCCCGGGCCGCCGCGATGCTCGACGAGGGTGCCGCGGCGGTCGCCGTGGCCGAGGCGCTGGGGTCGGCGGCCACGCCGGCCTCACGCGAGCTGCATGCCTTGCCGGATCCGGCACAGGCACAGCGGCGTCAGGCCGCCAAGCAGGCCGTTGCCGCGGCCCGGCGACAGGCGAGCGCCGCCGAGACAGACGCCGAGCAGGCGAGGCAGCGGCTGCGCGACGCCGAGCGCCTCCTCGGCGAGGTCGAGGAGGAGTAGGTCAGCGCAGCGGGGGCTCGGTCTTGGCGCGGACCTCGTCCGCGGTGACGCCGGGAGCGAGCTCGACCAGTCGCAGTCCCTCCGGAGTCACGTCGATCACGCACAGGTCGGTGATGATCCGCTGTACGACGCCCTTGCCGGTGTAGGGCAGCGAGCACTCCTCGACGATCTTGTAGGAGCCGTCCCGGGCGACGTGCTCCATCAGCACGATGACCTTCTTCGCGCCGTGGACCAGGTCCATCGCGCCGCCCATGCCCTTGACCATCTTGCCGGGGATCATCCAGTTCGCGATGTCGCCCTTCGCCGAGACCTGCATGGCGCCGAGGATCGCGGCGTCGATCTTGCCGCCGCGGATCATGCCGAAGCTGGTCGCGGAGTCGAAGAACGACGCGCCCGGCCGGAGCGTCACGGTCTCCTTGCCGGCGTTGATCAGGTCGGGATCGACGGCGTCCTCGGTCGGATAGGCGCCGACCCCGAGGATGCCGTTCTCGGACTGCAGCACCAGCTCGACGTCGTCGGGGACGTAGTTGGGCACCAGCGTGGGCAGCCCGATGCCGAGGTTCACATACGAGCCGTCGGAGAGCTCGGACGCGGCCCGGGCCGCCATCTCCTCGCGTGTCCATGCCATCAGGAACGCACCGTCCTCTTCTCGATCCGCTTCGTCGCGGCCTGCTCAGGGGTCAGCGCGACCACCCGCTGCACGAACACGCCGGGGGTGTGGACCTGGTCGGGGTCGAGCTCGCCCGGCTCGACCAGCTCCTCGACCTCCGCGACCGTGATCCGGCCGCACATCGCGGCGATGGGATTGAAGTTGCGGGCCGACTTGTCGTAGACGAGGTTGCCGTGGCGGTCGCCCTTGGCCGCCCGCACCAGCGCGAAGTCGGCGACGATCGCCCGCTCCAGCACGTACTCGTGGCCGTCGAAGACCGCCGTCGGCTTCGCCGGTGAGGCGAGCACGACGTTGCCCGCGTCGTCGTAGCGCCACGGCAGCCCGCCCTCGGCGACCTGGGTGCCGACGCCGGTGGCGGTGTAGAAGGCCGGGATGCCGCAGCCGCCCGCCCGCATCCGCTCGGCCAGGGTGCCCTGCGGGGTCAGCTCGACCTCGAGCTCGCCGGCGAGGTACTGCCTGGCGAACTCCTTGTTCTCGCCGACGTACGACGCCACCGCCCGGCGCAGCCGGCCGGCGCCGAGCAGCAGGCCCAGCCCCCAGTCGTCCACGCCGGCGTTGTTGGAGACGATCTCCAGGTCGCTGGTCCCCGCCGCCAGGACCGCCTCGATCAGCACCGACGGGATGCCGCACAGCCCGAAACCGCCGACGGCCACCGTCGCGCCGTCGGGGATGTCGGCCACGGCCTCCGCCGCCGTACCTACCACTTTGTCCATGCCTGTGATCCAAGCCAGCGCTGCCGCGACGGTCAACTGGCGACCACCGAGCAGACGGCGATCACTCACCAGTCGATCAGGTCGGCCCGATAGTGTTCGCTGAGTGGACACCAAGAACGCCGGCGTGGTCGCCCGGGTGGGTGCCGTGCTCCGCGCGGCGTCCCAACGGGAGCCCGCCGGCAGCACCACCTCCCAGGTCGCCCAGGCGACCGGCCTCGCCCGGCCCACCGTGCACCGGCTGCTGACCGCCCTGCTCGCCGAGGGCCTCGTCGACCGCACCGAGCGGGGCCGCTGGCTGTTGGGCCCGGAGCTCTACCTCCTCGGCTCCGCCGCCGCGAGCAGGTACGACGTCACGGCCGTGGCGCAGCCCTACGTCCGGCGGCTGTCGGTCGCCACCGGCGAGAGCGCGTTCTTCTCGGCACGGCGGGGCGACGAAACGGTCTGCCTGCTCCGCGAGGACGGCAGTTTCCCGATCCGCTCGCACGTCCTCTACGAGGGCATCAGGTTCCCGCTCGGCGTGGCCTCCGCGGGCCTGGCGATCCTGGCCTACCTCCCCGACGCCGACGTCGAGGACCTGCTCGCTCGCGAGGACCTGACGCAGGCCTACGGCGAGTCGCACCGCCCCGAGCGGATCCGCGCCCGGGTCGAGCAGACCCGCCGCGACGGCTATGCGACCAACCCCGGCCTCATCGTCGAAGGCAGCTGGGGCATGGGCGCCGCCGTCTTCGACCGCGCCGAGCGACCCAGGTGGGCGCTGAGCCTGACCGGGATCGAGCAGCGGTTCGGCGCCGAGCGGCGCCGTCGCGAGCTCGGCCCGCTGCTGCTGCGTGCCGCTCACGAGCTCGGCGCCGCGCTCCGGCAGGGCTGAATCGTGCCAGGGTTGTCCGGCGATCGGCCTGCCAGGGACCACCTGGGAGTGCCAGAATGCCCTCGGGAGGACTCTTGGAAGCGAACGAGGCGCATTTCCGGCACCTGGTGCAGCTGATTCCGGATGCCGTCTTCCTCAACGAGAACGGCGGGACGGTCTTCGCGAACACCGCCGCCGTCCGGCTGCTGCGCGCCGAGAGCGTCGAGCAGCTGATCGGCCTGCCCCGGCCCGAGCTGTGGCGCGCCGACTTCCGCGAGCTCGTCGACCAGACGCTGGCCCGGCTGCTCGCGCGCCCCGGTCGCGAGGCGCCCGCCGACCTGGTCCTGGTCGCGCTCGACGGCACCGAGGTGCCCGTCGAGGTGCGCGCGGTCTCCTACGAGGTCGCCGGCCAGATGACGGCGCTCGCGATCTGCCGGGACATCAGCGACCGCCAGCGCGCCGACGCCGCGCTGCGACGCGAGCACGCCTACGCCGACGCGGTGCTGATCGGCCTGCCGGGCACCTTCTACCACTTCGACGCCGCCGGCCGGTTCGTGCGCTGGAACCGCAACCTGGAGCGGGTCACCGGCTACACCGGCGAGGAGATCGCGGCGATGCGGCCGCTGGACTTCTTCCCCGAGGACCAGCGAGAGCGCGTCGCGGCCGCGATCGCGCAGACGACCTGGGCCGGCGAGGGCCAGGTCGAGGCCGACTTCGTCACCAAGGACGGCCGCCGGCTGCGCTACCTGATGACCGGGATCCGGTTCGACCAGGACGGCGAGCAGCACGTCATCGGCATCGGCATCGACGTGGACGCTCGCCGCCGCGCGGAGACGGCACTGCGCGACGAGCGGGACTACGCGGACCGGGTGCTCAACAGCCTGCCCGGGGTCTTCTACCAGTACGACGCCGACCAGCGGATGGTCCGCTGGAACCACAACATGGAGCTGGTCAGCGGCTACCGTGCCGAGGAACTGGCCGGCACCGCCCCGCAGCGCTACGTCGCCGCCGAGGACCACGAACGGCTGGCGGCCTGGATCGACGAGGTCTTCCGGGTGGGCAGCGCCGAGATCGAGACCGAGTTGGTGCGCAAGGACGGCACCCGGCTCCCCTACTACTTCAACGGCGTCCGCTTCGACCACGACGACCGGCCCGGCTTCATGGGCCTGGGCATCGACATCGGCGAGCGGGTCCAGGCCGAGGCGGCCACCCGGCAGGCGCTGGCCCGGATGCGGTCGCAGGCCGACAACAGCGACGACGGCGTGCTGGTCGTGGACCCGGCCGGCCGCCGGGTGATGCAGAACCGCCGGATGGCCGAGATCTGGGGCATCCCGCCCGAGATCGTCGAGAACCCGGACCTGACCGTGCAGTTCGAGTTCTCGGCCCGCCGTACGACGGACCCCGAGCTCTTCCGGGAGCGCATCCGCTGGCTGGAGCGCCATCCCGAGGTGACCGGCAACGACCAGATCGAACTGGTGGACGGCACCTTCATCGAGCGCTACTCGGTCGCCGTCTCGGACGCCGAGGGCGACGACCACGGCCGGCTGTGGATCTACCGCGACGTCACCGAGCGCCGCCGCGCCGAGCAGCGGCTGCGCCACCTCGCCACCCGAGACCAGCTGACCGGCCTGCCCAACCGCGGCCTGCTGCAGCGCCGGCTCGCCGAGGCCATCGAGCAGGCCCGCGGCACCGGCCGCCACGTGGTGCTGCTCGACGTCGACCTGGACCGGTTCAAGGTCGTCAACGACAGCTACGGCCACCCGTTCGGCGACGCGGTGATCGCGGCCGCCGCCGCGCGGCTCTCCAGCGTGGTCGGCGGCGACGGCCTGGTCGCCCGGCACGGCGGCGACGAGTTCGTGGTGCTGCTCCCCGGCCTCGCCGGGCTGGCGGATGCCTATCTGGTCGCGGAGCGGATCCTGACCTGCCTGGAGTCCCCGCTGAGCGTCGAGGGCCACGACGTCCACCTCGCCGCGAGCATCGGCCTGAGCGCCTTCCCCGGCGACGGCGACAGCGCCCAGCAGCTGATCGACAACGCCGACGTCGCGATGTATCGCGCCAAGGCCAAGGGCGGCGGCACCGTCGCCCCCTTCACCCACCGGCTGGGCCGCGAGATCCAGCAGCGCACCGAGCTGGAGCGGGGCCTGCGGGTCGCCGCCGAGCTCGACCAGCTGAGCCTGGTCTACCAGCCCAAGGTCAGTCTGCTCACCGGGGAGGTCACCGGCTGCGAGGCGCTGCTGCGCTGGCACCATCCGCAACTAGGCTCGGTGCCGCCGAGCGAGTTCATCCCGGTGGCCGAGGACTCCGGACTGATCGTCCCGATCGGCGACTGGGTGCTGCACACCGCCTGCCTCCAGGCAGTGGCCTGGCAGGCGGAAGGCCTGGCGCCGGTGCCGGTCGCGGTCAACCTCTCGGCGCGGCAGTTGCGCCAGGACCTGGTCAGCTGGGTGTCCCGCGCGCTCCGGGCGACCGGGCTGCCGGCCGACCGGCTGGAGCTGGAGCTCACCGAGAGCGTGCTCGCCCACGACGTGGAGCGGCTGGTGGAGAGCTTCGCCCGGCTGCGCGAGCTCGGGGTGCGGCTGGCGATCGACGACTTCGGCACCGGCTACTCCAGCCTGGCCTACCTGCGGCGCCTGCCCATCGACACCCTCAAGGTCGACCGCTCCTTCGTCACCAACGTGCTGACCGAGCCGGAGGACGAGAAGATCGTGCAGGCCATCATCTCGCTGGCCCGCGCCTTCGACGTCGAGGTCGTCGCCGAGGGCGTCGAGACCCCCGAGCAGCTGGCCTATCTGCGCCAGCACGGCTGCGCGGCGATGCAGGGCTTCCTGTTCAGCAAGCCGCTGCCACCGGAGGAGTTCGCCGCGCTGCTGCGCAGCGGGCGGCGCCTGTGAAGCCTACGAAGACGGCCGGTGGGAGCCGAAGACCCGGTCGTGATAGGTCAGTGGCCGGCCAAGGCCCCGCGCCGCCCCCACGACGTCGCCGACCACGACGACGTGGTCCCCGCCGCGCACCAGCTCGTTGACCCGCAGCGCGATCCAGGAGTGGACCTCGGGCAGCCGCGGCGCACCGTCGACGAGCGTCCAGTCCACCCCGACGAAGCGGTCCTCGGCGCGCTTGGCGAACCGGATCGCCAGCTCCTCCTGGTCGGCGGTCAGCACGTTGATGCCCAGCGGCGCGCCGACGGTGAGCCGGGAGAGCAGGAAGCTGGTGTCCTGCAGCGCGACGGTCATCATCGGCGGCACCATCGAGAGCGAGTCGAAGGCCGAGACGGTGGTCCCGAGCGGCTCCCCGCCGACCAGGGTCGTCACGACCGAGACGGGAGCCGCGACATTGCGCATCGCGAGCCTGAAGTCCTGTTCGACACTCACGTCGTGAGCCAACCACATCCGGGTCCCCGGCATTCCGAGCGTCATGGTCAGGCCGCCAGGCCGAGCGCGACGGCGTTGCCGAAGGAGTCGTCGACGTGGACCACGTCCAGGCCCAGGCCCGCCAGCAGGCTGGCGCCGATGCCGGCCCGGAAGCCGCCGGCGCAATGCACCCAGAGCCGCCGGTCGGGCAGCTCGCCGTACCGCTCCGCGAGCTCGTGGAGGGGGATGTTGAGCGCGCCGGACAGCCGGCCCTCGGCGTACTCGTCGCGGCGCCGGACGTCGAGCACCACATCGTCCGCGGCGAGGGTCGTGGCCAGCTCGGCGAAGGTACGACGCGGGAACGAGCCGCGCTCCCGGTCCGGCGCGACCACGTCGAGCGGCCCGGACGCCGTCGCGACCTCCTCGATGCCGATGCGGGCCAGCCGCACCCGGGCGTCCTCGACGTCGGCGGCGGTCGGTGCCAGCAGCGCGAGCTGCCCGCCCCACGGCGTCAGCCAGCCGACATAGGTCGCGAGCTGGTCGCCTAGCGGCACCGACAGCGTCCCGGCGAGGTGATCGGCGGCGTACGACGCGGCGTCGCGCAGGTCGACGACGGTCCCGGAGGCCAGCAGCCGGTCCAGCGCCGCCGGCGGCAGCGGCAGCGGCGCGACCCGGGGCGCCCCGGGGCCGGCCAGGTTGAGCGGCGCCATGTGGGCGTAGTAGGCGGGGTAGGCCGAGAGCCCGGCGAGGAGGGCGTCGACGAAGGCGTCCTCGTCATCGACCCGCAGTACCGGGTTCGCGGCGAGCTCGTCGCCGATGGTGCCCCCGGCCGCGGTCGAGACCGAGCCGGTCGCGCAGAACGACCCGAAGCCGTGGGTCGGGAAGAGCCGGGTGGCCGGGTCGAGCGAGCCGAGCCGCCGCGCGGTGCGCAGCTGCGCCAGCCCGAGCGCGCGGGCCCGGTCGGCGCCGAGCAGGTCGGTGCGGCCCACCGAGCCGTGGAGCAGTGAGCCGCCGGAGAACAGCACCGGCGGCTCCCCGGCCGACTCCACCAGGTAGGCCAGGTGGGTGTCGGTATGGCCGGGGGTGGCGATCACCGTGACCCGCAGCGTCCCGACCGAGAGCACCTGGCCGTCGGTCAGCGGCAGCCGGTCGAAGGCCACCGGGTCGGCCGCGTTGACGCCGTACTCCGCGCCGGTGCGGCGGGCCAGCTCGAGACCGCCGGTGACATAGTCGTTGTGGATGTGCGTCTCCAGCACCAGCCCGACGGAGGTCAGCCCCGAGAGATCCAGGCGGTCGAGGTCGCGCTGCGGGTCGATGACGATGCCGACCGAGCCGTCGTCGACGACATAGCAGCGGTTGCCCAGGTCCGGCGTCTCGACGACGGTGACGTCCATCAGAGCGCCTTGCCCGGGTTGAGGATGCCCCGCGGGTCGAGGGCGGCCTTGACCGAGGCGTGCAGGCCGAGCACGTCGGGGCCGACCTCGCGGGCCAGCCAGTCTCGCTTGAGCAGGCCGACGCCGTGCTCGCCGGTCACGGTGCCGCCCAGGTCGAGCGCCAGCCGGAAGATGGCGTCGGCGGCGCGCTGCACGCCCGCCGGCCGGGCCTCGCCGGAGTAGCCGATGATCGGGTGCAGGTTGCCGTCGCCGGCGTGGGCGAAGGAGTAGATGGCGACCCGGTGCTCGGCGGCGATCTCCTCGACGGCGGCGAAGGCATCGGCCAGCCGGGAGCGGGGCACGCAGATGTCCTCGATCAGCGCCTTCCCGAACCGCTCGATCGAGGGCAGCGCCAGTCGCCGGGCGGCGAGCAGCGCGTCGGAGGACGCGGCGTCGACACCCTGCTCGACCCAGCTCGCCTCCTTGCCGAGCACCTCGGCGATGGCGGCGATCTCGGCGTCGGCGGCCGGCCCGTCGGCCTGGGCGATGACCAGGGCGCGGCTGCGCCGGCCGTGGTCGGTGCCCTGGGCCCGGTCGATGACGTCGAGGGTGAGGCCGTCGAGCAGCTCCAGCATGGCCGGGTCCCGCCGGGCCCGGGCGAGGTCACCGCAGGCCCGCGCCGCGCTCGCCACGTCGTCGTACCCGGCTGCCGCGGTCAGCGTCCGCTCCGGCAGCGCTCGCAGCCGCAGCGAGGCGCCGACGATCACGCCGAGGGTGCCCTCCGAGCCCACGAAGAGGGCGGTCAGGTCGAGCCCGGAGACGCCCTTGACGGTACGGCGGCCGGTGCTGACCAGGGTGCCGTCGGCGAGCACCACGTCGAGCCCGAGCACCGCCTCCCGGGTGACGCCGTACTTCACGCAGCGCATCCCGCCGGCGTTGGTGGCGATATTGCCGCCGATGGTCGAGATCGCGGCGGAGGCGGGGTCGGGCGCGTAGCGCAGGCCGTGCTCCGCCGCCGCCGCGTCCAGGGTCGCGGTGAGGACGCCGGGCTCGACGACGGCGAGCTCGTCGACCGGGTCGATCTCGACGATCCGGTCCATCGCGCTGACGTCGAGCACCACCGCCCCGGTGCCGGCCAGCGCGCCGCCGGCCAGGCCGGTGCCGGCGCCGCGCGGGACGACCGGCACGTGATGAGCGTGCGCGAGCCGGAGGGTCTCGCGGACGCCGTCGATGTCCTCGGCCCGGACCACCGCCAGTGGCAGCCCGTCGGGGTCGGCGCCGGAGCGGTCGCGCGCCGCCGCAGCCAGGGCCGCCGGGTCGCTCGACGCGCCGGGGATGCCGAGGAGGTCGCGGAGGAACGTCACTGGACCTCGCCGACGATGACCGGCAGCTCCGGGCCGAGCTTGAGGCTCTCCAGGAAGAGCACCACGGTGGCGGCGACCGAGCGGTGGCTGAGGTCGTTGAGGACGTCGTGGCGACCGCCGACCACGAGCCGGAGCCGGGCGCCCTTGACGTCGCGGAAGGGCTCGAAGGCATCGGCCGAGGCGGTCACCGCGTCGGCGGAGCCGTGGAGCACCAGCACCGGCTTGCCGGGCGCTGTGACGTTCCAGTCCGCGGGGACCGGGGTGCTCAGCGCGCCCCGCTCGAAGGAGTCGTCCTCGGTGATGATCCGGCGGTGGGTCGGGCAGCCGGTGCGCGCCTCCAGCTCGTCGTCCCAGCCGGTGGCGGTCACGACGCTCTCGGGCAGCGCCAGCCCGGCGAGCACCGCGGCGTCGACCGCGGCCAGCTCGCCGGCCAGCCGGGCGGCGTAGGTGGCGCCGGTGTCGGAGCCGACCAGCACCTTCGGCGCCGGCAGCTCGGCGTCGTCGAGCAGCGCCTCGACCTGCTTGCGGGCCGTGTCGAGGTCGTCGAGGGAGACCTCGACGACCCGGACCCGGTAGGCGTCGGCCGAGAGCCGCCGACCGAGGCGGCCATAGGAGGCAGCCGTCTCACCGCGGCCGGTGAGCACGATCAGGGTGCCGCGCGCGGGCACGCCGGCGGGCTCGTCCCAGGCCCCGGTGGCCGGGGCGGCGGAGGGGATAACGGTGCTGGTCACGCTGCCACCTTCGGCCGGCAATGGTCGCTGCGTCCAAGTCCGTTTCTCGATCACTTCCGATAAGGACGTCTCACCTGACGGGCAGGGCTGGGCGAGTGTGGTTGAATCGAAACATGACTAACTCACTAGACCTTGAGCATTTGCGCACCCTGATCGCGATCGCCGAGTGCGGTGGGTTCAGCAAGGCGGCCGCCGTCCGCCACATCAGCCAGCCCGCGCTGAGCCAGCACGTCCGGCTGCTGGAGCGCGACCTGAAGCGCAAGCTCTTCGAGCGCGACGGCCGCAAGATGCGCTTCACCCCGGCCGGGGAGCAGGTGCTTGCCGAGGCTCGCCAGATCATCGAGGTCCACGACGCCTCGCTGCGCCGGCTGGCCGCCCAGCGCGGGCCCTCGATCGTGGTCGGCTCCACCGAGCACGCGGCCGAGCAGGTGCTGCCCGAGATGCTGCACGCGCTGCGCGACGCCTTCCCCGACTGCACCACCCGTTTCGAGATCGGCCGGTCGACCCAGCTCGCCGCCTCGGTCGACAAGGGCAGCGTCGACCTCGCCTTCGTGCTGGACCCGAGCGGCCAGGGTGCCGGCACGCTGGTCGCCGAGCTGCCGCTGGTGTGGTACTCCGCACCGGGGCTGCCCGCCGACGGGGACACCTGGCCGCTGGTCGCCTTCGAAGAGCCCTGCGGGCTGCGCGAGCGGGCGCTCTCCCTGCTGGCCGCCGAGGGCCACCGCGTCGAGGTGACCGCGCAGTCCACCACCCTCGACGGCGTGCTCGCCGGCGTCCGGGCCGGCCTGGGCACGGCACTGCTGCCCAGCACCGGCGGCCGGCCCGCCGGCATGGTCGTCCGCGACGATCTGCCGGCCGCCGGCACCACCGCGCTGCGGCTGCTCGCCCGGCGCGGCCTCGACGCCACCCTGGAGGAGACCGCCGTCCGCACCGGCGCGCAGTTCTTCCTCACCCGACCCCAGCTGCGCCTGGTGCGCGCGGCCTCGACCCACTAGGAACAGATGCCATGTCACACGTGCTGATCACCGCGGCCGAGCTCGCCGAGGCCCTCGCCTCCCCGTCCGACGCTCCGCCCAACTCTGGCAAGCCCCCTGTCGTGCTCGACGTGCGCTGGCGACTGGCCGGCCCGCCCGGGCACGGGGAGTACCTCACCGGCCACATCCCCGGCGCCGTCTATGTCGACCTCGACGACGAGCTCGCCCGGCACGGCGACCCGACCGACGGCCGCCACCCGCTGCCCGACCTCGACGCGCTGCAGGCCAGCGCCCGCCGCTGGGGCATCGACCCCGGCGACACCGTCGTCGTCTACGACGGCGAGGGCAACCTGGCCGCCGCGCGCGCCTGGTGGCTGCTGCGCTGGGCCGGGCTCTCCGACGTACGCCTCCTCGACGGCGCCCTCCCCGCCTGGACCGCGGCCGGGCTCGAGCTCGCCACCGACGACGTCGTGCCGGCACCCGGCTCGGTCACCCTCCTCGCGGGAGCGCTGCCGACGTTGAGCGTCGACGACGTCCAGCGGTACGACGGCGTGCTGCTCGACGCCCGCGCCCCCGAGCGCTACCGCGGCGAGACCGAGCCGATCGACCCGTTGGCCGGACACATCCCGGGCGCGGTCAACCTGCCCACCGGCGGCAACCTCGCCGCCGACGGCACCTTCCTGCCCGCCGAGACGCTGCGCGCCCGCTTCGCCGACGCCGGTGCCGACGGCAGCGCCCCGATCGCCGTCTACTGCGGCTCCGGCGTGACCGCCGCGCACCAGATCGCCGCGCTCGCCGTCGCCGGGCTCGACGCCGCCCTCTACCCCGGCTCGTGGTCCCAGTGGAGCAACCTCGGCCTGCCGGTGGCGACGGACGGATAACCGAGCCCTATCGGATTGGTTCCCGGATTCCTGTTGGACCGGCTGCCCTCAAATATGAGTAACTTGATCTAGTTAATTTACGAAGGAGGGTTTCGTGACCCTGGCAGCAACCGTGGCCACCACCGGCATCGACGCCCCCCGGCGCCGGATCCGCTGGCCGCTCTCCCGGCGCTACCTGCTCGGCCGGCTGCTCAACGCGGCGATCGCGGTCTGGGCCGTGCTCACCATCGTCTTCTTCGCGCTGCACCTGACCGGCAACCCGGCCGTGCTGCTGATCTCGCCCGACGCCTCGAAGGGCGAGATCGAGCGGATCACCGCGCAGCTGGGGCTCGACAAGCCACTGCTGCAGCAGTACGCCGTCTTCCTGCGCGAGATCGCCGGCGGGCACTTCCCCGAGTCGATCCGCTACGGCACCGACCCGGTCGGCCTGGTGCTCGGCCGGCTGCCCGCGACCCTCCGGCTCGGCGTCACCGGGCTGATCGGCGGGGTCGCGCTGGGCCTCGCCGCCGGTTGGTACGCCGCCGGCCGGGGCGGCCGGCTGCGGCGGGTCCCGGTCACCGTCCTCACCGCGTTCGAGGCGGTGCCCAGCTTCTTCCTCAGTGTCGTGCTGATCGCCGTCTTCGCGATCACCTGGCCGGTCCTGCCCATCGCCGGCGACCAGACCGCCTCCTCGCTGGTGCTGCCGGCCGCGGTGATCGCGCTGGCTCTCGCGGCACCGATCGCGCGGGTCTTCCGGACCTCGCTCCAGGACACGCTCGACGCCGACCATGTCCGGCTCGCCGAGGCCAAGGGACTCTCCCGCCGTGCCGTCACCCTGCGGCACGTGGTGGTCAACTCGCTGGCGCCGGTCGTCAACGTGATCGGCGTCCAGGCCGGCGTCGTGCTCGGCGGCGCCGTCGTGACCGAGTCGGTCTTCGGCTGGCCCGGTGTCGGCCAGCTCGCCACCTCCGCCATCTCCTCCCGGGACTACCCCGTCGTACTCGCCTCGGTGACGCTCATCGCGATCGGCTTCGTCCTGGTCAACCTGCTGGTCGACATCGTCGCCGCCCTGCTCGACCCGCGGGGAGGCCGACGATGAGCACGGTGACCGAGACCCTGGCGCCGGCCCCGGCCGACGCGCCGCGCCGGCGGCGGCTGCTGACGCCCGGCGCCGTCGTGGCCACGCTCCTCCTCGTCGGCATCGTCGGCGCGGTGGCGCTCGCGCCGGTGCTCGCCCCGGGCGGCTACGACGCGCAGGACGTGGCGTCGCGCTACACCGCGCCGACGTGGTTCGGCGCGCACCCGCTCGGCACCGACGAGCTCGGTCGCGACATCCTCGTCCGGGTCCTGTACGGCGGCCGGCCCGCGCTCGGCATCAGCGTGGTCGCGGCGCTGCTGTCCACCGCTCTCGGTCTCACCCTGGCGCTGCTCGCCGCGCTGGGCGGCGGGCTCTGGGACGGCCTGCTCGGCCGGGTCGCGGACATCCAGCTCGCCATCCCGTCGATCCTGCTCGCGCTGGTGGTGCTGGCCTTCGCCGGCACCGGGTTCGTGCCGCTGGTGACGGTGCTGAGCATCGGCGCCTGGGTGCTGACCTTCCGGATCCTGCGAGTCCACGCCGGCACCGTCGCGGCGCTGCCCTATATCGAGGCGGCGCGACTCGGCGGCGCGCGCACCTGGAGCGTGCTGTGGCGCCACGTGCTCCCGGCCTCGGCGCCGCTGCTCATCGTCGCGCTGACCCTCAACTTCTCCTCGGTGCTGATCCTCGAGTCGAGCCTGGGCTATCTCGGCCTCGGCGTGCAGCCGCCCCGGCCCGACTGGGGCCAGCTGGTCGCCTCCGGCCAGGCACAGCTGGCCGGCGCGTGGTGGATCTCGCTGATCCCGGGCGCGTTGATCGTCCTCACCGTGGTGAGCCTCCAGGTGATCGGCGACCGGCTCGCCGACCACTTCTCGCTGGCGACGCGCAAGGAGCACTGAGGTGACCGAGGTGACCGAGGTGACCGAGCTGACCCCGGCGAGCCCGGCCGCCCTGCTCGACGTGCGTGACCTGCGGGTCGGCACCACGGCCGGCGTCGAGCTGGTGCACGGCGTCGACCTGAGGCTGACCCCCGGTCGCTCGCTGGGCATCGTGGGCGAGTCGGGCTCCGGCAAGACCCTGACCGCGATGGCCGTGGCCGGCCTGCTGCCGCGCTCGGTGCGGGTCACCGGCGGCACCATCCGGATCGACGGCGAGGACCTCACCGACCGAACCGAGGCGCGCCGTCGCGACCACCTGCTGGGCACCTTCGGGGTGGTCTTCCAGAACCCCACCGTCTCGCTCAACCCGCGACTGACCATCGGCACCCAGCTGCGCGAGGCGCTGCCGCCACCGATCCGCCGTGACCGCGGCGCCGCCACCCGACGCACCCTCGAGCTGCTCGACCAGGTCGGCGTCTCCCGCCCACTGGACCGGGTCAACGCCTTCCCCCACGAGCTCTCCGGCGGGCTCAACCAGCGCGTCGTGATCGCGATGGCCATCGCCCGCTCCCCACGGGTCCTGATCGCCGACGAGGCCACCACCGCCCTCGACGTCAGCGTGCAGAAGCAGGTCCTCGACCTCATCGACCGGCTGCGTGCCGAGCTCGACCTCGGCGTGGTCATCGTCAGCCACGACATCGGCGTAGTCGCCGACCGGGCCGACGACGTCCTGGTCCTCAAGGACGGCCACGTGGTGGAGGCCGACGAGGCGCCGAGGCTGCTCGGCGCGCCCCGACATGCCTACACCCGGGAGCTGCTCGCCGCGGTCCCCCGGATCGACGGCCCCTCGCCGCGCCACGACGGCGAGGCGAGACCCGTCCTCGTCGAGGCGCGTGACCTGACGCGCACCTTCGCCGCCCACGGCCACGACCGGCACCGGATCCGCGCCGTCGACCATGTCGACCTGACGGTCCACGCCGGCCAGGCCGTCGGGGTGGTCGGCGAGTCGGGCTCCGGCAAGACCACGCTCGCCCGGATCCTGGTCGGGCTGGACCGTCCCGACACCGGCCGGCTCGCCGTGTTCGGCGACGAGGTGGCGGGCCGCACGATCGCCCGGCGACGCCAGCAGCTGCGCGACGTGCAGTATGTCTTCCAGGACCCCTACTCGGCCCTGGACCCGCGGCAGAGCATCGCCGACATCGTGGCCGAGCCGATCCTCCTCAGCGGCACCGCCGAGCAGCGCCGCCGGCGACGGCACACCGTCGCCGAACTGCTCGACGACGTCGGCCTGCCGGCGACGTACGCGCACCGCCGGCCGCACCAGCTCTCCGGCGGCCAGCGGCAGCGGGTCGTCATCGCCCGGGCGCTGGCACTCGGCCCGCGCGTCCTGGTGGCCGACGAGCCGGTCTCGGCGCTCGATCTCTCGGTCCAGGCACGGGTGCTCGGCCTGCTCGCCCGGCTGCGCGAGCAGCGCGACCTCAGCTATGTGGTCATCTCCCACGACCTCGCCGTGGTCAAGCAGCTGTGCACCGACGTCGTCGTCATGCGCGACGGCAAGGTCGTCGAGCAGGGCACCACCGAGCGGATCTTCGCCGACCCCCACGACCCGTACACCCGTCTCCTCCTCGACGCCATCCCCGGTGGCCACTGGCGGGGAGACCCAGCCAAGAGCCACCCCTCTCGAAAGCGAGCAATCCTGTGACACGCCCCTTCCTCACGCGCGCCCTGGCCGCCGGACTGACGATCGCCAGCCTGACGCCGCTCGCCGCGTGCGGCGGCTCCGACTCCGGCGGTGACGCCGGCGGGACGGCCGACGACACCCTGGTCATCGGCATCTCCCGCAAGCTCACCTCCCTCGACCCGGGCACCGGCGGCTCCATCGACGGCGACAGCAGTCTGCAGCGAGCCATCTACGAAGGCCTGACCTACTACGACGCCGAGCTCGAGCTGCGTCCGCAGCTGGCCGAGTCGTGGACCCAGGACGACGACACCACCTGGACCTTCAAGCTCCGCTCCGGCGTCACCTTCAGCGACGGCAGCCCGTTCACGGCCGCCGACGTCAAGTTCACCTTCGACCGCTACCTCGCCCCCGACTCCGAGCTCAGCTCGGCGGCGGCGGTCCAGGCGTTCGCCTCCTCGGTCGACGCACCCGACGACACCACCGTGGTCATCCACACCAACGGCCCCTATATCGACCTGCCCGACCGGCTGGCGACCTTCTTCATCCAGGACGAGGACTTCGTGGAGGCCCATCCCGGCGAGGTCGACGTCGCGCTCGGCACCGGCCCCTACGTCCTCGACAGCGTCGACCTCGAGAACGGCGCCACGCTCCACCGCAACGACGACTACTGGGGCGAACAGCCCGCCTGGAAGGACGTGGAGTACAAGGTGCTCGAGACCGAGGCGGCCCGAGTCCAGGCAGCACAGGCGGGCACCGTCGACGTCGCGATCCAGTACGAGCCGGCAAGCCTGGAGCTGTTCGAGAACAGCGACTACACCACCGGCACGCAGTGGTCGTCGTGGAACAACACGATCCGCTTCAACGAACACGTCGAGCCACTCGGCGACATCCGGGTGCGTCAGGCCCTCAACTACGCCATCGACAAGGAGAGCCTGATCAAGGACGTGCTGGGCGCCGACGTCGAGCCGCTGGCGGGCCAGACCATCTCGGCGCCGTACGACGAGGTCAACCCGGACCTCCAGGCCTATCCCTACGACCCGGACAAGGCCCGGCAGCTGCTGGCCGAGGCCGGCTATCCGGACGGCTTCGAGCTCGAGCTCGGGCTGACCACCGGCACCTACGTGGCCCAGGACCCGGTCTCCCAGGTGATCGCCAAGCAGCTCGCCGACGTGGGCGTCACCCTGAAGATCACCCAGCAGGCGTTCCCCAACTGGGTGCAGCGGACCTACTCCGACCAGGACGCGCCGGCGCTCTACTACATCGGCTACGCCTCGGGCTACAAGGCGATCGCCGAGCGGCTGCGGACCTATGCCGACTCCAACGTGCAGAGCCACTACGCCCAGCCCGACACGACCTACGACGACCTGGTCACCAAGGTGACGCAGGCCAAGGACGCCGCCGAGCAGGCGCAGTACGTCAACGAGGCGACCGCCTGGTTCCGCGAGCAGGCGCACCTGATCTTCCTGTGGCCGCAACCGCTCACCTACGTCGTGCGCAAGGACCTCCAGTGGACTCCCCGGCCGGAGCACTGGCTGGTGCCACAGGAGTTCTCCCCCCAAGCCTGAGAGGACCATCATGACCACCACCCCCGCACCACCCGGACGGCGCGTCGCCAGCGGCGAGCAGCTGGTGCTCGCCACCCTCATCGGTGGCGTCGGCAACCATGCCGGCGCCTGGCGCCGCGAGAACAGCCGCGTCGAGGAGAAGTACGGCCTGTCGCTGTTCAAGGACGTCGTCGGCTGGGCCGAGCGCGCCAAGCTGCACGCCGTCTTCCTGGCCGACGGGCTACGCCTCGACCTCGACTCGGTGCGCAGCCAGCCCTTCGCCGGCCTCGAGCCGGTGACGCTGCTCAGTGCGCTCGCCGCGGTGAGCGAGCACATCGGCCTCATCGGCAGCATCTCGACGACCTTCTCCGAGCCGTTCAACGTCGCCCGGCAGCTCGCCTCGCTCGACCACCTCTCCGGCGGTCGGGCGGGCTGGAACCTGGTCACCTCCGCCTACGGCGAGGAGAACTACGGCCGGCAGCTGCCCTCCCACGAGGAGCGCTACCAGCGGGGCGCGGAGTTCGCCGAGGTGCTCTTCGAGCTCTTCGACAGCTGGGAGTCCGACGCCATCGTGATCGACCGCGCCAGCGGCGTCTACGCCGATCCGTCGAAGGTGCACCCGATCGACCACCTCGGCAAGCACTTCGACGTGCGCGGCCCGCTCAACGTGGCCCGACCGCCCCAAGGCCGGCCGATCGTCGCCCAGGCGGGCTCCTCGGGCACCGGGCAGGACGTAGCCGCCCGCTACGCCGACCTGGTCTTCACCACCGGCCGCACCACCGACGAGGACAGCCTGGCGTTCTACCGCTCCCTCAAGGAGCGGGTGGTCCGCGAGGGGCGCGCCGCCGACTCGCTCAAGATCCTGCCGGGCGTCTCCCCGATCATCGGCCGGACCGAGACCGAGGCCCGGGCCGTCGAGAGGGAGCTCAACGGCTTCATCGACGTCGACTCCGGCCGCGCCAAGCTCGCCCGCCAGCTGGCCGGCACCTTCCTCGACGACCTCGACCTCGACGAGCCGATCCCGGTGGAGCGGCTGCCCGAGGAGAGCGCCGTCGAGGGCCGCCGCTCCCGCTACGGCGTCTACCTCGACCTGATCAGGGAGGGCTGGACGCTGCGGCGCCTCATCGAGTGGGAGGTGGCCTCGTCGGGCCACTTCGTGCCGGTGGGCGACCCCGAGCAGATCGCCGACCTGCTGCTGGAGCGCTTCGAGGCGGGCGCCGCCGACGGCTTCATCCTGCTGCCGTCGTACCTTCCCGAGGGCTTCGCGCTGCTCACCGACGCCGTCGTCCCGATCCTCCAGGAGCGCGGCGCCTTCCAGACCGAGTACGCCGGCGGCACGCTGCGGGAGAACCTCGGCCTAACCTCCTACCACTCCCCCCATCCGACCGCCTGAGACCGACCGTCCCGAGACCAACGGAGAGCCCATGACCCTCACCGCCGAGAAGCCCGCCACCAACCCCTTCCTCCCAGCCGGGCACCGCGTCCAGGACCGCGACGTCCGCTGGGAGCTCGCCGCCGCGCTGCGCCACTTCGGCCGGCTGGGCTACGAGTTCGGATTCAACGGCCACGTCTCCGCCCGAGCCCCGGAGGCGCCCGGTCACTACTGGGTGAACCCCTACGGCGTCTCGATCAGCGCCGTGACGCCCTCCGACTTCGTCCTCGTCGACGACCGGGGCGAGATCGTCGAGAGTCGCGGCAGCTACGCCATCAACGGCTTCGCCGGGAACCTGGCGCTGCACCAGTCGGTGCCCGAGGCGGCGGTCGCCGTCCACCTGCACACCCCGCGCGGCTTCATCTGGTCCGGCCTCGGCCGGCCGCTGGAGGCGGTGAACACCGACGCGGCCCTGGTCGTCGGCCTGCAGGGCCTGAGCACCGCGATCTGGGGCGAGGCCGGCGGCCCGACCAATGTCGAGCTCGCCCTGGCCGGCAAGCGGATCATCCTGCAGCAGGGGCACGGTTACGTCACCTGGGGCGGCACCGTCGGCGAGGCGGCGTTCTATCTCTGGGCCGCCGAGCGTGCCGCCGAGGCCAACCTCGCGCTGCTCGGCGTCGAGGGCCGTCCGGTGCTCAGCCCGGAGATCGTGGCACGCTGGACGCTCGCGCCCGAGGTCGCCCGGGTCCACTTCGAGCCCGCGTTCACCCTGGCCGAGGCGGAGGGACTGCGATGACGCGCCGCTATGTCGTGGTCGGCGCCGGTGGCGTCGGCGCCGGCCTGGCGGCCGGGTTCGACGAGGCCGGGATCCCGGTCGTGCTGGTCTCCCGGGGCCACACCTACGAGGCCATCCGCGAGCGTGGCCTGCGCTACCGGCAGGCGGGCGTGACCCGCACCCTCGACGTCGAGGTGGTCGGCTCGCCCGACGACGTCAAGCTGCGGCCGGACGACGTGCTCGTCTTCGCCACCAAGTCCCAGGACGTCCACGCCACCTTCGCGGACTGGGCCTGGCGGGCCGTCGAGGGCGGCGGCACCGCGGCGCAGTTGCCGGTGCTGCTCACCCAGAACGGCCTGGAGGCCGAGCGGGCCGCGCTGCGGTTCTTCGACACCGTCGTCGGCGGGGTCGCGCTGATCGCCGCCCGTCACGTCGTGCCCGGCGAGGTCGAGGTGCTCAACGCGCCGCGGATCGGCCAGCTCGTCCTCGGCGCCTTCCCCTCGGCGGCGCTCGCCCCGGGCGCGGCGGCGGTCGCCGACCGGATCGCCGCCGACCTGGTCGAGGCGAACTGGCTGGCGCAGGCCGTCCCGGAGATCGGCCGGTGGCTGGCCTGGAAGGTCACCGTCAACGCCACCTTCGCCCTCTCGGTGCTCGACGGCGACCGGGCCGAGCTGGCCGAGCTGCGCGGCCACCTGCTCAGCGAGGTCCAGGCGGTGCTCACCGCCGCCGGCTATGCGTTCGCCGACCCGGAGTCGGAGCGGACCTTCGACCCCGCGCAGGCGGCGGTGGTGGCCGACGGCGAGCGCACCGGTCACCAGCCCTCCACCTGGCAGAGCTTCGCCCGGGGCTCGGGCAGCGAGGTCGACTACCTCAACGGCGAGGTCGTCCTGCTCGCCCGGCTGCACGGCCTGCCGGCGCCGTACAACACCGCTCTCCAACGGGTGCTCGGCCGCTCGGCCGCGCTCGGCGAGGCGCCCGGCACCCATCACGTCCGCGAGGTGCTCGACCTCGCGGTCGCGGCCGACACATAACCCGGGTCTATCGGTTTGGTTCCCACTTTGCTGTTGGAATCAAATATGAGCGAGTTGATAGACTTTCTCTGACCGCGTATCGACCCCAGGAGCCCCGATGACCACCGCACCCAGCTTCGACGAGACGATCCCCGAGACGGCGGCACGCCGGGTCGAGTTCATCAGCCTCTCCCACCTCAACCCCTCCACCGAGCTGGAGCCGATCCCGAGCCGCGGCATCGACCTGGCCTACTTCCGCAGGTACGTCCGCGCCCTGGAGGACGGCGGCTACGACTACACCCTGCTGCCCTACGGCTCCAACAGCGCCGACTCCTTCGTGGTCGCCAGCGCCGTCGGCCAGCTGACCGAGCGGATCAAGCCGATCGTGGCGTTGCGACCCAACACCACCTTCCCGCTGGTCGCCGCGCAGAAGCTGGCCACCCTCGACCAGCTCACCGAGGGCCGCGCCGTGGTCCACCTCATCTCCGGCGGCAACGACGCCGAGCAGGCCCGGCAGGGCGACTACCTGCCCAAGGAGCGCCGCTACGCCCGCACCAGTGAGTACATCGACCTGCTGCGCCGGGCCTGGACCGAGCCGGCGCCGTTCAGCCACGACGGCGAGTTCTACAAGTTCGACGAGTTCGGGCCCGGCTTCGCGCCGTACCAGGCTCCGATCCCGATCTCCATCGGCGGCCAGTCCGACGAGGCCTTCGCGGTGGGCGGCGCCAAGGCCGACATCTTCAGCTTCTGGGGCGAGCCGCTCGACGACCTGCGCAGCGAGATCGAGCGGGTCCACGGCATCGCCCGGGCCGCCGGCCGCGGCACGCTGCCGCGGATCTGGGTCACCTTCCGGCCGATCATCGCCCAGACCGACGAGCTGGCCTGGCGCAAGGCCCGGGAGTACGTCGCGAAGGTCGCCGCGACCTTCAGCCAGGGCACCTACTTCCGCCGCCAGCTCGCGACCGGCCAGGCGCCGCAGAACGTCGGCTCCCAGCGCGCGCTGGAGTTCGCGGCGAGGTCGGAGCTCTACGACCGGGCGCTGTGGACCAAGACCGCCGCCGTCACCAACGCCGGCGGCGCCTCCACCGCACTGGTGGGCTCCCCCGAGACGGTGGCCGCGGCGATCCTCGACTACGTCGACCGGGGCGCCGACCTGGTCTCGATCCGGGGCTACGACACCCTCAACGACGCGGTCGACTACAGCCGCCACGTGCTGCCGCTGGTGCGCCAGGAGCTCGCCCACCGGGAGGCGACCGGCCGACGCGGCACCCTGCAGGCCGAGCACCTCGGCAACTACGGCAGCGAGTACGCCGGCTACGCCACCGCGGGCCAGGCGTGAGATGACCCTGCCCACCAAGGTCGAGTTCGTCAGCGCCACCAACTACAGCGGCGGCTCCGAGCTCGAGCCCGCCAGCACCGGGGTCGACGTGACCGCCTACCGGGAGTACGTCGCGGCGCTGGAGGAGGCCGGCTTCGACTACACGCTCAACGGCTACAGCTCGGCCTCTGCCGACTCCTTCATCGTCGCCACCGCCACCTCGCAGCTCACCGAGCGGGTCAAGCCGATCGTGGCGCTGCGGCCCAACACCGAGCACCCGCTGCTCGCCGCGCAGAAGCTGGCGACCCTGGACCAGCTCTCGCAGGGCCGCGCCGTGGTCCACCTCATCTCCGGCGGCAGCGACGCCGAGCAGGCCCGCACCGGCGACTACCTCCCCAAGCCGCGCCGCTACGCCCGCACCAGTGAGTACATCGACCTGCTGCGCCGGGCCTGGACCGAGCCGGCGCCGTTCAGCTTCGACGGCGAGTTCTACAAGTTCGACGACTTCGGCCCCGGCTTCCGCACCCACTCCGGCGAGGCCATCCCGATCTCCATCGGCGGCCAGTCCGAGGAGGCCTTCGAGGTCGGCGGCACCAAGGCCGACTGGTTCACCTTCTGGGGCGAGCCACTCGCCGAGGTGCGCCGGGAGATCGACCGGGTCCACGCCATCGCCGACGCCGCCGGCCGTCCTCGGCAGCGGATCTGGGTCACCTTCCGCCCGATCATCGCCGAGACCGACGAACTCGCCTGGGAGCGCGCCTACGACATCCTCGGCGCGCTGACCGAGCAGTTCGCGCGGGGCGCCGGCGCCACGCAGCGGTTCACCCGCCCGGTCCCCGGCGGCCCGCAGAACCGGGGCAGCCAGCGGGCGCTGGAGTTCGCCGGCGAGTCCGAGCGCTACGACCGCGCGCTGTGGACCCCCACCGCCGCGGCCTCCGGCGCCGGCGGCGCCTCGACCGCCCTGGTCGGCAGCTACGAGACGGTCGCCGCGGCGATCCTCGACTACATCGACGCCGGCGCCGACATCGTCTCCATCCGGGGGTACGACGGCATCGAGGACGTCCGGAAGTACGGCGAGCACATCCTGCCGCTGGTGCGTGCCGAGCTCGCCCACCGCGAGGCCACCGGCCAGCGCGGCAGCCTCCAGGCCGACCATCCCGGCTACGCCGACCCCGCCTTCGGCGCGCTGGCCGACCGCGCCGCGGCCGCCACCGCCTGACCCCGACAACGAGAGAGCATCCGTGACCGACTTCGACACCACCATCCCGCCGACCGCCTCCCCCGAGGTGGAGTTCGTCAGCCAGATCAACTGGAACACCGGCCGCGAGATCGACCCGGTCCCCCAGTCCGGCCTGCAGCGCTCCTACGTGCGCGACTACGCCCGCACCCTGGAGGACGGCGGCTTCGACTACACCCTGGTGCCCTACTTCTCCTCCAGCCCGGAGTCGTTCGTGCTGGCCGCCGCCGTGGGGGCGGTGACCGAGCGGCTCAAGCCGGTCGTGGCGTTGCGACCCAACCACACCCATCCCCTGGTCGCCGCCCAGAAGCTGGCCACCCTGGACCAGCTCACCGAGGGCCGCGCCGTGGTGCACCTCATCTCCGGGGGCAACGACGCCGAGCAGCGCAAGCAGGGCGACTACGAGCCCAAGGACCGCCGCTACGCCCGCACCAGTGAGTACATCGACCTGCTGCGCCGGGCCTGGACCGAGCCGGCGCCGTTCAGCCACGAGGGCGAGTTCTACAAGTTCGACGAATTCGGCCCCGGCTTCGCGCCGTACGACGCCCCGATCCCGATCTCCATCGGCGGCGAGTCGGACGCGGCCTACCAGGTCGGCAGCTCCCAGGCCGACTGGTTCGCCTACAACTCCGGCGCCTCCCTGGAGCAGACCCGCAAGGACTTCGACCGGGTCGCGGCCATCGCCGCGGCCGCCGGCCGGCCGACGCCGCGGTTCTGGGTCACCTTCCGCCCGGTCATCGCTCCCACCGCCGAGCAGGCCTGGGAGAAGGCCTACGACTACGCCGTGCGGCTCAAGACCGGCTCGGTGCACCTCGCCAAGGCCCTCGGCGTCGACCCGGCCTCGGTGAGATCCGAGGCCACCGGCCAGCGCAACGCCCGCAGCTACGCCGAGCAGGAGCGCTACGACCGGGCACTGTGGTTCGGCTTCACCCGCGCCACCGGCGGCCGCGGCGCCGCCTCGGCCGGCCTGGTCGGCACCCCGGAGACGGTTGCCGCCGCCATCCTCGACTACATCGACGCCGGCGCCAGCGTGGTCTCGATCAAGGGCTACGACACCCTCGCCGACGCCCAGGACCACGGTCGCCACCTGCTGCCGCTGGTGCGCCAGGAGCTCGCTCACCGCAAGGCGACCGGGCAGCGGGGCCCGCTACAGGCCCAGCACCTCGGCTATGCCGACGACCGCGTCGCCGCGGCCGCCGATCGCGCCGCCGAGCTGGCGGGAGCGGGCCTGTGACGACGACCGAGCAGCGCGTCGCACTGCCCGTCCCCGACCTGTCCCCCGCGGCCCTGGCCGCGGTCACCGCCGAGATCGCCGCCACCGCGCCGGAGTACGACCGCTCCGGGCAGGTGCCGGTCACGGGACTCCAGGTCGCCCACCGAGCCGGCCTGCTCACCGCCACCGTCGCCCGCCGGTACGGCGGCCCCGAGGTGGGCTCCCGCGAGGCCGTCCGCATCCTGACCGCGCTCGGCGAGGGCGACCCGTCGGTGGCGCTGATCGCCGCCAACAGCCTCCAGGCCCACGCGGCCCAGGCCGCCCACGAGCACTGGCCGACGGCCTACTACGACGACGTGCTGCGCCGCTCGCTCGAGGGCCCGGCGCCGGTCAACGCCATCCGGGCCGAGCCCGAGCTGGGCGCGCCCGCCCGCGGCGGGCTGCCCAAGACGACGGCCACCCGGACCGCGACCGGCTGGGTCCTCAACGGCCACAAGGCCTACGCCACCGGCGGCACCGGGCTGGCCTACCACGTGGTGTGGGCGGTCGCCGACGAGCCCGGCGCCGACCCGGCCGCGCCCCGGGTCGGGCACGTCATCGTGCCTGCCGACCTGCCGGGCATCACCTGGGTCGAGACCTGGGACCACCTCGGGCTGCGCGCCTCCAACACCCACGACGTGGTCTACGACGGCGTGGAGCTGCCCGAGGACGCCTTCGTGGAGATCCCGCGCGGCGCCGACGGCGTCTACCGCGACCCCGCCGCGATGGCCAGCGGTCCGGCGAGCTTCGGCCACCCGGCGCTCTACGTCGGCGTGGCCCGGGCAGCCCGCTCGGCGTTCGCCGAGTTCGCCCGCTCCCGGGTGCCGGCCGCCCTCGGCCGGCCGATCGCGACGACCGAGCGGATCCAGGCCGTCGCCGGCGAGATCGACCTGAGGATCGCCCAGGCCGAGACGCTGCTGCACGGCGCGATCCTGCGGCTCGAGGCCGGCGACCCCGAGGTGGCCGCGCAGCTCTCGATCCTCAAGGCCGCCATCGCGCGCTCGGTGGTCGAGGCGGTGCAGACCGCCGTCGCCGCCCTGGGCAACCCGGCGCTGTCACGCCACAACTCGCTGGAGCGGCACCTGCGCGACGTGCTCTGCATCCGGGTCCACCCACCCCAGGAGGACACCGCGCTGCTGGCCGCCGGCCGCCGGGTGCTCGGCTAGCCGGCGGAGGTGCCGGGCGGGGGGTCGTAGGCCTTCACCGGAGGCGGCGGGCCGTCGTACCTGGTGACCGCGACGAGGACGTGCGCGCCGCTGGTGGACTGGGTCAGCGTCGAGGTGGCCACGTCGCGGGTGAGCACGTTGACATTGCCGGCGACGCAGTCGGCGACCTCCGGGGCGCTGGGGTCGAACCAGGCGCCGGTGTGCATCTGCGCCACCCCCGGCAGCAGCGCGTCGCTGACGACCACGCCGGCCAGCAGCGAGCCCTGCCGGCTGCGCACCAGCACCACGTCGCCGTCGTGCAGGCCCCGCACGGCGGCGTCGTCGGGGTGCAGCCGGATCGGCTCGCGGCCGGCGACCTTGGTCGACTGGCTGGCGGCGCCCATGTCGAGCTGGCTGTGCAGCCGGTGCGAGGGCTGGTTGCAGAGCAGGTGCAGGTCGAACTCGGCCGCCAGCGGCGAGCCCCACCACTGCTCCGGCTCGCGCCACTCGGCGTGGCCGGCGACGTCGGGCAGGCCGAAGCCGTCGATCGTCTCCGACCACAGCTCGATCCGCCCGCTCGGCGTCGCCAGCGGGTACGACGACGGGTCGGCCCGGAACGCCGAGAACGCCGTGTCCCGGTAGGGCTGCTGGGGCAGCGGCACCCCGCCGTCGCGCCAGAAGGCGGCGAACGGCGGCGCCGGCGGCGAGTCCGGCGCGGCCCGCCACTCCTCGTAGATCCGCTCCAGCCAGCCGTGGGAGTCGAGGCCCTCGGCGAAGTCGGCGCCGAGCCGGCGGGCGAGGTCGGCGTAGATGGCGAACTCCTCGCGCGACTCGCCGAACGGCGCCACCGCCCGGTGGACGGCCCGCAGCCGGCTGTCGCCGGCACCGGCGGCCAGGTCGTCGCGCTCCAGCGTACTGGCGACCGGCAGCACCACGTCGGCGTGCTTGGCGGTCGGGGTCCAGTGCGTCTCGTGCACCACGAAGGTCTCCAGCCGGGCCAGCGCCGAGCGCAGTCGCCGCAGGTCCTGGTGGTGGTGGAACGGATTGCCGCCCGCCCAGTAGGCGAGCCGGATGTCGGGCAGCCGCAGCTGCTGGCCGTCGTACGGGATCTCGGTGCCGGGGTGGAGCAGCAGGTCGCTGATCCGGGCACAGGGGATGAAGTCGGGCACCGGGTTGCGGCCCTGCGGGAAGGTGGGCAGCCTGCCGCCGGCGACGCCGACGCCGTAGTCGCCCATCGAGCCGAAGCCGTGCGCGAAGCCGCCGCCGGGCAGCCCGATCTGGCCGAGGAAGGCCGCCAGCGTCAGCGCGGCGAAGACCGGCTGCTCGCCGCGCTCGCCGCGCTGCAGCGCGTAGACGACGTTGACCAGGGTCCGGCCGGCGGCCATCTCGTGGGCCAGCGAGCGGATCCGGTCCGCCGGCGTCCGGGAGATCCGCTCGGCCCAGGCCGGGGTCTTGGCGACGCCGTCGGTCTCGCCGAGCACGTAGGCCCGGACCCGGTCGGCCCCGACGGTGTGGCTGGCGAGGAACGCCTCGTCGGCCAGGCCGTCGGCGACCAGCACGTGGATCAGCGCGAGCATCACCGCGGTGTCGGTGCCGGGCATGACGCCGACCCACTCGGCGCCGAGGTCGGCGAAGGCGTCGTCGCGCTGCGCGGTCAGTGCCACGAAGCGCGTCGACGCACCGGCCTGGCGGGCCAGCCCGGTGCCGACATGACGGGCGTGGCCGCCGGGAACGACCCAGGTGTTGGAGCGCCGCACGCCGCCGAAGCTGACGACCAGGTCGGTGTGCTCGGCGATATCGGCCCAGGAGACCGGCTGGTGGCGCAGGTCGAGCATCCCCGGCAGCCCGATCAGATGCGGCAGCAGCGTCATGCTGGCGCCGCGGCTGTAGTCGCCGACCGAGCGGGTGTAGCCCCCGATCCGGTTGAGGAAGCGGTGCAGCTGGCTCTGCGCGTGGTGGAGCCGGCCGGCGCTGCCCCAGCCGTAGGAGCCGCCGTAGATCGCGGCGTTGCCGTGCGCGCTGCGGACCCGCTCCAGCTCGCCGGCGACCAGGCCGAGGGCGGTGTCCCAGTCGACCTCGACGTACTCCTCGTCCGGCTCGCCGCGACCAGGATCAGGTCCCGGGCCCCGGTCCAGCCAGCCGCGTCGTACGACGGGCCGGGCGACGCGGGAGCGATGCCGGTACAGCGCCGCGGCGTTGCCGATCGCGGGCGAGGCGTCGGGGTCGTCGGGATGGGGCCGGCCGCCGAGGACCTCGGTGCCGTCGCGGGAGAGCTCGACGAGATAGGTGCCCCAGTGGGAGCTGGTCTCGGTGAGCGGAGGCATGACGCTCGATGCTAGCCAGGCAACGCCCGCAGCCGGGCCGGCTGGTCGATCACACTCGTGGATCGGTTTCGATCCCGGACTACGACCGGACAGTTGTCAGGTCAGAGATCAAATACTAGTAAGATGGTCGAGTAACAATCTTTTTGATCAGGAGAGAGCTCTGCATGAAGACCATCCGCACGTCCCACCGAGCCCGGCCGTCCCGGCGCGGCTTCCGCACCTTGACCGCCCTGGCGGCCACCGTCGCGCTCCTCGCCGGCTGCGGCGGTGGTGACAGCGACGCCGGCAGCACCGGCAGCAGCAGCTCGGACGGCGGCAGCATCACCTTCCTGATCGACTCGCTGGGCAGCAGCTGGGTGCCCAACTCCTCCTCGATCTCCAGCTTCCAGGGCAATGTCTACAACCAGATCTACGACAAGCTCGTCTACGTCGACGACAACGGCGAGGCCAGCCCCTGGATCGCGGAGAGCTGGGAGAACAATGCCGACTACACCCAGTTCACGCTCCACCTGAAGTCGGGCGTGACCTTCTCCGACGGCGAGAAGCTGGACGCCGCGGCGGTGGTCGCCAACCTCGACTACTGGGCCAAGGGCCAGGCTGACAAGGGCATCCCGTCGATCGGCCTGTTCCCGAAGACGTACACCGGCGCCACCGCCGTCGACGACACCACCGTCACCGTCGCCTTCAGCGAGCCCACGCTCGGGTTCATCCCGACCCTGGGCTACGCCGGCAGCGTGCTGTTCGCGCCGAAGGCGCTCGAGGGCAGCGCCGAGGACCAGGCCGACCTGTCGAAGAACTTCGGCTCCGGCCCGTACGTCGTGCAGTCCTGGAAGGCCGACGACAGCGTCGTACTGGTAAAGCGCGACGACTACGCCTGGGGCCCGGCCGCCATCGGCAACACCGGCGCCGCCCACATCGAGCAGATCACCTTCAAGGTCAACGCCGACCCCGCAGTGCGCACCGCCGCCGTCCAGTCCGGCCAGGCCGATGTCGCCTACAACCCGACCCCGCAGCAGATCAACGACCTCAAGGGCGACGGCTTCACCGTCTACACCCCGGTCTACCTCGGCTTCACCAACGGCTTCGCCCTCAACACCCAGGTGGCGCCCTTCGACGACGTCAAGGTGCGCCAGGCGGTGCAGCACGGCATCGACCGCGACGAGATCCTCAGCACCGTCTACACCGAGGACTGGAAGGCGGCCCGGTCGTTCTTCAACGACACCGTGCCCGGTGTCGCCGACGAGAGCGCCGAGTTCGCCTACGACCCCGACCAGGCCGCCCAGCTGCTGGCCGAGGCCGGCTACACCGAGGGCGCCGACGGCACCCTGACCAAGGACGGCCAGCCGCTGGAGCTGACCCTCTACCCCAACCCCTACCTGGGCGCCTCCAAGCAGGTCGACCAGCTCATCGCCACCCAGCTGGGCAAGCTCGGCTTCAAGGTCAGCGTGCAGGCCTACGACGTCATCACCTACGGCGAGAAGATCAAGGTCGGTGCCGCCAATGTCGCCGCCTACGAGATCACCCGCTCCATCGGCGACGCCTCCACTGCGGCCAACGTCTTCACCGACGCCAACAGCGGCGAGAACTGGTTCGGCCTGGGCCAGAGCGACCAGACCATCGACGAGCTCGGCGCCAGCATCCGCTCCGCGACCGACCCCACCGCCCGCGACCAGGACCTGGAGGCGCTGCAGAAGCACGTCCTGGAGCAGGCCTACTTCATCCCGATCACCCAGATCGTGCAGCGGCCGCTGCTGACCTCGCCGAAGCTGACCGGCCTGGTCCACGACAGCACCGCGTTCGCGAAGTTCGCCGCGGCCACCCTGGACTGAGGACCGAGAGATGAGCGGCTCCTACCTCGCCTTCGCGCTGCGGCGGGCGGTCCAGGCCGTCGTGGTGATCCTGCTGGCCTATGTCGCCACCTTCCTGGTGATCAGCGTGCTGCCCGGCGACCCGGTCAGCAACATGCTGAACAACCCGGAGAACGGCTTCTCGGCGGACCAGGTGGACCAGATCGTCGCCTACTACAAGCTGGACCAGCCGGTGCTGGTCCAGCTGTGGGAGTCGCTCTCCCGGTTCCTGACCGGCAATCTCGGCCTCTCGCTGCGGACCAACCTGCCGGTCTCCGACATGATCGGCGACGTCGCGGTCTCGACGCTCACCCTCGCCGGGGAGGCGCTGCTGGTCGCCCTGGTGCTCGCCTTCGCCATCGGCTACGGCACCTACGCGCTGCCCCGCTGGGCGGGGCGCGACCTGCTGCGCTCGTTCCCGTCGCTCTTCCTCTCGGTGCCCAACTACGTGATCGGGCTGCTGATCCTGCTGTTCTTCTCCTTCCACCTCGGGCTCTTCACGGTCATCGACGCCGAGAGCGGCACCGCCACCTTCTTCGCCGCCCTCACCCTCGGCGTCCCGGTCTCCGCCCAGCTCGCCGAGGTGGTGATCGCCAACCTCGACCACGAGGCCGGCCTGGAGTACGCCTCGGTGGCCCGCTCCCGCGGCCTGGGCCAGGTGGGCCTGTTCGTCAGGCACCTGGTCAAGCCCTCCTCGCTCCCCGTCGTGACGGTGATCGCCCTGATCGTCGGCGAGCTGCTGGGCGGCGCGGTGATCACCGAGCAGATCTTCGGCCGCAACGGCCTGGGCAGCCTGGTCCAGCAGTCGGTGACCACCCAGGACACCCCGGTGCTGCAGGCGGTGGTCTCGCTGTCGGCGGCGATCTTCGTGATCGTCAACCTGATCGCCGACCTGGTCTACCCGCTGCTCGACCCGCGGGTCCGGGCCGGGAACGCGGCCAAGCCGCCGGTGCCCGCGCCCGGTCGCACGCCGGGACCGTTCGCCCCCTCCGCCCTCGACTCCCGAGAGGCCGCCTGAGATGACCGTCTCCACCATCGCCAACCCCGATGCCGGCACCCGCCGGCGCGGCCTCGCGCTCACGACCGTGCCGGCCACGGTGATCCTGTCCTTCCTGGTGCTCGCCGTCATCCTCGCCTGGTCGGTGGCGCCGGGGCTGTTCACCGGCCACGACCCCGCCAACGGCGTGCCCGCCGACAAGCTGCTCGGCCCCAGCGGCCAGCACTGGTTCGGCACCGACGACCTCGGCCGCGACCTGTTCTCGCGGGTGGTCCACGGCGCCGCCTCGTCGGTCACCAGCGCGTTGATCGCCGTCGCCATCGGCGTCCTCGCCGGCAGCCTGATCGGCCTGCTGGCGGGCTTCCTGGAGGGCTGGACCGACATCGTGCTGGCCCGCTTCGTCGACGTACTGCTCGCCATCCCGGGCTTCCTGCTCGCCGTGGTGATCGTCAGCGCGCTGGGGTTCAAGACCCTCAATGCGGCGGTCGCGACCGGAGTGACCGCCATCGCGGTCTTCGCCCGGGTGACCCGCTCGGAGGTGATCAAGGTCCGCAAGACCACCTTCGTCGAGGCCTCCTACCTCCAGGGCGGCTCCCGGTGGCAGATCCTGCTCACCCACGTGCTGCCCAACGCCTCCCGCTCCATCGTGCCGCTGGCCGTCCTCCAGTTCGGGCTGGCGATCCTGGTGATCGCCGGCCTGGCCTTCCTCGGGTACGGCGACCCGCCACCGGCCTCCGACTGGGGCCGGCTCGTCGCCGACGGGGAGAAGTTCCCGTTCGCGCCCTGGCTGATCTACGCCCCGGCGGCGGTGATCGTCGCGACCGTCCTCTCGCTCAACCGGATCAGCCGATGGCTGCGCAAGACGACCTGAGCCGCACCCCACCACCGCAGGAGCACTCCCCATGACGAACGTCCTTCCCGCCCCGGCCCAGACCCCGGCAGCGGCGCTCGGCCACCCGCTGCTGCGCGTCGAGGGCCTCGAGGTGTCCTATGGCGGCACCCAGGTCGTCTCCGACGTCGGCTTCTCCCTGGAGCGCGGCGCCAGCCTCGCCCTCATCGGCGAGTCCGGCTCGGGCAAGTCCACCATCGCCCGCTCGGTGCTGCGGCTGCTGCCCCGTGACCTCGGCCGCAGCAGTGGCCGGATCGAGTTCGAGGGCCGCGAGCTGCTCGGCCTGCGCGAGCGGCAGTTTCGCCGGCTGCGCGGCCGCGAACTCGGTTTCGTGCCCCAGGACCCCGCCAACTCCCTCAACCCGGTCCGCACCATCGGCGCCCAGGCCCACGAGGCCGCGGCGCTGTTGGGCAGGCACAGCAAGGCGGAGCGCACCGAGCTCATCCTGGAGACGCTCGCCCAGGTCGGCCTGGACGATCCTCGCCGGGTCTACCGGTCCTACCCCCACCAGCTCTCCGGCGGCATGTTGCAGCGGGTCCTGATCGGGCTGGCGGTGCTGCCCCGCCCCAAGCTGCTGGTGGCCGACGAGCCCACCTCGGCACTGGACGTGACGATCCAGAAGCGCATCCTGGACCTGCTCTCCCGGCTGCGCTCGGAGCTGGACATCAGCCTGCTGCTGATCACCCACGACCTCGCCATCGCCGCGGAGCGGGCCGAGAAGATCGTCGTCCTCAAGGACGGCACCGTGCAGGAGCAGGGCCCGACGGCCGCGGTGTTCTCCGCGCCCTCCTCCGCCTACGCCCAGAAGCTGCACGCCGACGTCCCGGCGCTCAACCCGGACCGCTACGCCGAGCCGCGCGCGGCCGGGCAGCGCCGCGCCGACGACCCGGCCACCGAGGCCAGGATCGAGGTCCGTGGCGTGACCAAGTCGTTCACCGTCGACGGCGCCACCCTGACCGCCGTCGACGACGTGTCCTTCACCGTCCCGGCCGGGACGACCCACGCGCTGGTGGGCGAGTCCGGCTCCGGCAAGACCACCACGATCCGGCTGCTGCTCGGGCTGGAGCAGCCCGACACCGGCGAGATCGTGGTGGCCGGCGAGCGCCTCGACGGCCGCTCCCACGACTCGCTGCGCGCGGCCCGCCGTCATCTGCAGCTGGTCTACCAGAACCCGTTCACGTCCCTGGACCCCACCTGGAAGGTCGAGCGGCTGGTCCGCGAGCCGCTGGACCGCTACCGGGTCGGCGACCAGGACGAGCGGGCGGGACGGGTCCGGGAGGCGCTGGCCTCGGTCGGGCTCGACGAGCGGTACCTGGGCCGCCGGCCCACCGCGCTCTCGGGCGGGCAGCGGCAGCGCGTCGCCATCGCCCGCGCCCTGGTGCTGCGCCCCGACGTCATCGTGCTCGACGAGCCGACCTCGGCCCTCGACGTGAGCGTGCAGGCCGACATCGTCGAGGTGCTGCTCTCGCTGCAAGCCGAGCTCGGGCTGACCTATGTGTTCGTCTCCCACGACCTGGCGCTGATCCGGCAGCTCGCGCACAGCGTGTCGGTCATGCACCGGGGCCGGATCGTCGAGCACGGGCCGACCGCGCAGATCTTCGAGAGCCCGCGAGAGGACTACACCCGCGCCCTGCTGGACTCGATCCCTGCCGGCATCTCGACGCCGCCGGCATGAGCGAGCGGAGCGAGCGAACCATTCAAGCCAGCGCGCGACGCTCATGCCCCCACCGAGCGAAGCGAGGTCGCGCATGAGCGAGCGGAGCGAGCGAATCATCCAAGCCAGCGCGCGACGCTCATGCCCCCACCGAGCGAAGCGAGGTCGCGCATGAGCGAGCCTGCGACCACCAGCAGCGGCCTGCTCACCGTCCTCGCCGGCGCCCGCGCCCATCCCCGGCCCGCGCTGGCGGCAGCCGGGTTCGGCATCCTCAACGGCGCCTCCATGGTGGTCGGCTCGATGGCCATGGCCTACGCCACCGACACCCTGGTCGTCCCGGCGGTGGCCGGCACCGAGGTCTCCGGCTGGGACTGGGCGAGCAGCGCGCTCGCGGTCGCGGCGGTCTCCGGGGCCCGGTGGGCCTCCATCGTGCTGCGCGGCATCATGACCGGCCAGGTGCAGTACCGCGCCGAGGCCGACACCCGCCGGGCCGTCGTACACCGCTATCTCGCGCTCGGCCTGGCCTGGCACCGGCGCCATCCGCCCGGCCGGCTGGTGGCCCACGCCGTCTCGGACGTCGAGGCGATGTGGTCGCCGATGCAGTGGACCTACTTCGCCATCGGCAATATCGCGATGCTGCTGCTCGCCATGGTCGACCTGTTCGGCCGCGATGTCACGCTCGGCCTGGTCGGCGCCGCCCTGGTGGTCACCGTGCTGGCCCTCAACCTGCTCTACCAGCAGCTGCTGCGGCCCCGTACCCGCGCGGTCCAGGCGGCCCGGGCCGAGGTCGCCGCCATCGCCCACGAGAGCGTCGACGGCGGCGAGGTGGTCCGCGCTCTCGGGCTGGCCGAGGAGGAGTCGGCCCGCTTCGGCGAGCCGGTCGAGCGGCTGCGGCTGGCCAACGGCGCGATGTCGGCGGTGAGCTCGCTGTTCGACCCGATCCTCGAACTGCTGCCCACCGTCGCGGTGCTGGCGGTGCTGGCCACCGCCCCGGCCCGGGTGGCCGCCGGCCAGCTCAGTGTCGGCGACGTCGTCGGGGTCGTCTACCTGATGCTCACCATCGCCATCCCGCTCAACGTCATCAGCCGGTTCCTCTCGCTGCTGCCGCTCTCGGTCGCCGGCCGTGGCCAGATCGACGCCGTGCTGGGCAGCCGGGACGTGCCACCGACCGGGGCGGCGAGCCTGCCCGGCGACGGCCCGCTGGCCGTGGAACTGGACGAGGTGGTCCTCGACCTGGGCGCCAACCGGGTCCTCGACGGGGTCTCCCTGAGCCTGGCCCCCGGCACCGTGACGGCGCTGGTCGGCGAAGTCGGAGCAGGCAAGACCAGTCTGCTCGAGGTCGCCGGCGGGCTGCTGACGCCCGCCGCCGGCCGGGTGCTGCTCGACGGGGTCGAGGTGCGCGAGCTGCGGCCGGGCGCGCTGCCGGCCGCGGTCGGCCTGGTTCCGCAGACGCCGTACCTGTTCGCGACCAGTATCCGGGACAACCTGGTCCTCGACACCGGCGAGTACGACGACGGCCAGCTGTGGCGGGCGCTGCGGGTCGCCGTCGCCGAGGAGTTCGTCCGGGCGCTCCCCCACGGCCTCGACACCGTAGTGGGCGAGCGCGGCGCGACCCTCTCGGGTGGACAGCGACAGCGGCTGTGCCTGGCCCGGGCGCTGCTGCGCCGGCCCCGGCTGCTGCTGCTCGACGACCCCACCTCGGCGCTCGACGCCCGGGTCGAGCACGAGCTGCTGGGCAACCTGGCCGCGCTGACCAGCCGGCGCGACCTCACCGTCCTGATGGTCGCCAACCGGCAGGGCGCCATCGCCCTGGCCGACCGGGTGGCGCTGCTCGCCGGCGGCCGGGTGATCGCCCAGGGGACACACGCACAGCTGCGGGACCGGGTCGACTACCGCCGCATCGTCGCCGCCTACGAGGGGGAGGACGTCGATGAGCGGGTCGGCTGAGCCGGCTGAGCCGGCGGGGCTGCCTGGGCTGCCCGATCGCGGCGTCCTCGCACTTGCACTCCGGGTCTCGCCGGTGCTGTGCCGGGGCCTGCCGGTGACCGTCGCGCTGGCGCTGGTCGCGGGTGCCGCCCGGGTGATCGCCCCGCTGGCGGTCCGGCACGCGGTCGACCACGGCCTCGCCGCCGACGCGGTGCGTGCGGCGGTGCTGGTGGCGGCCGTCGCCACGGTGGCCGCCGGGCTCTCGTCCTGGCGGCTGAGCCTGCGGATCCGGGGCCGGGTCGAGACCGCCATCGCCGGGCTGCGCCGCGAGGGCCTGCTCCGGGTCCACGACATGGCGCCGAGCACCGTCGACGGGCTGCGGCGCGCCGACCTGGTCGCCCGGCTCTCGACCGACCTCGACGCGATGACGACCTTCCTCAACGGCGGTGGCGTCCAGTTCGTCACCAATATGGCCCAGCTGCTGATCGCGGGTGCGGTGCTGGCGCTCTACAGCTGGCAGCTGGCGCTGCCGGTCTTCGCCATCGCCGTCGGGCTGCTGCTGGTGATGGCTCGCTTACAGCGCGTCATCCAGGGCCGGTTCGCCCGGGTGCGCGGTGACCTCTCCGCGCTGCAGAGCACCGTCGGCGAGGCGGTCACCGGTGCCACCGTCATCAGGGCGACCGGGGCCGCCGAGCGCAGCCGGCGTCAGCTCGACGAGGCCGTCGACCGAGCCCGGGACGGCTACCTGCGGGCACAGCCGCCGCTCCACCTCAGCACCTCGCTCGGCGAGGTGGGCATCACCGCGATGACGCTGACGGTACTGCTCGGCGGCGTGTGGTGGTCGATCGGCACGACCCCGCCCCGGCTGTCCTCGGGCGAGCTGGTCGGGATGATCCTGCTGATCACCTTCTTCGTACGACCGCTGCAGTTCCTGATGCAGAGCCTCGGCGAGGCACAGAACGCCCTGACCGGCTGGCGCCGCGCCCTGGAGCTGGTCGCGACGCCCAGCGCCCGGATCGAGCACGGCGCCGCGCTGCCGCCGGGGCCGGTGGCGGTCGGCTTCGACGGCGTCGACGCGGCGTACGGCGACGGGCCACCGGTGCTGCGCGACATCTCGGTCGGCATCGCCCCGGCCGAGCAGGTCGCCGTCGTCGGCCGCACCGGCTCGGGCAAGTCGACCTTCGCCAAACTGCTCACCCGGCGACTGGTGCCACGCGCCGGCGTGATCCGGCTCTCCGGAGTGCCCCTGGCCGACCTCGGCGACGACGCGCTGGCCGGCCGGGTGGTCGTCGTGCCCCAGGACCCGTTCCTCTTCGACCTCAGCGTCGCCGACAACATCGCGCTGGGTCGGCCCGGCGCCACCCGCGAGGACGTGCTGGCCGCGCTGGACCGGGTCGGCCTCGGCGACTGGGCGCTCGGGCTCGCCGCCGGCCTCGACACCCCGGCCGGGCCGCGCGGCGAGCGGCTCTCGGTCGGCGAGCGGCAGCTGGTCGCACTCGCCCGTACCGCCCTCGCCGACCCCGACCTGCTCGTCCTCGACGAGGCCACCAGCGGGGTCGACCCGGCCACCGACGTCGCGGTGCAGCGGGCCCTCGCCCGGCTCAGCCAGGGCCGCACCACCATCGCCATCGCCCACCGGCTCGGCACCGCCGCCAATGCGGACCGGGTGCTGGAGTTCGCCGACGGCCGGATCGTCCAGGACGGCAGCCATGCCGACCTGATCGCCGCCGGCGGCAGCTACACCGCCCTGTTCGCCCACTGGCGCGAGCACGTCACCCGGCTCGACGCCCGGCCCGCTCCCCTGCCCGCCATTCTGCCCGCCACGGAAGGACCCCGATGACCACCAGCACCAGCACCAGCACCGGCCGACCCGACACCCTCCCGCCGGGCTTCCGCGCCAAGCAACGGCTCGGCTTCAACACCCGGGTCTCGTTCAGCGACGACGGCGGCCCGGCCGCCGGACTGCGCGACGGCATCCAGCTCTTCCGCGCGGCCGAGGAGCTCGGCTACCAGTCCGGCTGGGCCTACCAGCGCCACTTCGACCACTACCTGTCCTCGCCGCTGCCGTTCTTCGCCGCCGCCGGCCAGCACACCGAGCGGATCACCCTCGGCTCGGCGGTCATCCCGATGCGCTACCAGGAGCCGATCCTGCTCGCCGAGGCCGCCGGCGTCACCGACCTGCTCATCGGCGGCCGGCTGGAGCTGGCGCTGGCGACCGGGTCCAACGCCGCCTTCGACGCGGTCTTCGGCGCCGTCGAGGCCGACGCCCGGACGGAGGCCCGCCGCCGGCTGCAGCGCTTCCTCGACGCGGTCGCCGGCCAGACGCTGCATGTCGTCGACGGCCCCGGCCAGGGCGCCCCGGTCGGCACCGAGCTGCGGGTGACGCCGCACAGCCCGACGCTGCGCGGCCGGCTGCGGCAGGGCTCGGCCAGCCTCGGCTCGGCCCGGCAGGCCGTGGAGCTGGGCATCGGCCTCATCGTCGGCACCGTGCTGCACGACATCGGCCCCGGCGAGACCTTCTCGGCCTACCAGGCACGCATCATCGAGGCCTACCGGACCGGCTGGCGAGAGCGGTGGGGCACCGAGCCGCCCTCGGTCGCCGTGGCCGCCTCGGTGCTGCCCGGCACCACGCCCGAGCTGCGAGATGCCTACGCGGGCTATGACCTGCAGCGTCGTACCGAGGGCATGGCCGCCTCCCGCCCGAAGGGCGCGCTGACCCCGGTGGTCTCCGCCGAGCTGCCGGAGGGGATGCAGGTCAGCCCGGTCTTCCACGGCGCCCCCGACGAGGTCGCCGAGCAGGTGCTCGCCGATCCCGGGCTCGCGCTCGCCGACGAGCTGGTGCTCTTCCTGCCGCCGGGCTTCGGCCTGGCCGAGAACGTCCGGCTGCTCGAGGACCTCGCCACCACCGTGGCCCCCGCCCTGGGCTGGACGCCGGCTACCTGACGCCACGCGAAACTGTCGGTGGCCGACGCCATCCTGGTCCTGCCCCGCTCTCGGGGCCAGAATGGAAGGAGATCCGATGTGTCTCACCTGGCGAGGGAAGTCGTGGAAACGATCGAGCGCGTGCCCATGTCCTACGAGGAGTGGCTCGCGCTGCCCGAGCAGCCCAAGACGGAGTGGGTCGACGGCTGGGCGGTGATCTACATGGCGCCGCCCGGCTTCGACCACAGCGACGCGCAGGCAGGGCTCCCCTACCTGTTCCGTCGCGATCTGCGCCGGCTCTACACCGGCACCGAGCCCGACATCAGGCTTCCGGGCAATCGGATCCGGCGCCCAGACTTCGCTGGCTGGGAGGCTCGGCCCGACGACTACCCGATCACCAGCGTGCCGTTGGTGGTGGCCGAGGTGCTCTCCCCGGGCACCAGGAGCGAGGATCTGCTGCGCAAGGGCCCGGAGTACGCCGCCGCAGGAGTAGCGCAGTACTGGGTAGTTGACCCGGAGAGCCGCACCCTCGAGGTGAGTCACCTTGTCGATGGCGCCTGGCAGCGACTGGCGCTCTTCGACGCGACCCGGCCATCGGGCGAGGTGGCGATCGGCGACCTCGGCGTCGTCCACGTCGACCTGGGCGACGTCTTCAGCGACTGACCGGCTACCTGACCGGCAGGTCGACGTAGCCGGTCTGCTCGTCGAAGTCGGAGGTGCGCACGGTGACCGAGAGCCGCCACTCCCCCGCGACCGGGACCGAGAGCAGCGCCTGCCGGTGGCCGGGACCGGCCACGTCGAGGTCGACCGGGAGCGGGCCGATGCCCTGGGACGGCATCACCATCGCGGCGGTGATCTCGGCCGGGTCGCTGGGCTGGCCGGAGGAGTCGAAGACGTAGACGTGCAGGTCGGACTGCCGGTCACCGGCGGGGACCGCCGAGACCTGCACCGCGTCGCCGGCGAGGGTGAGGTTCTCGGCGACGGTGGGCCGATACGCCGACTTGGCGGGCTCGGTGGCGACCAGCGCCGCCGTCACGCCGAGCACCGCGCCCACGAGCACCACCTCGATGCCCACCGACTGGCGCAGCGAGACCAGTCCCGATCCCGACGAGGCGGCGGAGCGGCGCAGCAGCGACCGGGAGCCGGCGGCGACGCCGACCGCCATGATCACCAGGCCGGTCTTCACCGCCACCTCGCGGCCGTACGTCGTGGCGGTGAGCGCGTCGATCGAGCCGACCTGTCGCCACACCTGGAAGGCGCCGGTGAGGACCAGCACCGCGACGGCACCCAGCGCTGCGGTGGAGAACCTGCCGAGCACGGCCCGCGCCTCCGGCAGCCGCCACACCGTCCCGGCGACCAGCAGCACCAGGCCGCCGAGCCAGACGCACATCGCGATCACGTGCGCGCTCTCGCTGACCATCGACGCCACCCGCAGGTCGGCCGCCACCGCGTGCCCGGCGAGCGCGAACGTCACCGCGATCGCCACCCCGAGCACGCCGGCGGCGATGCCCCGGTCGCGCACCGAGAGCGTGCGCCGGGCCAGCACCACGACCACGCCGAGCAGCGCCAGCACCGCCCGGGTGAGCGTCGCCCTGCCGTAGGTCGAGGCCAGCACCTCGCGCAGCAGCGGGCCGCTGAGCGGGCGGCCGCCGCCGGCGTCCAGCGGCCCCTTGATCAGCAGCGAGGCGACCGCACCGGCGAGCAGCAGCACGGCACCGGCCAGCACCAGGAGGCGCATCCGACGCACCTGCCAGCCGCCGGGCCAGCACCAGCACAGGAAGACCAGGCCGCCGACCAGCAGCGCGGCGCCGGCGTACCCCACCCAGCGAGCCACGCCCAGCCCGACCTGCAGGCCGGTGGTGTCGGCCCGCTCGGGCACCACCGGGGCGGCGCTGGGCGCGCCGACCGAGAACGAGAACGCGCCCGAGACCGGGTGGGAGTCGGCGGAGACGACCCGGAAGGACACCACATAGGTGCCCTGGGCGCCCTCGCCCGAGAGCGGGATGTCGATCTCGGTTCCGGACACGCTGGCGGTGCCGGCGTCGACCCGGTCGCCGTCGGGCCCGAACACCTGGGTGCCGCCCTCGGGCAGGGTGATCGACTCGTTGAACCGCAGCTCCACCTGCGCCGGGAGCGTCTGCACCACCTCGTCGGGTCCGGGGCTGCTGCTCTCCAGCACGGCGTGGGCCGAGGCCGGGCCGGCGATGAGCATCACCAGCGCGCCGGCCAGGGCGGCGGCCGCTCCGGCTCGGCGCCGTCGCGAGCGGCGGCCGGTGCGTGCGGCGGCAAGGCGGAGGAGGAAGGCAGCCTGGTGGGCTGTCGCCCGACGACAACGCAGCCGACGTGCGTGCCGGGCGTCGCGGAGTAGGCGACCGGGCTGGAGCGGCCACCGCAAGGTACCCAAGGCGACCTTGGCCGGACGCACGGCGACCCGACGGACCACCCGCAGCCCGCCGTACGCCGGTGGCCTGGGCCGCCGGGGCAGCCCGGCGCGGCGCGGCGTCGGCCCGCCGGTGTCCTCGCGGCCCAGCAGCCACAGCAGCACGAACCCGGCCAGCAGGTCCACGTGCGGCAGCTCGTCGGTCCAGCCGACCCGGCCGGAGGCGACGTCGAGGCCGGCAGTGAAGCCGAGCAGCGCGACGGCGGTGCCGAGCACGGGGACATAGGCCGCCGCCTGCCAGGGCCGGAGGGCGGCGAGGACGAGCCCGAGGCAGATGGCGATGGTGAAGGAGAGCGACTCGTGGGTGGCGTGCACCTCGGTAAGGCCGTGGGCGACCAGCTCGTAGACCGCGTTGAGCAACTCGGCGCCGCCCATCAGGCCGACGCCCCAGCGCAGCAGGAAGACCCGCGACTCCCGCTTGCGCCGCAGAGCGGAAGCTCTCAACCGCGCCAGGATCGCCGGCGCCAGGTCCGGCGCCTCCTCGCGGGGCGCGACGGTCACCGCCAGCGCCGCCAGGGCGTCGGCGAACGCCGCGCAGTCCGGGCAGCCCGCGACGTGTGCGCGCACCTCCGGCTCCCGATGAGGGCTGGTCTCGCCGTCGGCCCACGCCGACAGCGCCTCCCGTGCGTCAGAACACTCCACGGTGGAAGGGTCGGGCACCGAAGCGCATTAGTTCCCGCCGGGAACTTCCCGCCGCCGGAAGGGCACTGTTCCGTCGACTCCCCTGAAAGGAACCCGATGTCGCACCCCGTTCGCCGGCTGCTGGCCGCCTCCGGCCTCGCCCTCGCCTGCCTGTTCGTGCTGGCCGGCACCGCCTCCGCCCATGTGACGGTCAACCCGAGCAGCGCGCCCCAGGGCGGCTACGCCAAGCTCACCTTCCGCGTCCCGACCGAGTCCGACACCGCCTCGACCGTCACGCTGGAGATCGCGCTGCCCGCGGAGATCACCTCGGTCCGGGTCAAGCCGCACCCGGGCTGGAGCTACCAGATCCAGCGCTCCGGCGAGGACGCCACCGGGGTCACCTGGACCGCCGACGACGGCGTCGGCATCGGCCGGACCGAGTTCGACGAGTTCGACCTCTCGATCGGGCCGCTGCCGGACACCGACCAGGTGGTGTTCAAGGCGCTGCAGACCTACTCCGACGGCAGCGTGGTCCGCTGGATCGAGGAGGCCGCCGACGGTCAGGCCGAGCCCGAGCACCCCGCTCCGGTGCTCACCCTGACGCCGGCCAGCGAGACCACCGCGAGCACCACGGACGACGACAACGACGGCGACAGCGACTCCAAGGCGCCGCTGATCCTGTCGATCGTCGCGCTCGTGGTCGCGGTGGCCGGTGCGGGTGCGGGCCTCGTCCGGCGGCGCGGCTGAGGTCAGGCGGAATGCTTACGACCGCGCCGAGTCGCGGCGGGACCCACCATCGCGACCAGGTCCTCGCGAGCCCGGGCGACCCGGGAGCGGATGGTGCCGATCGGGCAGCCGGCCGCCTCGGCAGCCTCGGCATAGGAGTAGCCGAGCAGCTGGGTCAGCACGAAGGCCTGCCGGCGGTCCTCGTCGAGGCTGTCGAGCAGGCTGACCAGGGCGACCTCGCCCTGGTGGTCGGGCATGGGCTCGACGCTGGCCACCGGCTGGCGGCGGGCCCGCTGCCGGGCGGCGATGTCGTCGGCCACCACCCGGCGCACGATCGAGAACAGCCACGGCCGCACCGAGGACTCGCCCCGGAAGGACGGCAGCGCCTTGATGATGCGCAGGTAGGCGTCCTGGGCGAGGTCGTCGGCCCGGTCCCGGTCGCCGAGGTGGGCGCACAGTCGCCAGACGTCGCCCTGGGTGGCCCGGACGAACTCCTCGACGGCGGCGAGGTCGCGGCGGTCGCGGGCGGCCAGCGCCAGCAGCGTCCAGTCGTCGGCGGGCTCGGTCACAGCGGTGACCGTAGCAGGCGGCTGGCAGCCGCACCTGCGGCGCCGACGCAGCGTCAGAGCGTGAATGCGACCTTCCGCTTGGCGACATCGGCCTCGGTGAGCCGCACCGAGACGTCGGTGCCCAGCGGCAGCGGTGCCGGGCCGGAGACCGGCGCCTCCACCGCCGGCTCCGGCACCGTGACGGTGCCCCGGCCCTGGTCGCGGTCGTCGAGGTCGATGACGACGCCGTCGAAGCGCTCGCCGACGTGCGGCGCCAGCACCCCGGCCTCGACCAGGTCGAGGATGGCTCGCTCGTAGGAGCCGGCCAAGCTGGCAGTACGACGCATGGTGTCGGGGACCTCCGGCATCCGCTCGGTCACCCACGACGGCACCGGTTCGCCGGCACAGACCGCGACGCAGATCTCGCCGGCGTACCTGTCGACGAGACGGCGCAGCGGCGCCGTCACATGGGCGTAGGGCGAGGCCAGCGCGGCGTGCTCGGCGTGCTCCGGGGGCGCGCCGGTGAAGGCGAGGTAGCCACCGCCGCGCAGCAGCCGGGTGGAGGCGACCAGCACGGCGGCGTGCTTGGGCTCGGTGGGGTCGAGCGACCTGAGGAAGTCGGGATAGCTCATCCCCTCCGGCCAGGGCACCCCGAGGGCGAGGGTGGCGCGCTTGAATCGAGCGGTGTCGCGGGGGTCGGCCGGCGGCAGCGTGCGCAGCAGCCCGATGCCGGCGCCGAGCATCAGCTTGGCGGCGCCGTAGCCCGTCATCAGCGAGAGCTGGGCGTTCCACTCCTCGGCGGGCAGCAGGGTGCGATAGGCCAGCCGCCAGCGGTCGCCGGTGATCTCGACCTCCTGGTCGGGCAGCGGCAGACTGACGCCGCCGCGCTGGATCTCCTGCTGGATCCGCAGCTCGCCGATCGTCCTCAGCAGTCGGACCGAGTCGGCGTAGGGGCCGGTGAGGCTGTCCTCGTCGAGCTGCTGCTGCACGCCGGCGTAGTCGAGCTTGGCCACCGACCGGACCCTCGCCCGCTCGACGTGGGTGCTGGTCACGGCGCCGGCCGCGTCGAGGGTCATGGTCCACAGCAGCGCCGGCCGGACCTGGTCGGGCAGCAGCGAGGCCGAACCCTCGGAGAGCACCTTCGGGTGGAGCGGGATCTTGGAGTCGGCGCCGTAGAGCGACTGGCCACGCAGGTTGGCCTCGGTGTCGACCGGGCCGCCGGGCTCCAGGAAGGCGGCCACGTCGGCGATCGCATAGCGCACGGTGTAGCCGTCGCCGTCCCGGTCGAGGTGGAAGGCCTGGTCGAGGTCCATCGAGCCCGGCGGGTCCAGGGTGACGAAGGGGATGTCGGTCCGGTCGACGTCGGGCAGCCGCGGCGCGCCGGCTGCGGCGTCGGCGGCCCGCTGCACCTCCGGCGGGAACTCGGGGGTCACCTTCAGCTCGGCCTGGATCTGCCTGATCCCGTCGCGCAGCGTCTCGGCGGCGACTCCGTCGTCTTCTCGTCTGACCCGGATGACCTGTCCGCTCGGCATGTCATGCACCATAGGGCACCGTGCAGGAGACTCCGAGACGAGGCAGCGCCGTGGCGAGCGGCGTTCCGGTGCGTGGCCGGCAAGGCGGAAGAGGGAGCCAGCCTGGTGGGCTGGCGACCGACGACAACGAAGCCGGGCGCGTGCCGGGGCGTCGCGCAGTAGGTGCTGGCTCGTCTCGGAGTCCCCTCATCCTGCTGCCGCCGAGTGAGGGGAAGACGGCGCCGTCGCGTGGCGCCGCCCTGTCACTCCCGGGCCTGTCCTCGCCGTCGCTGAACCCTGCGCGTGAGGCGGTGCTCGACGCGCTGGTCTCGCTCTGCACCGACTCTCCCGACCTGGCGATGGACGTCCTCGGCATCCCCAAGACGCAGCCGGCGCTGGTCGCCGCCAATGCGGCGCTGCGGACCGCGGCCACCGCCCGGGCGGACCGGGTCTACACCGGCGTGCTGTACGACGCCCTCGGCTTCGAGACGCTCTCGCCGGCCGCTCGCCGCCGGGCCACCCGAGGAGTCATGGTGACCTCCTCGCTGTTCGGGCTGGTCTCGCCCGCCGACCGGATCCCGGCCTACCGCCTCTCCGGCGACGCGGTCCTGCCCGGCCTCGGCGGCGTCGCCGCGCACTGGCGCGGCCATCTCGGCCCGGCGCTGCTGGAGGCCGTCGGGAGCGGCCTGCTGGTCGACCTGCGCAGCGGCATGTACGGCGCCTTCTGGAGGCCGCCGGCCGACCTCCGCGTCGCCACCGTGCGGGTGCTGCACGAGGTCGCCGGCACCCGCAAGGTGGTCAGCCACTTCAACAAGGCCACCAAGGGCCGGATCGTGCGGGCGCTGCTGGAGTCCGGCGCCGCTCCCCGCACCCCGGCCAGGCTCGCCGAGGCGCTGGCCGACCTCGGCTGGACCGTCGAGGCGGGGCCGGCCTCCGGGGCCGGGAGCCAGCTCGACGTGGTGGTCGCCGAGCTTTGACCGCCCGCGACGTCATACGAACTGGCTGTCCCGGCGACCGGGCCGTATGACGTCCGGCTCGGGTCTCGTCAAGGCGGCGTGCCGAACCGGTCGCGGCCCGGCGGCAGGGCGTTGTAGAGCCGCATCGAGGACAGCTCGTCGGCGTAGTAGGAGACCATCGTGACCGAGGCGGGGCTCAGCTCCATCCGGTAGACCGCGTCCAGCGGCGCGCCAACGGCATGTGCCACCAGGATCTTGATCGGCGTCACGTGGCTGACCACGACCACGGTCCGGCCGGCGAACCGCTCCCGCAGCCGCGCCAGCGCCTCGAGCACCCGCCTCTCCACGACCCGGAAGGACTCGCCGCCGTCCGGCGCGGCGTCGAGCGACTCGCGCCAGCGGGCCAGCTCATCGGGGTGCCGCTCCATCACCTCCGCGAAGGTCAGCCCGTCCCAGTGGCCGAACTCCATCTCGGCGAGGCCGGGCTCCTGCTCGACGTCCATGCCGAGCACCCGGCCGACGATCTCCGCGGACTCCAGGGTGCGTCGTACCGGCGAGCTGACGAGGGCGGCCACCTGCCCGGTCAGCGGCGAGAGCCACTCGGCGGTCTGCCGGACCTGGTCGCGGCCCTCGTCGGAGAGCCCCGGGTTGGCGCCGCCGAGACCGCCGGAGAACCGCTTCTCGCGGGTGTGCGGGGTGACCCCGTGGCGCACCAGCACCAGTGTGGTGGGCTCGGCCGGCGGCGCCCAGCCGCGCGCCAGCGGCGGCGCCGGGTCCTGGATCTCCTCGACCACGAGCTTGGAGTCCATCCCGACCTCCACCTCGGCGCCGATCGCGGTGCCGTCCTCGACGATGACCTGCGCGTCGGTCACAGGCCCGATTCGGCGGTCCGGACCAGGATCCGCGAGCACTCCTCGCAGCGCGCCACCTCGGTGCTGGGCAGCGCCTTGATGCGCAGCAGCTCGGCGTTGTCGAGCTCGAGCTGGCAGCCGCCGCAGCGGCGCTGCCGCAACTCGGCGGCGCCGACGCCGCCCCGCTGCTCGCGGAGCCGGTCGTAGAGCGCCAGCAGGTCGGCGGGCAGTTCCTCGATGGTGCCCGGTCGCTCGGCGACCAGCGCCGCCAGCTCGGCGTCGAGCTCGGCAGTCCGCTGGTCGCGGCGGGAGAGCAGGGTGGCCAGCCGCTCGTCGAAGCCGGCGAGTGCGTCCTCGAGCGCGGTGAGCCGGCCCTGCTCCTCCTCCAGCCGCTCCATCACCTCGAGCTCCTCGTCCTCCAGCACGGTGATGCGGCGGTCGAGGTTGACGATCTCGTGCTGGATGCTCTCCAAGTCCTTGGGGCTGGTGACGGCGCCGGAGTCGAGGCGCTGCTGGTCGCGGTCGCGCCGGGTCCTGACCGCGGCCACGTCGGCCTCGGCCTTGCGCTGGGCGGTGGCGAGGTCGTCGACGACGATGCGGACGTCGCGGGCCTGGTCCTCGATGCCGCGCCGCTCGGTGTCGAGTGCAGCGATCTGGGCGAGCTCGGGCAGGTTCGCCTTCGCGTGGCGCAGCTGGTCGGCGCGGGAGTCGAGCTCCTGCACGTCGAGCAGCTTCAGTTGGGCGAACGGGTCGGCTTTCACGTCTGTCCTTCAGATCCTCAGGGTCCAGGGGTCGGTCACGATGGCGCTCACGCGGGTCTCCACCCTAGTGGCCCTCGGCAGCGCCTCGCCGAGCTTGCGGGCCAGCACCGGCAGCCAGGTCCACTCCGCCGCCCAGTGGGCCACGTCGATCAGCGCCGTGCCGTGACGCTCCAGGAACTCGCTCGCGACATGGTGGCGCAGGTCGCTGGTGACGTAGACGTCGGCGTCGGTGCCGGCCACGGCGTCGAGGAAGGCGTCGCCGGCGCCGCCGCACAGCGCCACGGTCCGCACCTCGCGGTCGGGGTCGCCCGCGACGCGTACGCCGGCCGCGGTCTGTGGCAGCGCCGCGGCCACGCTCGCCGCGAACCCGGCCAGCGTGGTCGGCGCGACGCGCCCGATCCGGCCGTGCCCGGTGGCGGCCGGGGTGCTGGCGGCGAGCTCGACGACGTCGTACGCCGGCTCCTCGTAGGGATGGGCGTCGAGCAGCGCCCCGACCACGGTGCCTCGCAGGCCGCGGCGCAGCACCACCTCGACGCGGACCTCGTCGACGACCTCGGGGGTGCCGATCTGCCCGATCGCCGGGCTGGCGCCGGGCAGCGGCCGGAACCGGCCCTCCCCGGGAGTGGAGAAGGATGCCTGGTCGTAGTCGCCGATCCGGCCGGCACCGGCGGCCGCGAGCGCCTGCCGCACCGCCTCGGCGCAGGCCGTCGGGACGTAGGTGGTGAGCTTGTCGAGGGCGTCGGGGTCGGCAGGCACCAGCGGCCGCTGGTCGGTGAGCCCGAACGCGTCCGCCATGGCCTGGGAGACGCCGTCGACGGCCTGGTCGGCGTTGGTGTGGGCGGTGAGCAGCGCGCAGCCGGCCCGGGTGAGCGTGGTGAGGGTGCGGCCCTTCGGCGTGGTCGCCGCGAACCCGTGGACGCCGCGCAGGAAGAGCGGGTGGTGGACGATCAGCAGGTCCGCACCCCAGGCGACCGCCTCCTCGGCCACCGGTCGCACCGGGTCGACGGCGAGCATCACCTTCGCGACCGGGTCCGCGGGGTCGCCACTGACCAGGCCGACCGCGTCCCAGGGCTCGGCGGTGCCGGGCGGATACCAGGAGTGGACCAGGTCCGTGATCTCGCGCAGAGTCGGCACCGGGCTAGTCTCGCAGGCCGCGACAGTCCACTAGTAGGCTGTCGCGGCTAAAGCGCGTGGTAGCGCGGCGTCCGGGTGCGTGCCTCGCAAGGCGCCGGCGCGAAGGCAGGCCGGTGGCCTGTCGAGCGTCGGCAACGCCGCGAGGTGCGTGGCCGGGCGCCGCGATAGCAGTGAATTAGCCGCGACAGGCTACTAGGTTCGGGGCTCGTGGACGCCTCGCTCGCCGGCCTGCTGACCGGTCTCTCGCTCATCGTCGCGATCGGCGCCCAGAACGCCTACGTGCTGCGGCAGGGCCTGCGCCGCTCCCACGTCGGCGCGGTGGTGCTCGTCTGCGCACTCTCCGACCTGGCGCTCATCGCGGCCGGGGTCGCGGGCATCGGCGGCATCGTCGACCACGCCGGCTGGGCGCTGGACGTGGTGCGCTGGCTCGGCGTCGCTTTCCTGGTCTGGTACGCCGCCTCCTCGCTGCGACGCGCGCTCGCGCCCGGCTCGCTGGCGGCCGCCGGCGGTGACGGGGAGCGGCGCGGGGCCGTCGTACGGCGGGCGGCGGCGCTGACCTGGCTCAACCCGCACGTCTACCTCGACACGGTGGTGCTGCTCGGCTCGGTCGCCAACACCCACGGCCCGGACGGGCGCTGGTGGTTCGCGGCCGGCGCGGGCCTCGCCTCGATCGGCTGGTTCGCGGCGATCGGCTTCGGCGCCCGCCTCGCCGCTCCACTGCTCGCCAGCGCCCGCGCCTGGCAGGTCATCGACGTGCTGGTCGCCGTCACGATGCTGCTCGTAGCCTGGAAGCTCGCCACCGGCTGATCGGTCAAGGGCCAGTTGCCGGCCCGATTCCGCGCGACACGCCGGGCACGCCCCGCGTGTCGCGGCGAGTCAGCCGCGCGTGATGGCCCCCAGGCCGCGATCGCGGGATCAGTTGACCTGCCGGTCCAGTCCCTCCCAGTAGGGCGCGCGGAGCTTGAACTTCTGCAGCTTGCCGGTCGCGGTGCGGGCCAGCTCGGCGCGGAACTCCACGGAGGTGGGCGCCTTGTAGCCGGCCGCCTTCTCCTTGCACCAAGCGATCAGCTCCGCCTCGGTGGCCTCCGCGCCGGGGGCCAGCACGACGAGGGCCTTGATCGTCTCGCCCCACTTCTCGCTCGGGACGCCGATGACCGCGACCTCGGCGACGGCCGGATGGGAGAACAGCACGTCCTCGACCTCGATCGAGGAGACGTTCTCGCCGCCGGTGATGATGACGTCCTTCTTGCGGTCGCTGATGGTGAGGTAGCCGTCGGAGCCGATCACCCCGCCGTCGCCGGTGTGGAACCAGCCGTCGGCCAGCGCCCGCTCGCTCTCCTCCGGCTGCTCCCAGTAGCCCTCCAGGATGACGTTGGAGCGGGCCAGCACCTCGCCCTCCGGGTCGATCTCGAGGGTGACGCCGATCGCCGGCGCACCGGCGCGGGTGAGCTTGGTGGCACGCTCCAGCGGGTCGAGGTCGTCCCATTCCGCCCGGGTGCGGTTGATGGTGAGCAGCGGCGAGGTCTCGGTGAGGCCGTAGATCTGGATGAACTCCCAGCCGAGCTCCTCCTGCACCCGCACCACCGTCTTCGTCGGCGGCGGCGCGCCGGCCATGATGATCCGGACCCGGTCTCGACCCGGGATCGGGCCGTCCCAGTCCTTGGCCGCGTCGAGTACGGCGGCGGCGACTGCCGGCGCCGCGCACAGGTAGGTGACTCCGTGCTCCTCGATGCGGCGCAGGATCTCGGCGCCGTCGACCTTGCGCAGCACGACGTGCTTGATGCCCATGCCGGTGGCCGCGAACGGCATCCCCCAGCCGTTGGCGTGGAACATCGGCAGGGTGTGGAGGTAGACGTCGCGGTCGCTCAGCCCGGCGTGCAGGCCGAAGGTGAGCGCATTGGTCCAGATGTTGCGATGGGTGATCTGCACGCCCTTGGGCCGGGCCGTGGTGCCGGAGGTGTAGTTGATGGTGGCGGTGGCGCTCTCGTCGTGCTCCCACGGCACCGGCTCCACCCCCGGTACGGCGAACAGGTCGTCGTCGTTGCCGAGCACGAACCGGTGCTCGGCGGTCACGTCCGCCAACTCCTCGTCGAGCTCCGGGTCGACGTAGAGCACCTTGGCGCCACAGTGGCCGACGATGTACTTCACCTCGTCGGGCCGCAGCCGGAAGTTGATCGGCACCAGCACCCGGCCGTAGCCGGCGACGCCGTAGAAGGCGGTCAGCAGCCGGGCGCTGTTGTGGCTGACCATCGCCACCCGCTCGCCCGGGCCGACGCCGAGCTCGTCCAGCTTGGCGGCCATCCGCCTGGCGAGCTCGCCCATCTCGCGGTAGGTCACCTCGCCCAGCGAGACGGCCGGCTGCGTCGGCTCGTCCACGATCCCGACCCGGTCGCCGTAGACCTGCACGGCTCGGTCGAGGAAGTCACTGACGCTGAACGGGACAAACACGACGTACCTCCTGGAAACCGGTCACTGGCCTCACAGTACGACGCCCGTACCGGCTGTCACAGGGGTGGTCGTCAAGCGGTCGAGGTCAGCGCAGCGGATGGCGGCGCGGGCACGGCACGAAGCCGCCCCAGGCGTACGCCGCCAAGCCGGCGAGACCCGCCACGTCTCGCGCGGGCGTTACGAGGTCACCGAGAATGCGGCCGCAACCCCGGCGGCACCGCGCCGCGGTGGTCCCGCGAACCGGTTCGGTGGGACGTCCAGCCCGAGCGTCTCACGCAGCGTGGTGCCTGGATACTCGGTGCGGAACAGGCCCCGTTCCTGCAGGATCGGCACCACCTCGGAGGTGAACAGGTCCTCGTCGACGTCGAGGTAGGGCGGCAGCACCACGAAGCCGTCACAGGCCCGGTTCTCATACCAGGTCTGGAGTTGGCCGGCCACGGTCGCCGGGCTCCCGGTCGGCGCGAAGAAGGACAGGCTGCGGGCATACCACTGGGCGACCTGTCCCACGGTCATCGATTCGGCCAGCGCCCGCTCGATGACGAACTTGAACCGGCCGACGCTACCGGTGATCTGGTCGGTGACGTCGGGGAAGGGTTCGTCCAGATCGAGGTGGGAGAGGCCCAGGTTCATCGCGGTGGACATCACCATCAGGCCCGCCTTGGGCAGGATCAGTCGATCCAGTTCCTCGCGCTTGGCGTGGGCCTCGGCATCCGTGGCGGCAATCACCGGGACGATGCCGGGAAGCACCTTGACCGCGTCGGCGGGGCGCCCGAACGCCTGGACCTTCTGCTTGAAGGAGTCGTAGAACCTGCGGGCCCGGTCCATCTCCTGGTGCACCACGAAGGCCACTTCAGCCCGCTGGGCCGCGATGTCGTGGAACCGCTCCGACACCCCGGCCTGGATCAGCACCGGGTTGCCCTGGGGTGGGCGCGGCATGTTGAGCGGACCGCGCACGTCGAAGAAGTCACCGTGGTGGTCCAAGTAGTGGACCTTCTCCGGATCGCCGACCACGCCCGACTCCTTGTCGAGCCGGACCACGTCGTCCTCCCAGGTGTCCCACAATCCGGTCACCACGTCGATGAACTCGACCGCGCGCCGGTAGCGCTCCTCATGGCCGTAGTGGACGGGTCGGCCGAAGTTGCGGGCCTCGCTGTTCGCCGAGGAGGTGACCACGTTCCACGCGGCTCGGCCACCGCTGATGTGGTCGACATTGGCGAACTGTCGGGCGACCGAGTAGGGGTTGCTGTACGACGACGAGATCGTGCCGCCCAGCCCGATCCGGTCCGTGGTCGCGGCCAGTGCGGCTAACACGGTCAGCGGTTCGGGATGGGCGAGCAGTCGGTGTCGCACCGCGTCCTCGAAGTTCCCGGAGAAGGTGTCGTCCAGGGAGAGCTTGTCGGCGACGAAGATCATGTCGATCTTCGCGGCCTCCGCTCTGCGCGCCACCTCGCGGTACGACGGCCAGTCGATGCCGCCGGTGGCATCGGATTCGGGGAGTCGCCAGCCACCCAGGTGCGAGCCCCCGTCGAGGAACAGTGCCAAGTGCATCAAGACTGTCGTGCCTTCCGTTCGGCGGGTCGCGGCACCAATAACATAGTGAACCCGTCAAATTACTGGACATTCGGGTCGCACGCTGCTGGGAGGGGAAGACGATCTCGGCCATCCCGCTCCCGGGCGACGGCGAGGCAAGCATCGGCGCCCTCGGGGCCGGCGATCACGTGGAGGACCGGCATCAGCCGGTGCGGCCACCGAGTCGTTCCTCGCTCGGGTCGGCGGTGCTCATCGACCCTTCCTCCCGGCCTTGCCGGGCGGGGCGGGGATCCACTCCGAGGGGGCGGGGTCCCGGACGAAGGCGACGAAGATCCGCTCCTCGTTGCCCGGGTCGGCCGGGTCGTAGAGCACCTCGGCCGGGGCGCCGGTGACCACCGTGGCGGCGTCCCTGGTACGACGCTCCACCCAGCGATCGACCCCGCCGCCGACGTACCGCACAGTGCCGATGGCACCCGAGACCGACCTATCGCCCTCGCTGCTGGTGGAGATCAGCACCCGGACGTCGACGACCATCCCCGTCGTACGGGCTCCGTGGACGAGCAGGGAGTCCCGCAACGCGACCGCGGCGGCGGCCCGCCGCTCCGCCGTCCGCCACGCCAGCAGGAAGATCACCGCGACCACCGCGAACAGCGCCGGCAGCCACCACGACGCGGTGTAGAGCAGCCAGGAGCCGAAGCCCCACTGCGCCGGGGCCGAGTCGCCGAAGGAGTCCGGGGTGCGGCCGACCACCGCCGGCCGGCTCCACCAGGCCAGCACCGCGATCACCACGCCCACGGTCACCGCGGCGAACCCGAGGAAGGCCGCCAGCCCGGAGCCGTGCATCCGGCCCCGGGACCGACGCTCCAGCTCCGAGGCGTGGACCAGCAGGACCGGGCCGACGAACCCGCCCATGATCGAGCCGGGCAGGGCGTACATGATGGACCGAGGGAAGTAGTCGACCGGCATGATGGTCACGCTGCGCACGGTGTCGAAGAGCAGCGCCATCCCGATCCCGAGCAGCACCGACGCCGCGGTGCCGAGGAGATAGCACCAGCGCGCGCGACGGGCCAGCCGCGCCCGCCCCGCACCGTCGCCGGCCCGCTGACGCCGGGCCTCCACAGGATCGACCGTGCTCATCGGCGCCTCCTCGTGGGCTATCGCGCGTCCGTGACCCGTGGCCGGGTCCCGAGAAGACCAGGATGATTGACGATCACCCCCGTCGCAAGCACGGCACCGGATCTTCTCCGGCAGCGAGTTTGAACCCCGTGCGTCTCGTGGGCGCGGAGGGGATCGAACCCCCGACCACTGCCTTGTAAGGGCAGCGCTCTACCGCTGAGCTACACGCCCGCTGAAAGCGCCGCACAGACTACGCGAATCGGCGACCCGATGCCGAACCAACATCGCCTGGCCAGCCGATCACTCGGCGGCGGCCCGGAGCTGGCGCAGGTGCTCATCGAGGTCGCGGCCGTCGGCGTTGGCGTTGTGGACCGACCAGCGCACCACGCCGGAGCGGTCGATGACGTACGACGACCGGCGGGCCTGGCCACGGGCCTCGTCGAAGACGTCGTAGGCGCGCGCCACCGCCCCATGCGGCCAGAAGTCGGACAGCAGCGGGAAGTTCAGGCCATCGGCGTCGGCGAAGGCCCGGATCGAGAAGACCGGGTCGCACGAGAGCGCCAGCACCTCGGTGTCGAAGGTCAGGAACTCGTCGAGCCGGTCGCGCACGCCGCTCATCTCCCCGGTGCACACCCCCGAGAAGGCGGCCGGGTAGAAGAGCAGCAGAACGGCCTTGGCGCCGACGTACGACGAGAGCGTGACCTCGGCGCCGAACTGGTCGCGCAGCGTGAAGTCCGGGGCGGGCCCCCCGAGGGCAAGGCCGGTCACAGGCTCCGCAGCTCCCTCTTCAGCACCTTGCCGGTCGCATTGCGCGGCAGCTCGTCGAGCAGCACGATCTCGCGGGGCACCTTGTAGCGGGCCAGGTTGCCGCGCACCCAGTCCTGCAGCTCCTCGGCGGGAACGGACCCGGAGACCACCACGAAGGCGCGCAGCCGCTGCCCGAAGTCGTCGTCCTCGACCCCGACGGCCGCCGCCTCGACCACCGCCGGGTGACGGACCAGGCAGTCCTCGACCTCCTTGGGGAAGACGTTCTCGCCACCGGAGACGATCATCTCGTCGTCGCGGCCCTCGACGTACAGCCGCCCGTCCGACCCGAACCGGCCCACGTCGCCGGTGGCCATCAAGCCGTCGACGACCTCCTTGCCGCCCCCTCCGGTGTAGCCCTCGAAGAGGAAGCCGTTGCCGACGAAGATGCGGCCCGCCTCCCCGTCGGGCACCGGCCGGCCCTGCTCGTCGAGGAGCCGCACCACCGTCCCCCAGGGCGGCTTACCGGCCGAGGTCGGCGCCGCGCGCAGGTCGGCCGGCGTGGCGATCGAGGCGTAGGCGACCTCGGTGGAGCCGTAGACGTTGTAGAGGCTGTCGCCGACGGCGTCCATCCACGCCAGCGCCAGGTCGCCGGGCAGCGCGGAGCCGGAGGAGGCGACCACCTGGAGCGAGGAGAGGTCGTAGGACGCCAGCACCTCCGGCGGCAGTGCCAGGATCCGCTGGAGCATGACCGGGATCACCGCGAACGTCTCACAGCGCTCGGCGGCGATCGTCCGCAGCGCCTCCTCGGGGTCGAAGCGGCAGCGCAGCACCATCGGGGTGCCGAGCAGCATCGCGAGCATGAAGTGCGCCAGGCCCCAGGTGTGGAACATCGGGGCGGCGATGTGGGCGCGCCAGCCGGCATGGATCGGCAGTCGCGACAGCAGCGCGATGGCGGCGTCGAAGCCGGCCTCGGTGCGCGGCGCGCCCTTGGGGGCACCGGTGGTGCCGGAGGTGAGGATGACGACGCGGCCGTGCCGCGCGGGCGCCTTGAGGTCGGTCGTGGCGTGGGAGTCGATCAGCCGGTCGACGGTGTCGACCTCCGGGGCGCCGTCGGTCCACGCGACGATCCGCTCGGCGGCGACGCCGGCGAGCAGGTCGGTGAACTCCTCGTCGTGGATGACGACCTTGGGCCGCTCCCGCGCGACGACGTCCTCGAGCTGCGGCCCGGCGAAGGCGGTGTTGAGCAGCAGCGTGTCGGCGCCCAGCTTGTTGCCCGCGACCACGGCGTCGACGAAGCCGCGGTGGTTGCGGCACATCACCGCGACGCCGTCGCCCTCGCCGACGCCGCGCTCGGCGAGGGCACGGGCCAGCGCGTTGGAGCGGGCGTGGAGCTCTCCCCAGGTCAGTGCGCCGAGGTCGTCGACCAGGCCGGTGTGCATGGGATAGCGGACTGCCAGCGTCGCGAAGCCGCCGGCGGGGCCGGTGCCCCAGTCGAGCAGCGTCTTGCCGAGCCGTGCGAGCGTGGTCGGCCCGAAGGGGCGTACGACGCCCGAGCCGGCTATCACCTTCAGAGCAGTCGCCGCTGAGGAGCCCCTGGCGACGAGGCCGTCGAGAATCACGTGCTCAGACGCTACAAGGTCTTGGGGGCGACCAGCCGAGTGGCCGCCCAGTCCTTGCTCACCGTCGCGGTGGTGGTCTGCGAGAGCCCGGCCAAGGGCGCCGCCTCGGCGATGTCGGCCGGGTCGACGGCACCGGGCCGGCCGACCTTGGGGGTCAGCAGCCAGATCGCGCCGCCACCGACGAGGTCGGTCAACGCGTCGACCAGGCCGTCGACCAGGTCGCCGTCCTCCTCGCGCCACCAGAGCAACACCGCGTCGACGTCATTGCCGTAGTCACCGTCGACCAAGTCCGCGTCGACGGCGTCCTCGACCGCCGCGCGCAGCTCGTCGTCGGTGTCGTTGTCCCAGCCCAACTCCTGGATGACCATGCCGGGCTTGAAGCCCAGCCGCTCAGCCGGCCCCGTGGGCACGGTCGACGCCACGTTCGTCACTCCGTTCGCTCCAAGAATCTGTCTGTCGAGTCGCCTCCTGACGCGTGGTCGCGCCGTGAGGTGGGGATAGTCCAGCGGTTTTGCCCGGACAGCGCAACACTCGGGGCGGTATGTCGGTCATCCATCCCGGTGCGACGGGCCGGCACGTCCGCATCATGGAACGTTCCAATGCCGTACCGATCGGTAACCCAAGGGTGACTGTGGCTCGCGCGCGAACGCGTGACACGATGCGTAGGTGACCGAAGCAAACACCCCTGCTTACGCCTCTTCTGATCGGACGCAGCCCACCGTTATCCACGAGGGCCTCCCGACACAGCTCCCGGACATCGATCCCGAGGAGACCAAGGACTGGATCGCGTCCTTCGACGCGATGGTCGACGAGCGTGGCCGGGAGCGGGCACGCTATGTGATGCTCCGGCTGCTGGAGCGCGCCCGCGAGATGCAGGTGGGCGTGCCGGCGCTGCGCAGCACCGACTACATCAACACCATCCCGCCCGAGCGGGAGCCGTGGTTCCCCGGCGACGAGGAGGTGGAGCGCCGGATCCGGGCCTTCGTCCGCTGGAACGCCGCGGTGCTGGTCTCCAGCGCCAACCGCAAGGGCCTGGAGGTGGGCGGCCACATCGCCACCTACCAGTCCAGCGCGAGCCTCTACGAGGTCGGCTTCAACCACTTCTTCCGGGGCAAGGAGCACCCCGGTGGCGGCGACCAGGTCTACATCCAGGGTCACGCCTCCCCCGGCATCTACGCCCGCGCCTTCCTCGAGGGCCGGCTGAGCGAGGACCAGCTCTACCGGTTCCGGCAGGAGGTGCAGCACGGCCCGCACGCCGGCCTGTCGTCGTACCCCCACCCTCGGCTGATGCCGGACTTCTGGGAGTTCCCCACGGTCTCGATGGGGCTGACCGGCATCAACTCGATCTACCAGGCCCGGTTCAACCGCTACCTCGCCAACCGCGGCATCAAGGACACCAGTCAGCAGCACGTGTGGGCATTCCTCGGCGACGGCGAGATGGCCGAGCCGGAGTCACTCGGCGCGATCCGGATCGCCGCCCGCGAGGAGCTGGACAACCTCACCTGGGTGATCAACTGCAACCTGCAGCAGCTCGACGGCCCGGTCACCGGCAACGGCAAGATCATCCAGGAGCTGGAGGCCTACTTCCGCGGCGCCGGCTGGAACGTCATCAAGGTCGTCTGGGGCCGGGAGTGGGACCAGCTGCTCGCCCGTGACGTCGACGGCGTCCTGGTCAACAAGATGAACACCACCCCCGACGGCGCCTTCCAGACCTACTCCGTGGAGTCGGGCGGCTATGTCCGGGAGAGCTTCTTCGGCGGCGACCCGCGGCTGCGCGCCATGGTCGAGCACATGACCGACGAGCAGATCCGCAAGCTGCCGCGCGGCGGCCACGACTACCGCAAGGTGTACGCCGCCTTCGACGCCGCCACCAAGCACGTCGGCCAGCCGACGGTGATCCTGGCCCACACCATCAAGGGCTGGACCATCGAGGCGCTGGAGGGCCGCAATGCCACCCACCAGATGAAGAAGCTGACGATGGCGGACCTGAAGAAGTTCCGCGACCGGCTCTACCTGCCGATCTCCGACCGCGACCTGGAGGAGACCTACGAGCGCACCGGCGCCGCGCCGCTGTTCCACCCCGGCACGGAGGCGCCCGAGGTGCAGTACATGATGGAGCGCCGCCAGCAGCTCGGCGGCTCGCTGCCCAAGCGCTCCGTCACCACCAAGCCGCTCACGCTGCCCGGCGACGACGCCTACGGCGAGCTCAAGGCGGGCTCGGGCCACAACAAGATCGCCACCACGATGGCGACGGTCCGCCAGCTGCGCGAGTGGATGAAGGACCCGGAGATCGGGCCGCGCATCGTGCCGATCGCCCCGGACGAGTACCGCACCTTCGGCATGGACTCGATGTTCGCGACCGCCAAGGTCTACAACCCGGCCGGCCAGCAGTACGAGTCGGTCGATCGGAAGTTGTTGCTCTCCTACAAGGAGTCGCCGCAGGGCCAGATGCTGCACGAGGGCATCTCGGAGGCCGGCGCGATGGCCTCGGCGATCGCCGCCGGGTCGTCGTACTCCACCCACGGCGAGCCGATGATCCCGTTCTACATCTTCTACTCGATGTTCGGCTTCCAGCGCACCGGCGACTCGATCTGGGCGATGGCCGACCAACTCGCCCGCGGCTTCCTGGTCGGCGCCACCGCCGGCCGCACCACGCTGACCGGCGAGGGCCTGCAGCACGCCGACGGCCACTCGCCGCTGATCGCGGCGACCAACCCGGCGGTGGTCCACTACGACCCGGCGTTCGCCTACGAGATCGCGCACATCATGAAGTCCGGCCTGGAGCGGATGTACGGGCCCGACTCGGAGGACGTGATCTTCTACCTCACCGTCTACAACGAGCCGGTCAGCCAGCCGACGGAGCCGGCCGACGTGGACGTCGAGGGCATCCTCAAGGGCATCCACCAGGTCGCCACCGCCACCGGGGACGGTCCCAAGGTGCAGTTGCTCGCCTCCGGCGTCGGCTTCCCGTGGGTCGAGGAGGCCGCTCGGCTGCTGCGCGAGGAGTGGGGCGTCCAGGCCGACACCTGGTCGGTCACCTCGTGGAACGAGCTGGCCCGCGACGCGATCGAGGCCGAGCGGTGGAGCCTGAACCACCCCGGCGAGACCCAGCGCACGCCGTACGTCACCACGAAGCTGGCCGGCGCGACCGGCCCGGTCGTCGCGGTCAGCGACTACATGCGCGCGGTGCCGCTGCAGATCGCCCGCTGGGTGCCTCAGGACTACCACGTGCTCGGCGCCGACGGCTTCGGCTTCGCCGACACCCGGCCGGCCGCACGACGGTTCTTCCAGATCGACGCCCAGTCGGTGGTGGTGCAGGCGCTGCAGGCGCTCGCCAAGGCGGGCCAGATCGACCCGGCGGTGGTCGAGAAGGCGTTCCAGGCCTACCGGATCGACGACCCCACTGCCGTCGCGGGCGTGCTGCAGGAGGGCGGCGACGCCTGACCCCGGTGAGCAGCCCCAAACTGACACCCCTGGAGCGGTGAACAGCCCCAAACTGACACACGCAAGACGGTGAGCGGACGCAAACTGACCTCCCCCGCTTCGCTCCTCCGGTCAGTTTGCGTCCGCTCACCTGGAGACACCAGGCTTTGGCGAGCGGCCAGCTTTCGGCTTGGGGCGGGCTCTACGCCAGTTCACCCCTACCCAGCCAGCTCACGCCAGCTCACCCCACTCAGCCAGCTCACGCCAGCTCTGAGACTGTTCCTGTCTCCACTGGCGTGAGGGGCGTCGGCTGCCCGCTCTTGAGCAGCCGGCGCCACCGGGCACGGGAGTACGTCGCCGGCACAGTGCTCGCGACGAAGTCGTCGACCAGCGCCACGAACTCGTCGGGATGGTCCTTGTGCGGGAAGTGGCCGGCGTCGGGCATGACCACCACCCGGGCACGCGGCGCGATCTCCTCCGCGAGGGCGGCGTGGCTGGCCGGGATCACCCGGTCCTCGACGCCCCAGACGAAGCAGATCGGCATCGCCTCGGTGAGATAGGCCCGGTCGCGCATGGTGACAATCTGGCCGCGCCAGTCGATGACGCCGGTGACGAGCTGATGGATCGCGTGCCGCTTGCCCGGGTCCTTGAAGGAGTCCAGGATGTCGGCCACCTCCCCCAGGTCGCGAGTCTCCGGACCAGGCACCAGCTGGTGCAGCGCCCGCAGCGCACCGGTGTTGAGCTGGCGCAGCCCAGGCAGCGTCAGCAGCCGGAGGATCAGGTCGTAGCCCGGCAGCGCCAGGGCGCGGATCAACGGCGTCACCTCCGAGCCGAGGCCGCCCGGATCGACGAGCACCAACCGCTCGGTGCGCTCGGGGAACTGGTAGGCGAACTGCATCGCCACGCCACCGCCGAAGCTGTGGCCCACGACGGTGACCCTGTCGATGCCGAGCACCGTGCACAGGTCGCGCATCCCGTTGGCGTAGCCGCCCAGGCTGTAGTCGCCACGCGGCTTGTCGGACTCGCCGTGGCCGAGCAGGTCCGGCGCGAGCAGCGTGTACTTCTCGGCGAGCCGGTCCCATACCGGGTCCCAGGTGTGCCGGTCGCAGGCGAGGCCGTGCAGCAGGAGCAGCACCGGCGCGGTCCCGATCTCGCGGCCGCCGAACGCGAAGGCGCGCCTGTGACCGTGGATGGTGAGGAACTGCGTCTCGGGCATGAGACCTCCGTCGTACACGTCGGGGTCTCGGCGGACCCCACAGGTCAAGGATTCAACCACGCCTGTGCGGCGCGCGCCCGCGGCACCGGGGAATCAATCCCTCAACGAGTGCTCGACTCCCCCGCACAGTGCGAGAATCGCGACTGTGACCCCCGCATCACGGACCCGCGCGGCAACGGCGCTCCAGCGCGCCACCGGACGCCTCGCGACGGCTGCCACCGCGCGCATGGACAGCGACGTGCCGTGGTTCCGGGAACTCTCGGCCCAGGAGCGCTCCTGGGTAGGCGGCATCCTCCAGGCCGGCATCCGCTCCTTCACGCACTGGTACGCCGCCGGCCCGGACACCCGCGTCGAAGGACCCGACCTGGCGGCGGCCGTCTTCGGCGCCGCGCCACGTGCGCTGGCCGGAGTGATCACGCTGCGGCAGACCGTCGACCTGGTCAGGCTCGCCATCGAGGTCGTCGAGGCCAATGTCGACCAGCTGCTCGGGCCCGAGGACGCTCATGACGTCCGCGCCGCTGTCTCCCGCTATGCCCGGGAGATGGCGTTCGCGACCGCCGAGGTCTATGCCCGCGCCGCGGAGCTGCGGGGCGCGTGGGATGCCCGGTTGGAGGCGCTGGTGGTCGATGCGGTGCTGCGTGGCGAGACCGAGTCGGTGCTGTCGCGGACCAGCGCGCTGGGCTGGGGCTCGGTGGGCGCGGTGGCGGTGGTCCTCGGCACGGCGCCGGCCACCCCCGACAGTTCGACCGCCTTCGACGAGGTCCGCCACCGGGCCCACAGTGCCGGTCTCGACGCGCTCTGCGCCGTCCAGGGCGACCGGCTCGTGGTGCTGCTCGGCGGCGTCACCGATCCGGCCAAGGCGGGAGCCGTGGTCGCCTCGGCCTTCGACCCTGGCCCGGTCGTGGTCGGCCCGGTCGTCGCCGACCTGGCCGAGGCGCACGTCTCTGCCCAGGCCGCGTCTGCGGGGCAGCGAGCCGCCGCAGGCTGGCCCGACGCGCCGCGCCCGGTGCTGGCCGAGGAGCTGCTCCCGGAGCGATCGCTGGCAGGCGACGAGCACGCGCGAGCGCAGCTGGTCGAGGAGGTCTACCTGCCGCTGCTGCACGCCCGCGCCACCCTGATCGAGACTCTCGACGCCTACTTCGCCTCGGGTGGCTCCCTGGAGGCCACCGGGCGGGCCCTGTTCGTGCATCCCAACACGGTGCGCTACCGGCTGCGCCAGGTGAGCGACCTCACCGGCTACGCCGCCACCCGGCCCCGTGACGCATTCGCGCTCCGGATCGCGCTTGCCCTGGGTCGTTTGTAGAAGTCCTACAAAGACCGTGGCCTCATATTCGTGCGCGCCCGCACCGGCGACCGGTCGGTAGCCAGGCAGGGTGGAACCGTGCTCGTCATCGTCGCCCCGGGCCAGGGGGCTCAGACTGCCGGCTTCCTCGTCCCGTGGCTGGAGGACCCCGTCTTCGCCGCCCGCTTCGACTGGCTGGCGACGGTCGCCGGCATCGACCTGGTCCACTACGGCACCGAGGCCGACGACGAGACCATCCGCGACACCCAGATCGCCCAGCCGCTGCTGGTCGCCACCGGCCTGGTGGCCGCGTTGGGCGTGTTCCCTCGCCCTGCCGACGCCTTCGCGGGAGTGGGCGCGGTCGCCGGGCACAGCGTCGGCGAGCTGACCGCCGCCGCCGGCGCGGGCGCGATCACCGCCGAGCAGGCCATGGTGCTGGTGCGCGAGCGCGGCCGCGCGATGGCGGCCGCGTCCGCGGCCGTCCCGACCGGCATGACGGCGGTGCTCGGCGGCGTCCGCGAGGAGGTCCTCGCGACCATCGCCCGGCACGGCCTCACCGCCGCCAACGACAACGGCCCGGGCCAGGTGGTCGCGGCCGGCACGCTGGAGCAGCTCGCCGCGCTCAAGGAGGACCCGCCTGCCAAGGCCCGGCTCGCGCCGCTCTCCGTGGCGGGCGCCTTCCACACCGAGCACATGGCCCCGGCCGTGGGCCGGCTGGCCGCGCTGGCGCGGTCGGTGTCGGTCCACGATCCCCGGTTGCGCGTCATCTCCAACAAGGACGGCCAGGTGGTCCGCTCGGGGGCGGAGGTGCTCCAGCGGATCGTCGGTCAGATCGCCAGCCCGGTGCGCTGGGATCTCTGCCTGGAGACGATGACCCACCTCGGCGTCACCGGCATCCTCGAGATGCCCCCGGCCGGCACCCTGACCGGCATCGCGAAGCGATACTTCGGCAAGAGCGTCGAGACCTTCGCGCTCAAGACCCCCGACCAGCTGGACGCCGCACGCGAGTTCTGTCTCGCCCACGCGGCAGCGCAGACCGAGGAGGTGGCCTCGTGAGAGCCTCGGCCGGAAGCCCGTACGCCGCCATCCTCGGCGTCGGCTCCTACCGACCCTCCCGGGTGGTGCCCAACAGCGAGCTCGTCGACGCGATCGACTCCAGCGACGAGTGGATCCGGACGCGCTCCGGCATCATCGAGCGCCGCTGGGCGACGCCGGAGGAGACCGTGCAGGCGATGTCGGTGGCGGCCTCCCGCAAGGCGCTGGAGCACGCCGGCATCGACGTGAAGCAGATCGACTGCATCATCGTCGCCACCGTGAGCCACTTCTCGCAGACACCGGCCGTCGCCGCGCTCATCGCCGACGAACTCGGCACCGACCACCCCGCCGCCTTCGACATCTCGGCCGCCTGCGCGGGCTTCTGCCACGGCATCGCGATGGCCTCCGACATGATCCGGGCCGGCAGCGCGGGACATGTGCTGGTCATCGGCGTCGAGCGGCTCTCCGACCTGCTCAACGCCAACGACCGCGGCACCGCCTTCATCTTCGCCGACGGCGCCGGTGCCGCCGTGGTGGGACCCAGCGAGGAGCCGGCCATCGGCCCGGTCGTCTGGGGCTCGGCCGGCGAGCAGGCCCACCTGATCCGGCAGAACGTCGACTGGCTGACCTGGGGCACCGCCGGCGACGGCGACCGCACGCCCTGGCTCGCGATGGAGGGCAACCCGGTGTTCCGCTGGGCCTCCTTCGCGATGGCCAAGGTCGCCCACGAGGCGCTCGATCGGGCCGGTATCACCGCCGACGAGCTCGACTGCTTCGTGCCCCACCAGGCCAATATGCGCATCATCGACGCCATGGCCCGCGCCATGAAGCTGCCCGAGTCGGTCAAGATCGCCCGCGACATCGCCCATGCCGGCAACACCTCGGCCGCCTCGATCCCACTGGCGCTCGACAAGATGATCGCCGACGGCGAGGCGAAGTCGGGCGACACCGCTCTGCTGATCGCCTTCGGCGCCGGTCTGGTCTACGCCGCCCAGGTCGTTCGCGTCCCCTGAGTTCCCAACAACAGCAACCGGAAGGAAGCCCCACCATGAGCAACACCGAGGAGATCCGCGCAGCCCTCGCCGAGATCGTCAACGAGGTCGCCGGGATCGACGTCGACGACGTCCAGCTCGAGAAGTCGTTCGTCGACGACCTCGACGTGGACTCGCTGTCGATGGTCGAGGTCGTCGTCGCCGCCGAGGAGCGCTTCGGCGTCTCCATCCCCGACGACGAGGTGAAGAACCTCAAGACCGTCGGTGACGCGGTGTCGTTCATCGAGCGCGCCGGCGCCAGCGCCTGATCTCACTTCCCGAAGGGACATCCATGAGCCGCACCCGAGTCGTCGTCACCGGTCTGGGCACCACCAGCCCGGTGGGCGGAGACGTGTCCACCACCTGGGAGGCGCTGGTCGCCGGCCGCTCCGGCGTCCGCCGCCTCACCGAGGAGTGGGCCGAGCAGCTGCCGGTCAAGATCGCCGCCCGGGTCGCGGTCGAGCCCACCGAGGTGCTCGAGCGCGTCAAGGCCCGGCGGCTGGATCGCTCCGCCCAGTTCGCCATGGTCGCCGCGATGGAGGCTTGGGCCGATGCCGGGTTCTCCGGTCCGGCCGCCGAGGCGGGCGTGGACGGCGACCGGCTCGGGGTGGCCGTGGCATCGGGCATCGGCGGGGTCACCACGCTGCTCGACAACTACGACGTGCTGTTGGCGAAGGGACCTCGGCGGGTCTCCCCCCTCGCCGTACCGATGCTGATGCCCAACGCCCCGGCGGCCAATATCAGCCTGTACGTCGGCGCGCGGGCCGCGGTCAACGCGCCGGTCTCGGCGTGTGCCTCGGGCAACGAAGCGATCGCGCTGGCCGTCGACCAGATCCGGCTCGGCCGCGCCGACGTGGTGCTGGCCGGCGGCACCGAGTCGGCGATCCACCCGCTGCCGATCGCCGCCTTCGCCAACATGATGGCGCTCTCCAAGACCGGCACGGCCGACGACACCGACCCCACGGCGGTGAGCCGACCGTGGGACACCGCTCGTGACGGCTTCGTGCTGGGCGAGGGCGCCGGTGTGCTGGTGCTGGAGCGGCTCGAGCACGCCCAGGCTCGCGGCGCTCGGATCTACGCCGAGGTGCTGGGCGCCGGCATCACCGCCGACTCCCACGACATCGCGCAGCCCGACCCGGCCGGCCGGGGCGGCTCCCGGGCGATCCTGCGGGCACTGGCCGAGGCCGAGATCGACCCGGCCGACATCGCCCATGTCAACGCCCACGCCACCTCGACGCCGCAGGGCGACATCGCCGAGGGCCTGATGCTGCACGCCACCCTGGGCGACCACGTCTCCTCGGTGGTGGTGACGAGCACCAAGTCGATGACCGGCCACCTGCTCGGTGGCGCCGGTGCGCTGGAGTCGATCGCCACCGTACTGGCGCTCCACCATCGGGTGGTGCCGCCGACGATCAACCTCGACGACCTCGACCCGGCCGTCGAGCTCGACATCGCCACCAAGCGGCGCGACCTGCCGATGGGTGACATCGCCGCGCTCAACAACTCCTTCGGCTTCGGTGGCGCCAATGTCGCCATCGCCTTCGGCTCCGTCTAGCGACGGCGACGGCACGTCCTCCCCGGGGCGTGCCGTCGGGTGTGACCGTAACCACATCGCCTCGGCCGCGTTGGCCAGGATGTGAGACGTGGTCGACTGCTGCTCGGGATGACACTCACCGCCGGTCTGCTCGGGCTGACACCGGCGGCTCGGGCCGGCGCGCCCACAGCCGAGCAGTTCGCCGCCATGGGCAGCTTCTCCGCGCCCGACATCGCCTTGGTCCAGGGGTGCGCCACCTATTCCTACGGCTACTCGCTCGCGCCGTCGTCGCCGGACTGGACCGTCGAGGTCACCGTGGTCGGTCCGGGCGGCCTCGGCATCGCCTCGGAGATCATCATCTCCGGCGCGGATCCGACCGTGGGGAGCAAGCCGCTGACGCTGTGCTCGACCAGCACGCCGGCGGGCGTCTACACGATACGTGGCCGGATCACCGTCAGCGACTACCCGGATCAGTACTCCGGGTGGCTCACGCCCACGACGTTCGTGGTCAACGCACCCGCCACCGCCCCGACCACTCAGCCGGCCGGCGCCTCGGCCAGATGCGTGAAGGCGCGCCAGAAGGCCAAGCGTCTGCACACCAAGAAGGCGCGCCAGAAGGCCAAGCGGATCTGTCGCCGAGCGCGACGCTGAGTCCGCTCAGACCACCTGGTGGAGCCAACGGACCGGCGCGCCCTCGCCGGCGTGCCGGAAGGTCTCCAACTCGTCGTCCCACGGCTTGCCGAGCAGCTTGTCGATCTCGCCCATCAGCGAGGTCTCCCCCAGCGCAGCCTTCACCACCGCCGCCTTGAGCCGGTCCTCCGGGATCATGATGTCGCCGTGCAGGCCGGTGACGGCGTGGAAGACGCCCAGCTCGGGGGTGTAGGAGAACCGGGCCCCCTCCGAGCCGGCCGTCGGCTCCTCGGTGATCTCGAAGCGAAGGTGGTTCCAGCCCTTCAGTGCCGAGGCGACAGCAGCAGCCGAGCCGACGGCTCCCGTCCACGAGAGCTCGGCCCGGTAGGTCCCTGCCTGTGCGGGCTGCGGCGTCCAGTCGAGGCTGACGGCGACACCGAGCACCCCACCGACGGCCCACTCCACGTGCGGGCACAGCGCGGAGGGCGCTGAGTGCACGTAGAGCACGCCCCTCGTGGCAGGAAGCGAGGCGGCAAGGTTCTGATATGCGGTCACCGTGGTTCTCCTTCGTTGCGGCCTGAGCGACGCCTTCCCCAGCGGTCTCGTTGCCAACGAGTGAGAATCACAGGTGTGTAGTTGTGTCCCTATTGTGACGTATGAGGAGCGTGAGCACCAGTGGGCGCCACGACTCCCGGCGCTATGAATCCCGCCGGGCCTCGAGCGAGGCCGCGCGCTCCGCGGCGTCGGTGATCTCCTCGCCGTCGATCGCGTAGGTGCGGTGGAACCAGGCCAACGCCTCGTCGAGTCGGCCCGCCGCCTCGAGGGTGTCGGCATAGGCATAGCGCAGTCGGACGACCCACGACGCCCGGCTCTTGCTCGTCAGCGGAGCCAGCTCCAGGGTGCGCAGCGCGGCGTCGATCTGCCCCATGTCCCGGCGCGCGCCGGCCTCGACGATCGTCATCTCCGCCTTCGCCTCGGGGACGAAGTTGCGCACGGACGGGCTCTGCGCGAGCTTGATCGCCTGCTCGGGCTGGCCCAGGGCGCGGTGGCAGTCCGCCATGATCGGGAGGTACGCCGTCGCGCCATTCATCCGCTTGGCCGCACGCAGTTCGGCGAGCGCCTCCGCGTAGTGTCCGGCAGCGTACGCCGCCTCGCCCAGCGCCTCCCGGACCACGGCCAGCCGCTGAGCCCGGCTCTTGGCCGCCTTGGCGTGCTGGTAGGCCAGCTCGGGGTCGTCGTCGATGTAGACGCCGGCTGCCGCCAGGTGGCGCGCCACTCGGGCGGCCAGCTTCTCCGGCAGCCCCTTCAGCTGTGCCGCCACCGACCGGTCCAGCTCCTTGCCGGTGATGAAGTCGGGCAGGTCCGGGCCGTCGTACGCCTTCTGGTCGGCGGTCCGCTCGGCCACCACCGGCCGCTCGCGCCGCTCACCACGAACCGGGCGCGCAGCGCGTCCCTTGAAACCCTCGCCAGCACGGTCGGGACGACCGGAGCCCCCGGCACGCCGGCCGGAGCCACTACGACCTGCTTCTCCGCCGCCGGCGGACGAGCCACGCGGGCCGCCTCTACCGGCGCCCTTGCCCTGCGACGGACGACCGCCGCGACGATCCTCAGCCATGACACGAAACCTCTCTCGTCGGCTCAGCCGACGAACTCACACACGTCCAAATGCATCGTAGGGGCCACCGCCTGGTGGCCCCTACGATTGAAATTTTTGTCCGGCGGCGTCCTACTCTCCCACAACCTCGCGGTTGCAGTACCATCGGCGCTGACAGGCTTAACTTCCGGGTTCGGGATGGGACCGGGTGTTTCCCATATCGCTATGGCCGCCGTAACTCT
>NZ_JASGDQ010000006.1:0-22181 GCF_047607185.1 Nocardioides sp. | reverse complement strand
CTTCTGCCGACTCGCGCCCTCTGGAACCCGCACTTGTGCCGACTCGCGCCCTCTGGAACCCGCACTTCTGCCGACTCGCGCCCTCTGAGACCTGCACTTCTGCCGACTCGCGCCCTCTGAGACCTGCACTTGTGCCGACTCGCGGGTTAGTTGAAGGAGTGGTCCTTGCCTGCGATGGTGAGGCCGTCCTGGACCACGAAGCCGTGGCCGGCGTCCTCCTCCGGGTCGACACCGACCCGCGCACCGGGCGGAATGACCACGTTCTTGTCGAGGATGACATTGCGGACCACGGCGCCGGCGCCGATCTTGACGTCGTTGAGCAGCACCGCGTCGGAGACCTCCGCCGAGCCGTCGACGTAGACGCCCGGGGAGAGCGCCGAGCGGGCGACATGGGCGTCGGTGACGACGACGCCGGGTGAGAGCAGCACCTCGTCGATCTGCGAGCGGACCACCTTGGCCGGCGGGTAGGGGCCGTGGGAGGTGTAGATCGGCCACTCGTAGTTGTAGAGGTTGAAGACCGGCAGCGGCGAGACGACGTCCATATGGGCGTCGAAGTAGCTGCGCAGCGTGCCGACGTCGCGCCAGTAGCCGCGGTCGCGGTCGGTGGAGCCGGGCACCTCGTTGTCGCGGTAGTCGTAGACGGCGGCCTGGTCGCGTCGTACGAACGCGGGGACGATGTCGCCGCCCATGTCGTGCTTGCTCCCGATCTCGGCGGCGTCACGGGTGACCGCCTCGACGAGCGCGTCGGCGTCGAAGACGTAGTTGCCCATCGAGGCGAGCACCTCCTCGGGGTTGTCCGGCAGCCCGACCGGGTCGGTGGGCTTCTCCAGGAACTCCCGGATCCGCCGCGGGTCGTCCGGCTGGACGTCGATGACGCCGAACTGGCCGGCGAGCGAGATCGGCTGCCGGATCGCTGCCACGGTGCAGGCCACGCCCAACTCCAGGTGCTGCTCGACCATCTGCGCGAAGTCCATCCGGTAGACGTGGTCGGCGCCCACCACGACGACGATGTCGGGCTGCTCGTCGCGGATCAGGTTGAGCGACTGGTAGATGGCGTCGGCGGAGCCGAGGTACCAGTTCTTGCCGACCCGCTGCTGCGCCGGCACGCTGGCGACATAGTTGCCGAGCATCGTCGACATCCGCCAGGTCTGGCTGATGTGACGGTCGAGCGAGTGGCTCTTGTACTGCGTCAGCACGACCACCTGCCGATAGCCGCTGTTGACGACATTGGAGAGGGCGAAGTCGATGAGCCGGTAGTTGCCGGCGAAGGGCACCGCGGGCTTGGCCCGGTCGGCGGTCAGCGGCATCAGCCGCTTGCCCTCGCCGCCCGCCAGCACGATCGCCAGAACCTTCTTGCGTGACGAGAGGACCATGCTCCCAACCTAGTGCCGGACAGGCTAGGTTCGCATCGTGCGCGTCGACATCCTCAGCAGGGAGTACCCACCGGAGATCTACGGCGGCGCCGGCGTCCATGTCGCCGAGCTCGTCCGGGCGCTACGTCTGGTCGCGGCGGAGTCGCCGGGCGCTCTCGAGGTCGTGGTCCGCGCCTTCGGGGCGCCGCGGTCGGAGGAAGGGACGTTCTCGTACGCCGACCTGCCGGCGCTGGCCGGCGCGAACGCGGCGCTGCGGACCTTCGGGGTCGACCTCGCCATCGCCGACGACACCACAGGCGCGGACCTGGTGCACTCCCACACCTGGTACGCCAACCTCGCCGGGCACCTCGCCGCGCTGCTGCACGACATCCCGCACGTCATCACCGCCCACTCGCTGGAGCCGCTGCGGCCGTGGAAGGCCGAGCAGCTGGGCGGCGGCTACGCGCTGTCGTCGTGGGCCGAGCGCACGGCGTACGAGGCGGCGGCCGGCATCGTCGCGGTCTCGGCCGCGATGCGCGAGGACGTGCTGCGGTCCTATCCGGCCGTCCCGCCGGAGCGGGTGCACGTGGTGCACAACGGCATCGACACCGCGCTATGGGCGCCGATCGACGACCCGGACCGGGTCCGGGAGCTGGGGGTCGACCCGGACCGGCCGACCGTCATCTTCGTCGGCCGGATCACCCGGCAGAAGGGGCTGCCCTACTTCCTGCGCGCGGTGGCGGCGCTGCCGCCGGAGGCGCAGATCGTGCTGTGCGCCGGCGCGCCGGACACCCCCGAGATCGCCGCCGAGGTGGAGGGACTGGTCGACTCGCTGAAGTCGACCCGGACCGGGGTCGTCTGGATCCCGGAGATGCTGCCGCGCACCGACCTGGTCACCCTGCTCACCGCCGCGGACGTCTTCGCATGCCCGTCGGTCTACGAGCCGCTCGGCATCGTCAACCTCGAGGCGATGGCGTGCGAGACCGCGGTCGTCGCCACCGCGACCGGCGGCATCCCCGAGGTCGTGGTGGACGGCGAGACCGGGCTCCTGGTGCCGATCTCCCAGGCGAGCGACGGCACCGGTACGCCGACCGACCCGGAGCGGTACGTCGCCGACTTCGCCGCCGCGCTCGGCGCGCTGCTGGCCGATCCCGGCCGGGCGGCGGCCATGGGGCGCGCCGGCCGGCAGCGGGCGGTGGACTCGTTCAGCTGGGTCGCGATCGCCGAGCGGACCAGGGCGGTCTACGACAGCGTGCTCAGGTAACGGTCACTGGGCGCCGGCCGGGTCGGCGGCGGTCGACTCACCCGCAGGATCCTCGGCGGGCTTGCTCGCCTGCTCCGAGGCCGGGGGCTGGCTCGACTCGGACTCCTTCGAGGGCTCGGCCGAGGCGGTCTCGGCCGGCTCCTGGGACGGCTGGGCATCCGGCTTCGACGTGGCCGTCTCGGTGGGAGTCGCCGGAGCGGACTCCGAGGCGGACTCGGTCGGCTCGGGGCCGGCCGGGGACGTGGTCGGGTCGGGCTCGGGAGTGGGCTGCTCGGTCGGCGTCGAGGTGGGCGTCGTCGACGGGTCGGGCTCGTCCTGCGAGCGCACGTGGACGGCGTACTCCTTCGACACGCTGCCCTCGTAGAGCGGCCGGTCCACGAACTCGAACCGGTAGACGGTGTCCTTGTTCGGCGTGACGGTGTAGCTCGGGTCGGTGTCGGCGGCGTCGAGCACGGTGACGGTCCGCCAGTCGCCGCCCTCGGCCTTGGCAGAGAGCACCACGGTGCCGCGGCTGATCCGCCCGCCCGATCCGTCGCGCAGCACGGCCTGGAGGCTCACCGACTCGCCGGCCTCGATGGTGTGGCTGGCCGGCCCGATCAGCTGCACCTTGCTGGTGCGGCCCTCAAGGTCGTAGACGGTCGTGCCGTCGGCGTTGCCGAGCCCGAGCGCGTCGATGGCGAACGGGTTGCCGTCGCAGCCGAAGCCGACGGTGAAGACGCCGGAGCCGTCGGGACCGAAGGCTTGCGAGAACTGGTGCGGGGTCGCTGTCACCGGCACCGCAGCGGTGGTGGAGCCGAGCGGCACCACCGGCTGGCCGGTGGCGGTGTCGGTGTCGACCCAGCTGTAGGTCAGGCCGACGGCCTCGATCGAGGTCCAGCCACCGGCCGGGACGCTCAGCGCTGCCCGGCCGATCCACATCTCGGAGGTGCCGACCTGGGTGGGCGCCTGGTAGGCGGCGTAGGCGACGCCGGTGGTGCCCTGTGGTGCGGCGACCGAGATGCCGACCGAGGTGGTGGCGGCGAAGGAGCCGACGTAGTGGAGTGAGCCGACGGCGTTGCCGCCCTGCAGGTCGAAGCCGAGGGCGCGGTTGCCCAGCGCCGCGTCGCCGAGGTTGCCCACCTGGGGGGTCGTGGTGTCAGCGGTGCGACTGAACATGCTGCTGCAGCCCACATAGGAGAGCCCGGCGTCGCGACCGGCAGGGAAGGCGGTGCCCCGGACCGTCACGATGCGAGTGCCGGTGTCGGCGGCCGCCGCCGATCCGGCGAAGGGCACCATCGACCCGAGCACGCAGACCACGCTGCCCGCGATGCCCATGAAACGCTTGCGCGGCACCCGAAGGCGCTGCCTCTGCGACACGACCGAACTCCCCAACTGATTCCTCGGGCAACCCTGCCCCTGACCCGTCGCCACTCTACGTCGCGACCCGAAGACACGTGACCCTAACGTGGGGGAAGATGGCTGCGCGGCGACACACGCTAACTCGTCTCTGAAGAGTCGCCGAACATCTCGGAGCGCTCCCGGCCGACCCGAGGCTCGGCCGGCCCTGGCGACACCGGGCCAGTGGTCTGCGACGGCGGCCCGGTGGCCGGCGCGGACCGCGGCTCGTCGCGGAACCGGAGCGCGTCGAGTCGTCCCGCGACATCGGCGGCGAGGTCGTCGAGCCCGTCGAGCAGGCTGGCGACGACATCGCGAAGCTGCTCGGGGACGAACGGCCAGCCCGGCAGCGGGTAGCGCAGCAGCACCCGGTCGGCGCTCGCGGCGAACTGATAGACGTGCCTGCCGGTCAGCTCGGCGACGACGTCGGCCATCCGCTCGGGCCGGCGGACGTCCCACACCAACTCGCTGAGAAGGTCGACACGCGGGCAGTCGGAGTCGACCCTGACGAACAGCACGGACCGGCCGACGGTGATCTGGAGGTCCCCCTCGCCGGCCCGGCCGATCTCACCGTCGAGAAGCGGCGCGAGCGCCCGGCCCACCGCCAGCCGCAGCTCCTCGGCCGTCTCGGGCCGGATCAGCTCGGGCTCGGCATCCTCGGCGCGAGGCAGCGGGACCGTCGGCACCGGCTGCCACGACTCCCCCACGACCAAGGCCGGATGGAGCGCGCCACCTCCCCTCAGCTGGGTGACGACCCGCGCCGCGACCTGGTCGCACTGGCGCGGTGCGGCGGTCTCCGTAGCGCTCAGGCCACCCTCGACGGCCTCGCCGTAGCGGCTCACCACGATGGCGTCGCCGCCCCGGCGGAGGTGGACGTCGGCACGTGGCGCGGCGAGGTAGATCTCCTCGCCGTCGCCCAGGTCGAACACCGCGTCGGCCAGTCGTCGGCGGAACCGCCGCCACGCCTGCTGCACCTCGCCGTCCCAGTCGAAGTCGCCCATCGCTCGCCTCCTCACGCCACCCGGGGACCAGGTCAGAGCGTGGTCGAGAGCTCGGCGCCGAGCCGACGCTTTTCCGAGTTCTCGAACACGTTCTCGAAAACGTTCTCAGTACACGTACTCAGACTACGAGCCGCCTCCGACAGCCTCGGCGGACCGCGACGCCGGCGTCAGTCGAGGGCGGCGAGCTGGGCTCGAGTCGGGACGTAGGGCCGCAGCCGCAGACGCATTCCCGCCTCCTCGGGGGTGCGATTGGCCTTGCGGCCGTTGCACCGACGGCAGGCCGCGACGGTGTTGAGCCAGGTCCAGGCGCCGCCCCTGGAGGCGGGCAGCAGGTGGTCGACGGTAGTGGCGTGGTCGCCGCAGTAGGCGCACCGGTGCCGGTCCCGTCGCAGCACGCCCTCACGGGCGTAGCCGGCGGGTCGGTAGAGCCAGTGCGCCGAGATATAGCGGACCAGCCGGATCACCTTGGGCCACGGGTGCGGTCCGATCATCCGGTCCTCGTGGGCCTCCTCGACGATGGCCACCTGCCGGAAGAGCATCCGCACGGCGTGCTGGAAGGTCACCTTGCCCAGCGGCTCGTAGGAGGCGTTGAGAAGTGCCACATTCGTCACCGCCATCGTCGACACCCCCTTCGCTCATCCGCGCAGATGGAAGGACCACCCAAAGGCTAAATGCCGAGTGGGGCGACACCAAGCCATTTGGCCGACGTGGCGGGCGTGCTGTTGGCCGGGCTTACGCCTCGATGAGCTCGATCTGCTCGGTCTCCGAGGCGCGCCGGCCGCGCACCGCCAGGCCGACGAGCGCGATCGCCAGCCCGCCGAGGCCCGCCAGCGCGAAGCCCCAGGCCCAACCGCCGTGGTCGATGCCTACGCCGATCAGCGGGGCGCCGGCGGCGCTGCCGAGGGTCAGCGCGGAGCCGTGCCAGCCCATCGCCTCGCCCCGGACACCGGCCGGGACCAGCCTGGACAGGTCGTCGACGGTAGCGGTGATGGTCGGCGCACAGAAGAAGCCGGAGACGAACAGCAGCACCACGAACCAGCCGCGATCGGGGGCCAGCGCCACCAGCGCGGTGGTAGCCGCCAGCGCGGCGAGCAGGACCGCCGCCGAGGGGTGCCGGTGGAGGGCGCCGTACAGCACGCCGCCGATCGCGGAGCCGGCACCCCACAGCGCCAGCACCCAGCCGATCGAGGTCTGCTGGCCCCAGTCGCGCAGCGCCGCGACGGTGCCGAGGTCCTCACCGGTCAGGATCATCGTGGAGACGGCCGCGATGGCGAGCACGACCACGACCGCCGGGGTGAGCCAGCGGCGGGTCGGCACCTTCGCCGCCGTCGGGTCGGCGTGCTCGCCGGTGAGCGGCGGGTTGACGAGCCACAGCGCCAGGCCGCCGGCGAGCACCGAGACCTCGCAGATGAGCAGGGCGAGCGAGGTCGGCAGGTAGGTCGCGGCGACGACGCCGGCGACCGGGCCGACCAGGAAGGACAGCTCGATGGCGACCGAGTCGACCGAGAGCGCGGTGGTGCGCTGGTGGTCGGGAACCTGCCCGATGAGCACCTGCCGGATGATGGAGAAGGTCGGCACCGCCACCAGATTGGCGGCGAAGGCGAGCACCAGCAGCGGCCAGTAGCCCAGCCAGGGCGCCAGGCTCCACACCACCGCACCGACGGCGATCGAGGGCGCGACGGTACGACGAAGGCCGACCCGGTCCAGGGCACGGCCGCGCCACGGGCTGCTGATCGCGAGGGCGAGGCTGACCGCGGTGCCGATCAGGCCGGCCTCGGCGTAGCTGCGGTCGAGAGAGCCGACGACGTGCAGGGTGATGACCACGTTGGCGGCCCACAGCGGCACCCGAATGACCAGGCCGAGGAGCAGGATTCGCCGGATGGTGACGTTTCTCAGAAGCTCTGCGTATGTCGCGAATCCCACCGCGAGATTGTCCCGCGACGCACCGACATTTCCGAATTGTTAACGGCCCTCGAGAGCGGCCAGCTCCCCGGCGATGTTGGCCCGGGCGACGCCCTCCCAGGAGGCCCGGGCGAACGCCGTCGTGAAGAGATGCTCGCGCTCGATCAGCCGGCGCAACACCTGGGTACGGCCCTCGCGGAAGTCGTCCGCGGAGAGGTCGGCGTACTCCTGCCGGACCGCGGCGCGATAGTCCCCGTAGCGGTCGGCGTCCGCCGCCAGGATCGCCAGGTCGGCATCGCACAGCGCGGCGCCGTTGCGGTCCTCCGACTCGGGCTGGTGGGTCTCGGTGAGCCGCACCAGCCGGGTCACCTCGGTGACGGTCGCGGCGTCGACCAGTCCCGTCAGCGCCGTCTCGGCCCACATCGCCGAGCGCTCCTCGGCGTCGCGCTCGCCGTCGTAGACGCTGTCGTGGAACCACGCGGCCAGCGTGACCGGCAGCTGCTCGAAGACCGCGCCGGCCTCGCGCAGCTCGCCGAGGCGCCTCAGCACGTCGGCGAGGTGGCGGGTGTCGTGGTAGCGACGCTCGGGGCCGGCGTACGCCGCGATCAGCTCGTCGCGCAGCTCAGCCGAGCCGGGCTGAGCATCGGGAAGGGGCCAATGTTGAGGCAGCTCCATGGCAGACATTCAACATCAGACGGCCCAATGGCGCAGCCATCGTGTGTGAGGGGAGGACTGCAGCTTGGCCAGCGCCGCCTCGCTGATGTCGCCGGCGATGTCGGTAACGACGTAGCCGCGTTCGCCGCGGGTGGCGAGATATTGGCCGGTCACGTTGGCGCCCTCGGTGGCGAGGATGTTGTTGACCTCGGCGAGCACGCCGGGGACGTTGACGTGGAAGAGGCCGAGCCGGCCGCCGCTGGCCAGCGCCGGCGGCTGCACCGTCGGCAGGTTGACCGAGAGCGCGGTCGAGCCGCCCAGCTCGAAGTCGCGCAGCTTGCCGGAGACGAAGTAGCCGATCTCCTCCTGGGCCTCCTGCGTGGAGCCGCCGACGTGCGGGGTGAGGATGACATTGTCCAGGCCGCGCAGCGGGGACTCGAACGGGTCGCCCTGGGCCTTGGGCTCGATCGGGAAGACGTCGAGCGCGGCGCCGGCGATGTGGCCGGAGAGGACATGCTCGCGCAGCGCGTCGGTGTCGACGACCATGCCGCGGGCGGCGTTGATGAAGATGCTGCGCGGCTTCATCTTCTCGAACTGCTCGGCGCCGAAGATGCCGGCATTGCCCGGGCGGCCGTCGACATGGAGGCTGACCACGTCGGCTTCGGCGAGCAGCGCGTCGAGGGTGGGCACCCGGCGGGCGTTGCCGTGGGCGAGCCGGTCGGCGATGTCGTAGAAGATGACATACATCCCCATCGCCTCGGCGAGGTTGGAGAGCTGGGTGCCGATGTTGCCGTAGCCGACGATGCCGAGGGTGCGGCCGCGGACCTCGTGGCTGCCCTTGGCGCTCTTGTCCCAGATGCCCTCGTGCATCTTCTGGGTCTTCTCCGGCAGCCGGCGGGCCAAGCTGATGATCTCGGCGATGACCAGCTCCACCACGCTGCGGGTGTTGGAGTAGGGGGCGTTGAAGACGGCCACGCCGTGCTCGGTCGCGGCAGCCAGGTCGACCTGGTTGGTGCCGATGCAGAAGCAGCCGATCGCGGTCAGGTCGGTCGCGGCGTCGAGCACCCGGGAGGTGATGTGGGTGTTGGAGCGGATGCCGAGCAGTGTCACGCCCGGCCCGCCCTGGGGGGAGAGCGTCTCGACCAACTCCTCCTCGGAGAGCGAGGAGGCACGCAGCTCGACCTCGAATCCCGCCCGCTCGAGGTTCTCGACGGCGAGGGGATGGATGTTCTCGAGGAGGAGTGCCTTGGCCATGTCTCAAGGGTAGGACGGACCCACCGGCTCCCGGCAATCGAGTTTGCCGGTCGAGACTGTCACAACCGAGGTGACACCGCCGTCGTACGACGTCAGGCCCGGGCGGAGCCGCGGCGGCTGACCGCCCGCAGCGGCTCAGACCACCGGCACCGACCCCAGCGCCTCGGCCAGCTCGGTCTCCGACAGCGCGTCGTCCTCCAGCGAGCCGGACAGGAACTGCGCGTAGGCGCCCAGCTCGAGCAGGCCGTGGCCGGAGAGGCCGATCACGATGACCTTCTCCTCGCCCGACTCCTTGGCGGCCAGCGCGTCGCGACGGGCAGCCGCCAGCGCGTGGGCCGACTCCGGCGCGGGCACGATGCCCTGGCTGCGGGCAAACTCCACGCCCGCCTCGAAGCACTCGTTCTGGTGCAGCGCCATCGCCTCGATGAGCCCCTCGTGGACGGCGTGGGAGACCAGCGGCGCCATGCCGTGGTAGCGCAGCCCACCCGCGTGGATGGGCGAGGGCACGAAGTCGTGGCCGAGGGTGTACATCTTCATCAACGGCGTCATGCCGGCGGTGTCGCCGAAGTCGTAGCGGTACTCGCCGCGGGTCAGCGTCGGGCAGGAGGTCGGCTCGACCGCGACGATCCGGGTGCCGGCACCGCCCACCAGGTTCTCGCGCAGGAACGGGAAGACCAGGCCGGCGAAGTTGGAGCCGCCCCCGGCGCAGCCGTAGACGACGTCGACCGATCGCTCGCCGGCCTTGGCCAGCTGCAGCAGCGCCTCCTGGCCGATCACGGTCTGGTGCAGCAGCACGTGGTTGAGGACCGAGCCGAGGGAGTACTTCGTGGCGGGGTCCTGGGCGGCCACCTCGACCGCCTCGGAGATGGCGATGCCGAGCGAGCCGGGGTGCCCCTCGGGGAACGCCTTGCCGGACTCGGTCAGCTGCGAGGGCGAGCGGTGCACCTTGCCGCCGAAGACCTCGATGAGGGTACGACGCTGGGGCTTGGTGTCGTAGGAGACGCCGACCTGCCAGACCTCGCACTCGACGCCGAACAGTGCGCTGGCGTAGGACAACGCGGTGCCCCACTGGCCGGCGCCGGTCTCGGTGGTGAGCTTCGTGATGCCGCTGAGCTTGTTGTAGTAGACCTGCGGCACGGCGGTGTTGACCTTGTGCGAGCCGGCCGGGCTGACGCCCTCGTACTTGTAGTAGATCCGGGCCGGCGTGCCGAGCTCGGTCTCCCAGCGGCGGGCGCGGTAGAGCGGGCTGGGGCGGTACTGGGCGTAGACGTCGAGCACCGGCTCCGGGATCTCGATATAGCGCTCGGTGGAGACCTCCTGGCCGATCAGCTCCATCGGGAACAGCGGCGCCAGGTCGTCGGGCCCGACCGGCTCGCGGGTGCCCGGGTGCAGCGGCGGGGGCGGCGGCGTCGGCAGGTCGGCCAGGATGTTGTACCAGTGGGTGACCCGCTCGTCGGGGTCGAGGGTGAACATCACCGGGTCGCTCATGCTGCTGTGTCCTCTCGGGTCGGGTGTCGGCCGCAGCCTAGACGGTATGACGTGATTTCTCCTGTGCGTCAGGATGGAGGCGATGGATGCCTTGCTCGACGCCCGTGCCCGGGTGCTCGCCGACCTGAACTCCCGTGGCCTGGCGACCGCCACCGTGGTGAGCGCACTGGAGGACGCGGTCAGCGAGCGGGGCTGGTGGGTCTCACAGTGGCCCGAGGGCTCGATGTACGTCGCCGGGCTGGTGGCACAGGACGTCCAGGACGCGCTCGCCGACACCGGTCAGCGATGGCCACTGTGCGTCGGCTGCGACGAGCACTCTCCGCTCCACATCCTCTACATCTCCCCCGACCTGGGTGGCCCCGACCCGGTCTGGGTGTGCGAGGAGACCGGGGACATCGTCGCTCCGCTCGGCGGGTTGTGACCGATCCGTGGTCCGATAGGTCACTCCCTGGTCACAACGCCGGTCACAGCGCCGGTCACGACGACTCGGCGGCGCCGAGCTCGACCCGGAGCGAGTAGCGGTCGGCCCGGTAGACGGCGCGGGAGACCTCGACGACCTGCTCCCCCGCCAGGGCGCGCCGCTGCTTGCGCAGCACCGCCGAGCCACGGGCGACCTCGAGCAGGGCCGCCTCGTCCGCGGTGACGAGGTCGGCACTGACCGCGTCCTCGACCCAGCTGGCCGCCATGCCCTGACGCTCCAGCTCGTCGTACAGGCTGGTAGGCATACTGACCTGGAGGAAGCCCGGGACCAGTGACTCGTTGAGGTAGACGTCCTCCAGGCACATCGGCTCGCCGTCGGCGCGGCGCAGCCGACGCCAGTGGACCACCGAGCCGCCCTCCTCGATCCCCATCGCGCGGGCGACGCCAGGGCCGGCCTGCTCACGGCGGGCCAGCAGCGTCTGGGACTCGGCTTGGAGGCCGCGGCGACGCATCTCCTCGGTGAACGACAGCACCGGCGTCGTGCTCCGCTTCGGCCGGGCGACGAAGGTGCCGCGTCCCGGAACGCGCTCCAGCAGCCCCTCGACGACCAGGGCGTCCATCGCCTGTCGTACCGTCATCCTGGCCACGCCGAAGCGATGGACCAGCTCGCGCTCGGAGGGCGCCGGAGCGCCCGGGGACTCCGCGGAGATCAGCCCACGGACGTACTCCCGGATCTTCTCGTGCTTCAGCGATCGCCCTCCGGCGTCGATCGGCACGTCACTCATGCCCAGCAGGGTACGGCGGCCGACCGGTGCCTGTACGTGGTACTTCGGACACTTTACTCCCAGGGCTGCCCAGCAGTTTTTTCGTTGTCCCGTCCAGCACCGATATCGAACACCTGATCGAATCAGTGGGGTATTCTCGTCACCGTGGACTTCCAGGGATCATTGTTCGCCGCCCCTGCCGCGACCACGCTCGAGCTGACCGACGTCGAGCGCACCGCGCTCTCCCGGGGCGCCTGGATCGACGTGTGCCGCTGCTGGCTGCCCGCGGCCGACGAGGTCTTCCGCACCCTCGTGGCCGAGGTGCCCTGGCGCACCGAGCGTCGGCAGATGTATGACCGGCTCGTCGACGTCCCCCGGCTTGTCCACACCTACATGATCGGCGACGAGCTCCCCCACCCGGCGCTCACCGCCGCCCGCGACACGCTCTCCGCGCACTACGCCGACGAGCTCGGCGAGCCCTTCCGCACTGCCGGCTGCTGCTACTACCGCGACGGCCGCGACTCGGTCGCCTGGCACGGCGACACCATCGGCCGTGGCCGCACCCAGGACACCATGGTGGCGATCGTCTCGCTGGGCGACCCGCGTCGGCTGGCGCTGCGGCCGCGGGGCGGCGGCGATTCGATCTCGGTCGAGATGGGTCACGGCGACCTGCTCGTCATGGGCGGCTCCTGCCAGCGCACCTGGGAGCACGCGGTGCCCAAGGTCGCCCGCGCCGGGCCGCGGATCTCGGTGCAGTTCCGGCCTCTCAACGTCTTCTGAAGGTCCCGTGACCTCGGGACCCTTGGCCCCTCGATCCGGTGACCAAGTGTTCTGACACCCGACTGCCACGCCGCCTTAGCGTCGAAGCAGTAGGACCGGCCAACAGGACCGGTCGGAACAAGGGAGAATCCGATGCGCTCAGCATTCGACAAGCTCATCTCGTGGACGGGGCTGTTGCTGGCCGTCGTCCTGCTCGTGGTCGGCGGCTTGCTCACCTGGGCCAACAGCTTCATCGGCGATCAGGTGCACGGCCAGCTCACCGACCAGGGCATCACCATGCCATCGGGCGCCGCCCTCGAGGACCTGCCCAAGGCCGACAAGGCGGCTCTCGAGAAGTACGCCGACAGCCCGCTCGACACCGGCGCCGAGGCCAAGGCGTTCGCTGACCACTACATCCTGGCGCACATGAACGCGGCCAGCGACGGCCGCACCTACGAGGAGGTCTCAGGCGAGTACACCCAGATGTCCGCCGAGGAGAAGGCGTCGGCAGACGGCCAGGCGCTCGCCGGGCTGCGGCAGACGCTCTTCATGGGCAACACCCTGCGCGGCCTGCTCCTCTACGGCTACGCCTTCGCCACGATCGGCACCATCGCCGGCATCGCCGCGATCGGCGCCTACGTCGGTGGCGTCATCTTCCTGGTCCTCGCCGGCATCGGCTTCGGGCACGCGAGGAAGGTCAAGCTCGCCGAGCGAGGTCCGGCGCGGCCGCTGAGCGTGACCGTCTGACAGACCATCGGACGAAGGGGAGGTACGGCGCCCGCCGTACCTCCCCTGTCGTGAGGCGAGCAGCGCCTCGGTCACGGATGAGCGGGGCATCCACGGTGCTTGAATGGCGGCATGGCCTTCCGCGCCCTGCCTGCGCCCGTCACGCTCACCGGTCGTCTCGTCGAGCTCCGCCCACTCGACCGCTCGCACCGCGCCCGGCGAGCCGGCCAAGACTGGGGGCATGGTGGTGAGTGAGATCGTCGGGCGGTTCGTCGCGGCCGACGGGCGGCTGCTGGACATCCCACGCAAGCGCGGGAAGCTGCTGTTGGTGCTCGACCATGTGGCGCAGCGGTTCGAGCCGGGGAGGGTCTACCCGGAGCGGGAGGTCGACGCGGTGCTCAAGGAGTTCCACCCCGATCATGCGGCGTTGCGGCGCTACCTCGTCGACGAGGGTTTCCTGACGCGGGAGAACGGCTACTACTGGCGCTCGGGCGGCACCTTCGAGGTGTGAGTACGACGCACCCGGAGCCCGGCGGCGACCAGTCGGTGCACCAGCTCGCGACTGCGCACCGGGACGGCGCCGGCGGCGACCAGGGCGTCGTACCACTCCGCCGGGACGTCGTAGTGGTCCCGGTCGAAGCCGCGCTCCGGGAGGCCGGCCGCGGCGGCGAACTCGTGCAGCTCGTCGTAGGAGGTGTCGCTGGCCAGGTGGGACCACAGCCGGCCGCGGGAGGGCACGGCGGGCGGGTCGATCAGGATCACGGCCGGGGCGGGGTCAGAACTCGACCTTCGGGGCCTGGTCCTGGCCGAGCGGGGCCTGGTAGAACTCCCGCTTGCGCACCCCGGCGATGCCGGTGAACAGCAGCCACGGGAACGAGACGACGAGCTTGTTGAGCTTGGCGACGGCGTCGTTGTAGTAGGACCGGGCGAAGGAGATCTGGTTCTCGGTCTCGGCCAGCTGCTTCTGCAGCTCGAGGAAGTTGGTGTTGGCCTTGAGGTCGGGGTAGGCCTCGGCGGTGGCGTTGACGCGCACCAGCGCCTGCTGCAGGGCGGCGTCGGCGGCGGCCTTGGCCGGCACGTCGGAGCCGGCGGCGGCGGTGGCGACGGCGGCGCGGGCCCGGGTGACCTCCTCCAGCACGTCCTTCTCGTGGGCGGCGTACCCCTTCACCGTCTCGACCAGGTTGGGCACCAGATCGGCACGACGAGTGAGCTGTACGTCGATCCCGCCGAGCGCCTCCTGGGCGCCGACGTCGGTGGTGCGGAGCCTGTTGAAGCCGACGATGGCGAAGATGACGAGCAGTACGACGACGATTGCTGCGATGGCGATGGCCATGGTTGGCTCCTGACTCGTGCATGGGTGAATCGTGCCGGATCCGAAGGGATGTGACTACCAGGAGCCACCGCCGCCACCCCCGCCACCACCACCGCCGGAGAAGCCGCCGTCACCACCGCCGCTGGAGTGCGACTGCGAGGCGGAGTAGGCGGAGACGGCGCCGGACAGCGTGCTCTCGAAGTCGTGGACCATCGAGCTGGCGAAGTCGCCGGAGTGGGAGCCGACATAGGCCGCCCCGAAGTACGACGGCGCGGGCGGCTCGGCGCCCATCTCGGTGCGGTACTTGGCGGCCCAGGCGTCGGCGCAGTCGAAGGCCACCGCCCACGGGATGTAGGCGGTGTAGAGCTCCTCGCGGCCGGAGAAGTCGAAGCGCTGCTTGCTCGACGGCGTCGACAGCACCCGCTTGAAGCCGCCGAGCTGGGACCACAGCTGACGGCCTGTCGCGGTCCGCTTGGTGCCCGCGCCGGCGGCGGCCATCGAGCTGCCGAAGATCGCGAACGCGCCCGGGACGATGCCGGTCATCGACATCCCGAAGGGCCGGACGAACAGGCAGACGCCGGCCAGGATCAGTCCGCCGAACACCATCACCGCGCCGATGCCGCCGAGCCCGGTGCGGGAGAGCAGGCCAGTGCTGAGCGCCCACTTCTTCACGTCGGAGTTGAAGGTCGACATCTCGCTCTGCAGCGCCTTGCCGGCGGCGAGGTTCTTCTTCGAGGCGGTGAACGAGCCGGCGGAGCCGGCCAGCCGGGCGGCGGTGACCTGCGCCAGGTCGGCCGGGTCGTAGGAGTCGGACTTGCGGGTGAGCGTCCACTCCCTGCCGCTGCGGCTGAGCTCGACCGAGCCCTGTTGCGCGGCCTGCAGCAGCGTGGCGACATAGGCCCGCTTCGGCAGCTGCTCGGTGAGGATGTAGTTGCCCTGGGCCGGGGTGAGCCCGTCCGGCGGGGCGTAGGTCAGCGGGAAGCCGGGCTCGCGCTCCCGTGCCTTGGCGCCGAGCAGCCCGCCGGCCACCGCGCCGCCGACGCCGAGCAGCACCACGACCACCAGGCCGGCGACATTGGTGCCCAGCACCGCGTCCCACCTGATGGTCCAGGGCAGGTGGTTGCCCTCGGGCGGGGTGGCCATGGCGAGGTCGGTGAGGATCGTGACCGGGGTGCGAGCGTCCACGTGGTCGACATGGAGGCTGAGCTGCTGCGTCCCGGCGCCCTCGGCGGTGCAGGGGGTGCCCCCGCCCCAGCCGACGGTGCACCGAACGGTCTGCCCCGCCGCGACCGGCAGCGCCACGGTGATGTCGACGTCGCTGATGTCCTGCTGCCAGCCCCCGGGCACGACATTCCAGTAGAACGAACTGCCGCCCTCGCGGGAGGGCAGCAGGGTGCCGTCGATGGTGTAGCTGATCTTGTAGTTGTGGGTGCCCTGGGAGAGGTAGCGGTCGGCGTCGCCGATCTTGAGGTAGAGATAGCGACCGAGGTCCTGCCGGCCGGTCTCGTAGGGCTCCGGCTGTCCGTCGCGGGTGACGCTGATGCCCTCGGGGGTACGACGGGCGTGCGGTGCGTTGTCGTCCAAGCGGTCGAAGAACCGGTAGATGCCGTGGCGATCGCTCGTGCTGACGTCGACGTCGATGTCCTCGGTCACGGTGATGTCGCCGTCGTCGTTCATGACGAAGCTGGCGTCGTACCTGCTGATGGAGGTGGGCTCGTAGCCGTCGCCGTCGACCCCGGAGATGTCGAAGAACAGCGCGGGCAGGCAGAACACCGCCCCGATCGCGGCGATGCCGGCGAGATAGACCAGGATCCTCGTCACAGCAGCCGACTCTAGTGTCGCCCCGCCGAGGAGTCAGAGCATGTTCGAGACCTCGGCGCCGAGCCGGCGCTTCCGAGTCCTCGAACACGCTCTCAGACGCTCCTCGCTCAGGACTCCATGATCAGGCAGGTGGTCACCGCGTGTGCGATGACGCGGCCCTGCTCGTCGGTGATGCGGCCCTCGGCGGTGGCGGCCCGGCGGCCGCGCGTGACGACCCGGCCCTCGCAGCGCAACCGGCCGCTGTCGATGGTGGCGGCCCGGGTGAACTTCATGACCAGGTCGAGCGAGGTGTAGCCGGTGCCGGCCGGGAGCGTGCTGTGGACGGCACACGCCAGCGCACTGTCGGCGAGCGTGGAGAGGATGCCGCCGTGGACGCTGCCGATCGGGTTGTAGTGCCACTCGGCCGGGGTCACCTCGAAGGCGACGAAGCCCTCGGAGACCTCGACGGCGGTGATGCCGGTGGTCGCCATCACCGGCGGCGGGGGCAGTTCGCCGGCGCCGATCGCCCGGAGGAACTCCAGCCCGCTCATCGTGGTCGCGGCGGTGGCCAGGACGATGGGGTCCGCCCAGTCGTAGGTCCTGGTCCGCTCCCCCGCCGAGCTGACCTCGTGATTGACGGCTGACATCTCTAGATCCCCTTCCGGACTGGTTTCCCGCTTACCGTAGAGCAGTTAGTAGGAAAATCAAACTCGCCTACACTGGTGCCATGCCGGCAACCGACGTACGCACCTGCTCCGTGGCCCGCGCCCTCGACGTGATCGGTGAGAGGTGGAGCCTGCTGGTGGTCCGCGAGCTGTTCCTGGGCAGCCGTCGCTTCGAGGAGTTCGCGCGTTACACCGGGGCGCCGCGCGACGTGCTGACGACGCGGCTGCGCAAGCTCGAGGAGGCCGGACTGATCCGCCGCGAGCCCTACCAGGACCGGCCGGTGCGCTTCGAGTACCGGCTGACCGACCTCGGCAAGAGCCTGCACCCGGTGATCCACGTGCTGCGCGAGTGGGGGGACGCCCATCTGGCGGGCGACGACGGCCCGCCGACGACCTTCCGGCACTCCTGCGGCGAGGTGTTCCACCCGGTGCTCACCTGCGCGGCCTGTGGCGAGCCGGCCGGGCCTCGCGACGTCAGCCGGGGCTGAGGTCTGGAGTGTGTGGCGCACCTGGTGCGCCTCACACTCCAGACTTCAGCGGGTGAGCCGGCGCAGCAGCCAGACCAGCGCGGCGAGTACGACGACCCCGGCGGCGGCCTGCTTCCAGTAGCCCTTCGCCAACACCGGCAGCACCGTCGTACCCAGGTCGATGGCGTCGTCCGGAGTCGCCGGCGCGGCGTGGCGACCCGTGCTCGGCGCGGCGACCGGGCCGCCCTCCTCCATCATGTCGGAGACCGCGAGCTCCTCGGCAGCCTCCTCCGGCCCGGCGTCGACGTCCTGGCCGGGTGCCGACTTGGCCTCCAGGCAGGCCACGAACTGCTGCAGCAGCTTGTCGGAGACGTCCTGCATCACGCCGCGGCCGAACTGCGCCGGCTTGCCGGTGATCGACAGGTCGGTGGCGACCTCCACGTCGGTGGCGTCGCCGGAGGCCGACATCGACACCGTCACGGTCGCTCCCGCCGTACCGTTGCCGCGCTTGTCGCGTCCCTTGGCGTCGACGACGAAGCGGTGCGCCTCGGCGTCCTTCTCGGTGAAGGTGCCGGAGCCGGCGTAGACCAGCGCGATCGGCCCGAGCTTGACCTTGACGGTGCCCTCGAAGGAGTCCCCCTCGGCCGAGGTGACCTGGGCGCCGGGGAAGCACTCCGCGAGGGACGCGATGTCCTGGAAGCGGTCCCAGGTCTCCTCGACCGAGCCGGGGACGGTGAACCGGTGAGTGAGCTCCATACCCACAGACGTTAGCCCTTGTCTCTCGAGCCGGCGCCGTCGCGAGCGGCGTCCGGTGCGTGCGATGGCGAGGCGGAGGAGGGAGCCATGCCGGAGGCATGGCGACTGACGACAACGAAGCCAGCGTGCGTGCTGGGCGTCGCGCAGCAGGCGTCCGGCTCGGGAGACAAGGGCTCAGCCCGCCGCGGCGGCGAGCACCGCTCGCCGGGTGAGCACGCCGGCCAGGTGGCGTCGGTAGTCGGCGTCCCCGTTGAGGTCGGTCGGCGGATTGGCGCCCTCGGCGGCGTGATCGGCGGCGGCGCGGATCGCCTCCTCGGTGGCCGGACCGCCCACCAGCGCCTCCTCGACCGCCCGGGCCCGTAGCGGCGTCGAGCCCATATTGGTCAGCCCCACCCGGGCATCCGCAATGACGCCGTCGGCGACCCGGACGGTCGCCGCGACGGCGCAGATGGGCCACTGGTGGGCCACCCGGACGAACTTCTCGTAGTGGGCACCCCAGCCGGTGTGCTTGGGCACCCGCACCTCGGTCAGGATCTCGTCCTCCCCGAGCGCGGTCTCGAAGAGGTCGACGAAGAAGTCCGCGGCAGCCACGGTGCGGCCGCCGGCCGGCCCGGCGATCACGAACTCCGCACCCAACGCCAGCGCCGGCGCGCAGAGGTCGCCGGCCGGGTCGGCGTGGGCGAGCGCGCCGCCGAAGGTGCCGCGGTGGCGGACCTGCGGGTCGGCGAGGTGCTTGACGGCCTCGGCGAGGAGAGCGGCATGCTCCTTGACCAGCGCCGCGGCGCCGACGTCGACATGTCTGGTCATGGCACCGATCACGATGGCGTCGCCGTCGTCGCGGATGCCGTTGAGGGAGGCGATGCGACCGAGGTCGACGATCGTCTCGGGCGCGTTGAGCCGCATCCGCAGCACCGGCAGCAGCGACTGTCCGCCGGCGAGGATCTTAGCGTCGTCGGCCGCGGTGAGGGCGGCGAGCGCCTCCTCGACCGAGGTCGGCGCGACGTACTCGAAGCTGGCGGGAATCATGCCTGGTCTCCTTCGGTCGCGTGGATGGCCCGCCACACCCGTTCGGGCGTGCAGGGCATCTGGACGTCGGCGACCCCGAAGGGCCGCAGTGCGTCGACGACGGCGTTGACCACCGCCGGCGTGGAGGCGATGGTGCCGGCCTCGCCGACGCCCTTGGCGCCCAGGCTGTTGGTGGTCGCCGGCGAGGTGGTGTGGTCGATGTCGAAGCTGATGGTGTCGGCGGCGGTGGGCAGCAGGTAGTCGGTGAACGTGCCGCTCACCAGCGTGCCGGTGTCGTCGTAGACCGCCTCCTCCCACAGCGCCTGCGCGATGCCCTGCACCAGCCCGCCGTGCACCTGGCCGCTGACGATGAGCGGGTTGATGATCACGCCGATGTCGTCGACGCAGGTGTACTTCCGCAGCTTTACCGCGCCGGTCTCGGTGTCCACCTCGGCGGCGCACAGGTGGGTGCCGTGCGGGAAGTTGAAGTTGACCGGGTCGTAGGTGGCGTCGGCGTCGATGCTCGGCTCCACCCCGTCGGGCAGGTTGTGGGCGGCGAAGACGGCGCCGGCGATCTCGGTCAGCCCGATGCCGGCCTCGGTGCCGCGGACGCCGAACCTGCCCTGCTTGAACTCCAGGTCGTCGACATTGGCCTCGAGCAGATGGGCGGCGATCGGCCTGGCCTTGTCGATCACCTTCTCGGCGGCCCGGACCAGCGCCTCGCCGCCGACCACCAGGCTGCGGGAGCCGTAGGTGTCCAGGCCGCGCGGCGCGACCTGGGTGTCGCCGTGCAGGATCTCGACGTCCTCGAACGGTACGCCGAGGCGGTCGGCGATGATCTGGCTGAACGCGGTCTCGTGGCCCTGGCCGTGGGCGCTGGCGCCGGTGATCACCTCGACCTTGCCGGTCGGCAGCATCCGGATCGAGGCGGTCTCCCAGCCGCCGGCCCCGTAGTTGAGCTGGCCGAGCACCCGGCTGGGCGCCAGGCCGCACATCTCGGTGAAGGTCGAGACCCCGATGCCGAGCTGCACCGGGTCGTTGCTCGCCCGGCGCCGCGCCTGCTCGGCCCGGAGGTCGTCGTACCCGAAGATCTCCTTGGCCCGGGCGGTGGCCGCCTCGTAGTTGCCGGAGTCGTACTGCAGGCCCGCGACGGTCTGGAAGGGGAACTCCTCGTGCTTGATCCAGTTCCGCTCGCGCACCGCCAGCGGGTCCTGACCGAGCTCGTGGGCCAGCTCGTCCATCAGCCGTTCGATGGCGTACGTCGCCTCGGGCCGTCCCGCGCCGCGGTAGGCGTCGGTCCAGGTCTTGTTGGTGAGGACGGTCTGGCAGTTGAACTGGTAGGCGGGGAACTTGTAGATGGCGTTGAACATGAAGGCGCCCAGCACCGGGACACCGCCGCCGACGAGGGCGACATAGGCGCCGAGGTCGGCCAGCAGGTCGATCTTGAGGCCGGTGACGGTGCCGTCCTTGGTGGCGGCGAGGGTGAGCCGCTGCCACTGGTCGCGGCCGTGGTGGGCGGTGAGCAGGCTCTCGCTGCGGGTCTCGGTGTACTTCACCGGCCGGCCCACCTTGCGGGCGACCGCGAACGCGATCATCTCCTCCGGTGTCTGCTGCAGCTTGCCGCCGAAGCCGCCGCCCACGTCGGGGGCGATCACCCGGATCTTGGACTCCGGGACCCCGGTGGTCGCGGCGAGCGCGAACCGGAGGATGTGCGGGATCTGGGTGGCCGACCACATGGTGATCTGCTCGCCGGTGGGGTCGACCACGACGCTGCGCGGCTCCATGAAGGCGGGGATGAGCCGCTGCTGGCGGTACTCCCGCTCGATCACGATGCCGCTCTCGCGCGCCGCGGCGATGGCCTCCTCGACATTGCCGCCGGTGCCGGCCTCGGCGGAGTCGAACCGCCAGAAGGCGCTCTTGTTGGTGCCGAGGTCGGGGTGGGCCAGCACCGTGTCGTTGGCCGCCTCCTTGAGGTCCAGCGCGGCCGGCAGTTCCTCGTAGTCGACCTCGACGAGCTCGGCGGCGTCGCGGGCCTCGGCGGCGCTCCGCGCGACCACCACCGCCACCACCTCGCCGGCGAAGGCGACCCGGTCGGTCGGCATCGGCAGGTGCGTCGGGGTGACCTGGTCGGTGGTGATCGCCCAGGCGTTGATGCAGGCGCCCTGGCTGTCGCCGAGGTCCTGGCCGGTGAACACCCCCACAACGCCGTCGGCCTCCTTGGCGGCGCTGGTGTCGATGCCGGTGATCTTGGCGTGAGCGAACGGGCTGCGCACCATCGTCAGGTGGAGCATCCCGTTGAGCTGGATGTTGTCGGTCCAGCGGGTGCGGCCGGTGATCAGCCGGGCGTCCTCCTTGCGTCGGCGGTCACGACCGATCTCCTGGGCCGGGGCCTCCTGCAGCGCGGTCATCACTGCACCACCGCGGCGAGCTGGCCCGACGCATACTGCACGGCCCGGACGATGTTGTGGTAGCCGGTGCAGCGGCACAGGTTGCCCTCAAGCCCTTCGCGGATCTCCTGCTCGCTGGGATGGGGGTTGTGGTTGAGCAGGTCGACGCTCTGCATGATCATCCCCGGGGTGCAGAAGCCGCACTGGAGGCCGTGGCACTCCCGGAACGCCTCCTGCACGGGATGGAGCTCACCGCTCTGGGCCAGCCCCTCGATGGTGGTGACCTCGTGACCGTCGGCCTGCACGGCCAGGACGTTGCACGACTTCACGCTCTCCCCGTCCAGATGGACGGTGCAGGCGCCGCAGTTGCTGGTGTCGCAGCCGACGACGGTGCCGGTCTTGCCAAGCCGCTCGCGCAGGTACTGCACCAGCAGCAGCCGCGGCTCGACCTCGTCCGACACCCGCATGCCGTCGACGGTCAGGCTGATCCGAGTCATGAGCACTCCTGTGATGATCGCACCGATGTGGCCCCGGTCACACTAGGGTCGGCGTGGTTGCCCCCTGGTTGGTCGCTCCCCCGCCAGCCCGTGACCGGGCGCAAACTGACACTCAAAGCACGGTGAGCAGACGCAGACTGACGCTCAAAAGGCCGTGACCGGGCGCAAGCTGACATGCGGAGCCCGGCGATGAGGGCTCACCCACTAGATGAATGAGTCCAAGGGTCAGTGGTCGTAGGCGATCAGTGATCGGTGGATGTCCGCGCCGATGTGGTCGTTGTGCCAGATCGCGGTGGTGAGGGCGAGGATGCGGGCGGCGATGCGGGCACAGACT
>NZ_JASGDQ010000005.1:0-21117 GCF_047607185.1 Nocardioides sp. | reverse complement strand
GCCGGAGTCTGTGCCCGCATCGCCGCCCGCATCCTCGCCCTCACCACCGCGATCTGGCACAACGACCACATCGGCGCGGACATCCACCGATCACTGATCGCCTACGACCACTGACCCTTGGACTCATTCATGTAGGCGGCGGCTCCGACACGCGCCACCGATCGGCGCCCGCCCTGTGGATAAGAGTCCGCAGGTAGGGCAGAAGTCGGCGCGCCGCCGCCCCAGCACGCGCCTGAGCACCTTCTCCTCAGTCGCCGTGGCTCCGTCACAGCTCCCTCGGGCGCTCTGAGACACTAGCCCGGTGAGCGTGACGCCTGCCGAGATCGCCGCCGCCGCGACGCGGACCATCGCGCAACGAACACCGCTGGAGCGCTCCGAGCGCCTCAGCGAGCGGTACGGCGTCGAGGTGCTGCTCAAACGCGAGGATCTGCAGCTCGGCCGGTCCTACAAGGTGCGCGGCGCCTACAACTTCATGAGCTCGCTCGCGCCCGACGAGCTGGCCAAGGGCGTGGTCTGCGCCAGCGCCGGCAACCACGCGCAGGGTGTGGCGATCTCCGCCGCCAGGCTGGGGGTGAAGGCACACATCTTCGTGCCCACCAACACTCCCCGGCAGAAGCGCGACCGGATCCTGGCCTTCGGCGGCGACTATGTGACCCTCACCCTGGTCGGCGGCACCTTCGACGAGGCCGCGGCGGCCGCCCTCGCCGCCTCCACCCAGGAGGGGTCGACGTACGTCCCCGCCTTCGACGACGAGCGCATCGTCGTCGGGCAGGGCACTGTGGGGGTGGAGCTGACCCAGCAGGCCGAGCGCCCGCTCGACGTCCTCGCCGTGCCGATCGGCGGCGGCGGACTGCTCGCCGGCGTCGCCACCTGGGTCAAGGACGTGTGGCCGGACACCAGGATCGTCGGCATCGAGCCGGTCGGCGCGGCATCGATGCGGGCCGCCCTCGCCGCCGGTCACCCGGTGCAGCTGGACAGGCTCGACACCTTCGTCGACGGCGCCTCCGTCGGCCGGGTCGGCGAGGCGACGTACCCCATCGTCCGGGACCTGGTCGACGAGCTCGTCGAGGTCGAGGTCGGCGCGGTCTGCGTCGAGATGCTCGACCTCTACCAGACCGACGGGATCATCGCCGAGCCCGCCGGGGCGCTCGCGACCGCGGCGCTCGCGCAGCTCGACCTCAGCGGCCGGGTCGGCGTCGTCGTCTCGGGCGGCAACAACGACGTCTCCCGCTACGCCGAGGTGATCGAGCGGGCGCTGGTGCACCAGGGCCTGCGGCACTACTTCTTGGTCAGCTTCCCGCAGAAGCCCGGTGCGCTGCGCGGCTTCCTCGACGACGTCCTGGCCGAGGGCGAGGACATCGTCGTCTTCGAGTACATCAAGAAGTCCAACCGGGAGACCGGCCCGGCGCTCATCGGCATCGACCTCGACCGCGCCGCGAGCATCGGCGGCCTGTTGCAGCGGATGTCGGAGAGCCAGCTGACGATCGAGAAGATCCCGGGGGACAGCCCCCTCTTCACCTTCCTGCGATAAGGAGATCCCGTGGGACGAGCGCCCCGGGAGCGCCGGCCGCTGGCCGAGATCGCCTTCACCGACGCCATCGGTACGCCGTTCTGACCGGTCGGGCGCGCGCTACCGGCGAACCGCGACCTTCCGCGCGAGGCACTTGCGCAATGCTTTGCGCAAGTGCTTCTATGACTCTCGTCACATCGAGACGGCGGGAGATGCACAGTGAGCGAGCAAACAGGCAACGACCCGAGCACTACGGGCGGCCGTCCGACTCCCGTTGGCTCCGCCGTCGCCGCTGCGGAGCTGCCGCCGCCAGCCGCGGCATTGCGCGGCGTCTCCAAGATCTTCGGAGCGACCCGCGCGCTCACCAATATGACCGTGGTGCTGCGACCGGGCCGGGTCACCGCGCTCGTGGGCGAGAACGGCGCGGGCAAGTCCACCTGCGTCAAGACGCTCTCCGGGCTGTACAAGCCCGACGGCGGCCACGTCGAGCTCGGCGGTGAGGAAGTGGCACTGACCAGCCCACTGGACGCCCGGGCGCGCGGCATCGCGGTCGTGAGCCAGCATCCCTCGCTGTTCGGCGACCTGTCGCTGGCCGAGAACATCTTCGCCGGCCAGGAGCTCCGTACGGCGCGCGGCATCCTCGACCACGGCGCGATGCGTACGCGGGCCAAGGTGCTCCTGCAGCAGGTCGGGCTCGACCACGATCCGGCGACCCCCGCCTCCCGACTGAGCACCTCCGAGCACCAGATGCTGGAGATCGCCAAGGCTCTCGCGGTCGAGAGCCGGATCCTGATCCTCGACGAGCCGACCGCGACGCTGTCCAGCGGCGAGGTGGACCGACTGTTCGCGGTGATCGACGATCTTCGGGCCCGGGGCGTGGCGATGCTCTTCGTGGGCCACCGTCTGGAGGAGATCTTCCACATCGCCGACGACCTGGTCATCATGCGCGACGGCCAGCTCGTCCACACCTGCCTGACCTCCGAGCTGACGCCGGACGAGACCATCAACTACATGGTCGGCCGCGAGCTCGGCGACCTCTATCCCGATCGTGCCGGCACTCCCGGCGACGTCGTGCTCGAGGTCAGCGGCCTGTCCACCGTTACGGGCCTCGAGGACGTGTCGCTTCAGGTCCGGGCAGGTGAGGTGGTCGGTCTCGCCGGCCTCGTCGGCAGCGGCCGCACCGAGCTCGCCCGGGTGATCTTCGGCATCGACCGGGCGACCTCGGGCACGATCGAGCTCGACGGCAGGCAGATCCGCCCGACGTCGTCCGCGGAGGCGATGTCCTACGGCATCGCCTATGTGTCCGAGGACCGTCGCGGCCAGTCGGTGATCGAGGACTTCGACATCCTGGAGAACTCCACGCTCCCGGTCATCGCCAAGGCCACCAGGCACGGCCTGATCGCCCGCGCGCGGCAGCTCTCGCTGATCAGTGAGCCGCTCAAGAAGATGAGCCTGAAGTTCGCCTCCTACGGCCAGGCGGTGCGGACGCTCTCCGGCGGCAACCAGCAGAAGGTGGTCATCGCCAAGTGGCTGGCCACGAATCCGCGACTCCTCATCCTCGACGAGCCGACCCAGGGCATCGACGTCGGCGCCAAGGCCGAGGTCCACCGGCTGGTCGCGGACCTGGCCGCCCAGGGCATCGGCGTGCTGATGATCTCCTCGGACCTGCCCGAGGTCCTCGGCATGTCCGACCGGGTGCTGGTCATGCGCAGTGGCCGCCTGGTCGCCGAGTTCGGTCGGGACGAGGCCAGTGAGGAGAGCATCGCACGAGCCGCCACCGGCGCGGGTGAGGCTCAGAGCAGCCGGCCGGAGGGCGCGGGCCCCGCGCTGGCGGCCGAGGAGACCCCCGGCCTGCTCACCTTGCTGATGCAGCGCCGCGAGCTCGGTCTGCTCGCGGTGCTGATCGCCGTCTCGGTGATCGCCACCGTGGTCAACTCCAACTTCCTGACCTATACCAACCTCTCCCGGCTCGCCGCGGAGGCATCGCTGGTGGGGATCGTGGCGCTGGGTCAATTCCTCGTGATCCTGACGAGGAATATCGACGTGTCGGTGGCATCGACGATCGGCCTGGCCGCCTTCATCTTCGGCGATCTGGTCAGAGACGGTACGCCGCTGTTGGTCGCGGCCCTGCTCACCCTGGTGCTCGGCCTGGTCCTGGGTCTGGTCAACGGGCTGGTGGTCGCCTACGGAAACGTCCCGTCGATCGTCGTCACCCTCGGCACCTTGTACGTCTACCGGGGCATCGACGCGATCCTCTCCAATGGCGACCAGATCTCGCCCGGCACGATCCCCGCGGGCTTCGCGGAGTTCGTCGAGTCCAAGCCGCTCGGTATCCCGATGCTGACCGTCATCTTCCTGGTGCTGGCCGTCGTGCTCGCTGCCGCGTTGACCTGGACCGCCGCGGGCCGTCAGTTCTTCCAGGTCGGCTCCAACCCGGAGGGCGCCCGCGCGATCGGTCTCAACGTCGAGCGGAAGCTGCTCGCCGCGTTCGTCACCTGCGGCATCCTGGCCGCTCTCGCCGGGGTCCTGTGGGCGACCCACTATGGCGCCGTCGACGGGCAGACGGCCTACGGCGAGGAGTTGCGCATCATCGCCGCGGTCGTCGTGGGCGGCGTCGCCCTGCGCGGCGGTCGCGGCACGGTCCTCGGCGTCGCGCTCGGCACGCTGGTGCTCTTCACGCTCTACAACGCGTTGACGCTGGCCCGGGTCGATCCCCTCGCCATCCAGGCGTTCTACGGCGCGGCCATCATCCTCGCCGTCGCCTTCGACTCGGTGCTGTCGCGCCGCTCGGCCCAGCAGAAGACGGTGATCTGAGATGAACCTCGACGAGGTCAAGCGCTTCATGGTCCGCTGGGAGTCCCTGCTCGCGGTCGCCACGATCCTGTTCATCGTCATCGCCGGCGCGACCACGCCCGGGCTGCTCAGCGACGCGTCCAAGACCGCCGCCTTCCAGCTCACCGCGGAGAAGGCGATCCTGGCGCTGCCGCTGATGATGCTGATCATCGCCCGCGAGATCGACATCTCGGTGGCCAGCATCGCGGCCTTCTCCTCGATCTTCGCCGGCATGCTCATGGAGGCCGGGGCGCCGGTGCTGATCGCCGCTCTCGCTGCCGTGATCGTGGGCGCCCTGTGCGGGTGCGTCAACGGATTCTGCGTGACGGTGCTCGGCATGCCCTCCCTCGTCGTCACGCTCGGCACGCTCGCGCTCTTCCGCGGCCTGTGCTACGCGATGCTCGGCAGCACCCCGATCACCGACGTGAGCCCCGGGCTGATCGACTGGGTCTACGGCACCCTGCCGGGGTCGTGGATCTCCAACGCCTTCCTGCCCACGCTGCTGCTGATCCCGGTCTTCGCCATCGCGCTCCACTTCCGGCCGGTCGGACGGCAGATCTACACGATCGGGGGCGAGCCCGCCGTCGCGACCTACTCCGGCGTGCGGACCCAGCGGGTGCGCTTCGGCCTCTTCGTGGTCTCCGGCGCGGTCGCAGCGGTCGCAGGAGTCATCGCGATCGGTCGCACCAGCCAGGTCTCCCCGGACGCGCTGTTCGGCTACGAGCTCGACGCGATCACGATCGTGTTCCTGGGCGGGATCTCCTTCCTGGGCGGCAAGGGCCGGATCAGCGGCGTCCTGTGGGCGATGCTCCTGGTGATCGCGCTGCGCCAGACGCTGCTGCTCAACGGCCAGGGGCAGTATGCGCAGGGCACGGCCGTCGGCGTACTGCTGATCGGATCCCTGCTCCTGGCCAACGTCTCCCAGCGCATCTCCGGCTGGGTGACCGATCGCAGGCTGCGGGCACGGATCGCGCAAGAGGAAGCGTCTCCGGCGGCCCCTGCCGAAGCGTCGGCGTGAGCAGCGGAGCCAAGGGAGAAGAGACCATGAAGTCCACGCCAGTGCGCATCGTCATCGCGGTGGTGGTCGCCGCCCTCGTCCTGCTGGGTGCGAAGAGTACGTCGTCCGGCGACGTGCTCGGCGCCAACCCGGCTTGCCGGGAGGGGAAGGGAAAGATCGGCTTCGTCCCGAAGCTGGGCACGGACCCCTACATGACCACGGTGTTCGCCGCGGCCGAGAAGGCCGCGAAGGCCAACGGCACCGAGGTGATCTACACGGCTCCGAGCGAGGCGAACGGGGCGGCTCAGATCCCGTTCGTCTATCAGCTCATGGCTCAGGACGTCTGTGTGATCGCGATCTCGGGCAGCGATGTCATCTCGACCAAGAAGATCATGCAGCTGGCCGCGGAGAAGGGGATCAAGGTCATCTCCTGGGACTCCGACATCGACCCCGACGCCCGCTCGATCTTCGTCAACCAGGCCGCCACCCCGGCGCTCGGCGACCAGATGCTCAACGCCCTGGTCGACATGCTCGGACCGGAGGGCGGGGAGTTCGCCATCCTCTCCTCGACCCCGACCGCGGTGAACCAGAACGCCTGGATCGCCGCCATCCGCGACCGGCTCGCGAGCGACCCGGCGCTGGCGAACTTCAAGCTCGTCAAGGTCGCCTACGGGTTGGAGAAGGCCGACGAGAACGCGCGTCAGGCCACCGGGCTGGTCCAGTCCTACAAGAACCTGAAGGGGATCATCGTGCCCGCAGGCATCGGCCTGCCCGCTGCCGCCCAGGCGCTCGAGCAGACCGGGGACCTGGGGAAGGTCAAGCTCTCGGGGCTCGCTCCCGCGTCGTTGATCAAGCCCTATATCGAGGCCGGCCAGGTTCAGGACGTGTGGTGGAGCGTCCCCGACCTGGGGACCCTCACCTACTACACCGCCCAGGCACTCGCGCGCGGTGACATCACCGGCGCCGAGGGCGAGACCTACGAGGCGGGCGAGCTCGGCACGTTCACGATCGGCGAGAACGGGGTCGTCCTCCTCGGCGAGCCCAAGATCGTCACTCCCGAGAATGTCGACGAGTTCCCGTTCTGAGAGCGCGTTCGAGAACTCGGAAGCGCCGGCTCTAGGGTTGCGTCGAACTCCCACCCACAGCGCGAGGTCATCCACGCATGAGTGCATCCCCGATCAGTGCTCCCGGCGGCCAGTCGGATCTTCTGCCCGATGTCTGCCTGCGCCGCGTCGAGGCCCTGCTCCAGGCCGGCGAGCGCCGGATCCTTGGGATCGCCGGGCCTCCGGGCGCGGGGAAGTCGACCCTCGCGACGGCTCTCCACGCTCACTTCGGGGCCGGGGTCGTGGTCGTCCCGATGGACGGCTTCCACCTCTACCAGAGCGTCCTGGACCGAACCGGTCGGGCGGCGCAGAAGGGCGCCCCCGATACCTTCGACGTCACGGCATATGTCGCGACGCTCCGCCGGATCCGGGCTGCCGAGGGGACGGTGCGCGTGCCCGGCTTCGACCGGGAGGTCGAGGACCCGGTCCCCGACCAGATCGAGGTGCCCAGCGCGGTGCGGCTGGTCATCACCGAGGGCAGCTATCTGCTGCTCGACCGGCCCGGCTGGGACCAGATCGCGGGCCTGCTCGACGAGACCTGGTACGTCGAGGCACCGGACCGGCTTCGGATCGAGCGGCTCACGGCGCGTCACGAGATCTTCGGCAAGGAGCCCGACGAGGCCAAGGCATGGGCGTCGGGAAGCGACCAGAGCAATGCGGAGATCGTCGCCACGACCCGCGACCGGGCGGATCTGGTGCTGACCAACGCCGACGGCTGGGCTGCTTCAGGCCGGCTGACCGCACCCACACGAGTCGCGATGCATGAAGGTCGGGTGCAGGACCACCCGGCGGGCGGGTGACTCGCGTGCTTTGAGCCGGTTGAGCGCGAGCCCGAACGCCTCGGCGCCCATCTCCACCGCGGGCTGGGCCATCACCGTCAGGCGGGGATGGAACAGGTCTGCCCAGGCGAAGTCATCGAAGGCGACCAGCGCCAGGTCGCCAGGGACGCTCATGCCGAGGTCGCGCGCCGCCCTCATCACGCCGATCGTCATCAGGTTGTTGCTGACGACCAGAGCGGTGGGTGGCCGCCGTCCCTGGAGGAGCGCCATCGTCGCCGCATGGGCGCCGTCGGTCGTCGAATCGCCCGAGACCACCAGGTCCTCGTCGACCTCGATGCCGGAGCGGGCCAGGCCTGCCCGGAACCCCGCGACCCGGTCGAGGGTCGTGCTGAGGCCGGGGCGACCGGCGACCATCCCGACCCGGGTGTGCCCGAGGCCGGCCAGATGCTCGGCCAGCAGGGCGGTCGACTCGACGTTCTCCGGGCCGATCTGATCGAGCTCGCGGTTGTCGAGGCGGTCGACCAGGATCACCGGCACGTCCCGCTGCGCGCAGTATCTGAGCGCGCGGTCGGGGTCGCCGCAATGGGCGAGAACGATCGCGTCGACCGAGCGGGCCAGCAGGTGGGTGACCGCGCGCAGCTCCCCGTGCGGGTCGTCGTGGGTCTCGGCGAGCAGTACCGAATAGCCGGCGGCCTCAGCCGCTCGCTCCAGTCCGTGCACGACGTCGCCGAAGTAGACGTTGGAGATCGACGACATCGCCAGGCCGATCATCAGCTGGCCCTCGGTGCGCATCGAGCGGGTCACCCGGTCGGGAACGTATCCCAGCTCGGCCATCGCCGAGAGCACGGCGTCCGCGGTCGCTGGCGCCACTGGCCGGGTCTGGTTCACGACATGGGAGACGGTGGACACGGACACGCCGGCGACCTGTGCGATGTCGGCCATCGACACGGACCGACGTCGCGTTCTCCGTGGCATCGGCAAAGGCTAACAGCCGCTCGATAGCTTGCGTGAACAGTTGCGACGGCTCTGACGCGGCAGGTGAAGGCTTCACAAATTCGTTCTCGGACGACTCCGGGCACCGGGTTGACGCTTACTCTGGTCCGATGAGCGAACTTCCCGTTCTGGACCAGCTGGACCAGCGCATCCTCGGCAGCCTGCTGGAGAAGCAGATCACGGTGCCGGCGGCGTACCCGCTGACGGCCAACGCGCTCCGCTCGGCGTGCAACCAGACCAGCAACCGTGACCCGGTCGTCGACTACGACGAGGCGACCGTGGTGCAGGGGGCGCGTTCGCTCAAGGAGCGCGGGCTGGTGCGGATCGTGTGGGCGGACACCGGTCGGCGGACGCTGAAGTACCACCAGACCCTCGAGGAGGTGCTCGGGCTGGAGCCCGACGAGCGGGCGCTGCTGACGGTGCTGCTGCTGCGCGGCGCGCAGGCGCCCGGCGAGCTCAGGACCCGCGCCGAGCGACTGCACGGGTTCGCCGACCGCGAGCAGGTCGAGGAGTGCCTGCGGCGGATGGCGGCACGGCCGCTGCCGCTGGTCGCCGAGCTGGAGCGCCGGGCCGGGCAGCACGATCGGCGCTGGGTCCATCTGCTCGGGCCGGCGCCACAGGCGGAGGTCGCGCCGGCCGTCGACCTCGACGCGGTGATCGCGGGCGGCGCCGAGGAGCGGGACGCGCGCGTGCGGGCGGCGTACGACGCCGTCGCTGCCGGCTATGCCGCCGCGGTGGCCGACGAGCTCGCGTCGCTGCCGTTCGAGACCTGGCTGCTCGACCGGGTCGCCGACCACGTCGCGGGCGGCCCGGTCATGGAGGCCGGCACCGGCCCCGGGCACGTCACCGCCTATCTGGCCGACCGCGGCGCCGACGCCATCGGGATCGACTTCTCGCCCGGCATGATCGAGGAGGCCCGCCGGCGCTTCCCCGACGGCAGCTACGAGGTCGACGACCTGCGCTGGCTCAGTCGACCGGCCAGCGCCCGGGGCTGGCGGGCCGTGCTCGCCTGGTTCTCCCTGATCCACCTGGCCGGCTCCGAGTTGCCGGAGGCCATCGCCGCGCTGGTGCGACCGCTGGATCCCGGCGGGTGGCTCGTCCTCGGCCTCCACGCAGGCGCCGAGATCCGGCACGTCGAGGAGTGGTTCGACGAGCAGATCGACCTCGACTTCGTGCTGCACGACCCCGGCGCCGTGCTCGACGTGGTGGAGGCGGCCGGCCTCGTCGACATCGAGTGGTACGTGCGCGGCCCCCTCGACGAGCGGTGCGAGACGGTGCAACGCTTCTACGTGATCGCCCGCAAACCCCAGAACTGAGCGTCCGCGAGAGGCTGCGCCCTCGCCTTCGACCATGCCGACCGGCTACTCGTGGCCGGAACTGTGTGAGAGCGGCGCTCGTTGAGAGCTGCGTGACCGAGCGACCTCGAAGTCCGTGGCCCCCTGACCTTCTCGTACGACGACTGGTCGTGGTCAGGGGGAGATTAGAGATCGCGCCGGTAGGTCTCGCCCGCTGCACGCGCGCTGGCTTCGTTGCCGTCGTTCGACGGCCAACCAGGCCGCCTCGCTCCGGCGCCTCGCCATCGCACGCGCATCGCAACGACGACACCCACCGGCGCGATCTCTCGTCGTGAGCGATTGGCTCATGATCGCGGTGGGGCTGGTCCTCACCGTCGGGACCGGGGTCTTCGTCGCCGCGGAGTTCGCGCTGGTCAACCTCGACCGCCACGACCTCGAGACCCGCAGAGAGCACGGCGAGAGGCGGCTCACCCCGACGATCACCGCGCTGCGGCACACCTCGACGCAGCTGTCGTCGGCCCAGCTCGGCATCACCCTCACCACGCTGCTCACCGGCTACACCTTCGAGCCGGCGGTCAGTGCCCTGCTCGAGTCGCCGCTGGAGGCGGCCGGCGTGCCCGACGGCGCCGTGCCGGGGATCGGCGCGGTGGTCGGCGTACTCCTCGCCACGCTGTTCTCCATGGTGATCGGCGAGCTGGTGCCGAAGAACTTCGCGCTCGCCGTGCCGCTGGCCACCGCCAAGCTCGTCGTCCCGCTGCAGCTCGGCTTCACGACCCTGTTCCGGCCGATCGTCGCGCTGCTCAACAACACCGCCAACGCGGTCATCCGCGGCTTCGGCATCGAGCCCAAGGAGGAGCTCTCCGGCGCCCGCACCGCCGAGGAGCTGACCTACCTGATCCGGCACTCCGCCGACGAGGGCGCGCTGGAGGCCGAGGACGCGACGCTGCTCGACCGCACCCTGCGGTTCGCCTCGCTCGACGCCGGCGACGTGATGACCCCGCGGGTCAGGATGGCCACGGTGCGTCTCGACGACACCGCCGAGGAGGTCATCGCGGTCTCCTCGCGCACCGGCTTCTCCCGGCTCCCCGTGCTCGACGACGGCCCCGACGACATCGCCGGCTTCGTCCACGTCAAGCAGGCCTTCGCGGTGCCGTACGACGACCGGGGGAGCGTGACCGCCGGCGAGCTGATGACCGAGCCGCTGCGCGTCCCGGAGACCATGTCGGCCGAGCGGCTGCTCACCGAGCTGCGCTCGGGCGGCCTGCAGATCGCTGTCGTCGCCGACGAGTACGGCGGCACCGCCGGCGTCGTCACCCTGGAGGACCTGGTCGAGGAGATCGTCGGCGAGCTGCAGGACGAGCACGACCGGTTCCGGGTCGGCCTCACCCGCACCGGCCGGTCGATCACCTTCGACGCCACCTGGCGACCCGACGAGCTGCTGGAGCGGACCGGCGTCGCAGTGCCCGACGACGGCGACTGGGACACCGTCGGCGGCTATCTCACCGCGCAGCTGGACCGGATCCCCGAGGTCGGCGACGAGGTCGAGCTGCCCGCCGGCTCGCTGCGCGTCGACCGGGTCCACGGCCCGCACGCCTCCCGGCTGCAGTTCATCCCCGCCGAGGCGGGTGACTCATGATCGGCATCGCCTGGCTCGTCGTACTGCTGGCGGGCAACGCCTTCTTCGTCGGCGCCGAGTTCGCCGTCATCTCCGCGCGCCGCTCCCAGATCGAGCCGCGCGCGGCGGCCGGCAGCCGGGCCGCCCGCAGCACGCTGTGGGCGATGGAGCACGCCACCTTGATGCTGGCCACCAGCCAGCTCGGCATCACCGTCTGCTCGCTGCTGATCCTGACCGTCTCCGAGCCGGCCATCCACCACCTGCTGGAGCACCCGCTCGGCTGGACCGGCCTCGGCCACGACGCCATCGGCATCGGCGCCTTCGTCATCACCCTCGCCCTGGTCACCTTCCTGCACGTCGTCTTCGGCGAGATGGTGCCCAAGAACCTCTCCTTCTCGGTCCCCGACCGCGCCGCGCTGATCCTGGCGCCGCCGCTGGTGTGGCTCTCGCGGGTCCTCCACCCGGTGATCTGGACGCTCAACTGGCTGGCCAACCACGTCCTCCGCCTGTTCCGGGTCGAGCCCAAGGACGAGGCCGCCAGCGCCTTCACGCTGGCGGAGGTGGCCGGCATCGTCGAGCAGTCCCGCCGGGAGGGCACCCTCTCCGACGACGCCGGCACGCTGGCCGGCGCCTTCGAGTTCACCGACAAGCGTGCCGCCGACATCGAGGTGCCGCTCGCCGAGATGGTGCTGCTGCCGCCCGACGCCACCCCGCGCGACATCCAGCGGGCGGTGGTCGCATGCGGCTACTCCCGCTATGTCGTCACCGACGAGGACGGAGCACCGGCCGGCTACCTCCACATGAAGGACGTCATGGACCTGGCCGGCGCCTCTGTCGACCAGCCCATCCCCGCCAAGCGGATCCGCCGGCTGCCGGCGGTGCCGCGAGACGCCGAACTGGAGGACGCGATGGCCCGGCTGCGGCACCACGGCGCCCATGTCGCGCGCACCGTCGACGAGGCGGGCGCTACCACCGGCCTGCTCTACCTCGAGGACGCCATCGAGGTCCTGGTCGGCGAGATCAACGACGCCCTCTCGACCTGAGGCTCGGCCGGACCTCGGCCGGACCCTCGGCCGGACTCAGCGTCTCAGCACGATCCGCTGGCCGGCGACGACGACCTTGGCCTTGCGGTGAGCGCGGAAGTAGGCCCGACCGGCCTTGGTGAGCCTGAGCTTGACCTTCTTGGTGGCACCGGCGCCGACGGCGTACTTGCCCTTGGCGAGCGTCTTCTTCTTCAGCTTCGCCGCGAGCTTGCCGGTGCAGGCGGTCGTCGTGGTGCAGGTCGCCCGCAACACCGCCTTGCCGGCCTTGACCTTCGCCTTGGGCGCAATCGTCAGGCCCGCGCCACCTCCCTGGGAGGCGATGGCCGCGTTGAAGGCGGCGATCGTCACCCGCCCGATCCGGTTCAGGTCCGCGTCGGTGAACCACAGGTTGCCGTCGGGGCCCTGGGTGACGGAGTCGGCGGCGTAGCCGTCGGGGAGCAGCGCCACCTGATACTGACCGGCCGGGCTGACGTGCCCGATGCCGGCGCCGTGATGGGTCGTGAACCAGACGCCGCCGTCGGAGGCGGGGGTGAGCCCGGCCGGGAGGAGGTCGGGGTACGGCGACGGGAACGGCGTCGGGATGCCGCTGGTCGACATCTTCGCGACGATGCCGTCGTAGCTCCGGACGAACAGCGAGCCGGGGCTGAACTGGGCGTACCAGATGTTGCCGCCCGAGGTCGTCATCGAGACGATCTCGCCGTTGTCCCCGGTGGCCGGGTAGGTGGTCAGCGACCCCGACTCGGTGATCCGCTCGATCCTGTTAGAGCCGTCGCTGTACCACAGCGCGCCGTCGGGTCCGAGCGTCGACTCGACGTCGGCGTAGTACTCCGGCTCGTCGAAGAAGGCGGTCTCCTCGGCGGTCGCGTCGAGCCGGGTGATGTCCTCGCCGTCGCCGTAGCTGAGCCAGGCGCCGCCGTCGGGGGTGGCGGCCAGCGAGCTGAACTCCACGTAGCCGGGGAAGTTGAACAGCGCCTGGGTCACTCCCGCCGGGTCCATCCAGGCGGCCCGGCCGTCCAGCGCCCCGCCGTCGGCGAGGAACCACAGCTGGCCCGAGGTGGCCGCCGTGAGCTGACGCGGACCGTAGCCGGGCGCGCCGGCACCGTCGGGGACGTCGTACTCGGTGATGGTGCCGGCGGTGTCGATCCGGCCGATCTTGCCGGCGTTCTCCTCGGCGAACCAGACCGCGCCGTTCCAGGACACGATGCCGCCCTGGCCGAAGTCCGGGCCCTGGGTGGCCTCGATCAGCCCGGAGTCGCCGCTGGGCACCGCCCAGGTCTCGATCGCCAGCGGGGACCCGAAGTTGCCGGTGATGGCCGCGTGAGTGGCGGGCGCGATCGACACCGAGGCCGCCGAGGCCAGCAGCGCGAGGGCCGGGACGAGGACGGCAGTACGACGCAACGAGATCAGCACCGGGCCATGATCGGTTGCCGTCGGACGAGATGGCAACCACCCTGGACCGATCGGGCCGCTCCCGGCGGCGACGGTCCGCCCGAGCCGAGGTCGGGTCAGACGCCGGCGAGCTCCGGGTCGGCGTCGTCCTCCTGGTAGTGATCGGCCAGGTGCGGCCGGTGCAGCGACTCGCCCTCGACGTCCACCTTGGGCAGGATCTTGTCGAGCCACTGCGGCAGCCACCAGGCCTTCTCGCCCATGAGGTACATCAGCGCCGGGATCAGGCACATCCGCACCACGAAGGCGTCGAAGAGGACCGCCGCGGCGAGCGCGAAGCCCATCGACTTCACGATCGCGTCGGGCATCAGGATGAAGCCGGCGAACACCGAGGTCATGATGAGCGCGGCCGCGGTCACCACGCGGGCGGAGTTGCGGAAGCCGTCCACGACCGCCTCCCGCGGCGAGGCCCCGTGCACGTGCGCCTCCCGGATCCGGGTCACCAGGAAGACCTGGTAGTCCATCGCCAGACCGAAGACCACGCCGATGAGGAAGATCGGGATGAAGCTGACGATGGGCTGGCCGGGGAACCAGCCGAAGGTGCCCTCCTGGAAGATCGCCACCGTGACGCCGAGCGTCGCCAGCACCGACAGCAAGAAGCCGAGGGTGGCGGTGAGCGGCACCAGGATGGAGCGGAAGACCACCATCAGCAGCAGGAAGGCCAGCCCGATCACGATCGCGAGATAGGGCGCCAGCGCGCCGGCCAGCTTGGCGCTGACGTCGACCTGGATCGGCACCATGCCGGTGATGCCGAGCTTGACGCCGGTCTGCGCCTCGATGGCCTGCTCGCCGTCGCGCAGCGAGTCGAGCAGCTCCTCGGTGGCGCTGTCCTCCGGGCCGGTCGTGGGCGAGACGACCACGCTGGCGCCGTTCTCGTTGGCGCCGGCCAGTATCGCGGCGGCCACGTTCTGGTGGTCTCCCGCCCAGGCCGTGACGGCGTCGTACGCCGCCTGCTGCTCGTCGGCGGGCACGTCACGCGCGTCCACGACGATGAGCATCGGCGAGAGCCGACCCTGCCCGAAGCCCTCGGCGATCAGGTCGGCGGCCTTGCGCTGGGTGGTGTCCTCGGCGGCGGTGCTGTCGGTCGGCAGCGCCAGGTGGAGGTCCTTCATCGGGATCGCCAGGGCGCCCAGGCCGACCACGACGAGCAGCACCCAGCCCAGCGGCGCCTTGCCGACTACGCGCGCCCAGCGCACCCCGTTGTTGAGGACCAGCCTGCCCTCACGCTGGGGCACATAGCGGCGGAAGGTGCCGCCGAAGGCCTTGGACTTCAACATGCCCAGGATCGCCGGGAGCAGCGTCAGCGCGACCAGGACGGCGACGGTCACCGTCGCGGCGGCACCGAATCCCATCCAGGACAGGAACGGGATGCCCACCACGGCCAGGGCGCACAGCGCGATGACCACGGTCAGGCCGGCGAAGACCACGGCCGAGCCGGCGGTGCCGACCGCGATGCCCATCGCCTCGGCCCGGTCGTCGGTGTGCTCCTGCTCGCCGCGGAAGCGCGCCAGGATGAACAGCGCGTAGTCGATGCCCACCGCGAGGCCGAGCATGGAGGCCAGCGCCGGAGTGGAGCTGGGGATGTCGACGAAGGCCGTCATGGCGGTGATGCCGGTGACGCCGAGACCGACGCCCAGACCGGCGGTGACGATGGGCATACCCGCGGCCACCAGCGAGCCGAAGGTGAGAGCGAGGATCACCAGTGCGATGGCGATGCCGATCAGCTCCGCGGCGGCGCCCTCCTGCTCCATCGACTGCATCGCGCTGCCGCCGACCTCGGTGGTCAGGCCGGCGTCGCGGGCCTGGTCGAGCAGCTTGGTCACCGCGTCCTGCATCTGCGTGGTGACGTCCATCAGGTCGTCCTCGGCGAAGGTGAAGTCGATGGTGCCGATCCGGCCGTCCTGGGACAGGCTCGCCCCGGCGGTGGGCGCCACCACGCCGTCGACCACGTCGGGGTCGGCGTTGAGGCCGTCGACCAGGTCGGTGACGATGCCGGCGTACGGCTCCTCGGCGAGGGTGTGGCCCTCGGGGGCGGCTACCGCGATGGTCCCGGTGGGGGCATCGACGGCGGTGGCCTCGGGGAAGAGCTCTTGCTGCAGCTCGGCGGCCTCGATCGACTCGATGCCGGGCATCGTGAACTGCGTCGACATCGGCTTGGAGAGCAGGCCGGCGACGGCGCCGATGCCGATGAAGGCGATCAGCCAGCCGGCGAGGAAGATCGGCCACCGCCGGTAGGCGGTCTTGCCGAGTCGGTAGAGCAGGGTAGCCATGGGTGGACTCCTGAAGAGGTGGTACGACGGTTTAAGTCGGTCAGTCGAAGAGCTCGACGGCGATGTCGAAGGCTCGGGCGTAGTGCCGGTCCATCGGAGTGGCCGGATCGGCGATGAACGAGTCGAGCGCGGTGTCGAACAGGGCGAGGGTGAAGGTGGCCGCGATCCGCGCCTTGGCGGAGTCGAACCCGGTGCCCTCGCGCTGCAGGATCGCGTCGGTGAAGAGCCCGGTGATCCTGACGAACCGCTCGTGGATGGCGTGGTGCAGTCGAGCGTCGGCCTCGATGATGCGGCGGGTCCGCTCGATGTCGGTCGGGTCGGCGTCCTTGGTGCGCAGCACGTCGACGACGAGCTCCTTGACATCGCTCATCAGGTGGCCGGTGGGGCCACCGGCCATGAACGTCTCGAAGAGCTCCGGCTCGGGGTCCGGCATCGGCCCCAGGACGGCGTCGACCTTGCTCGGCACGTAGTTGAACAGCGTCCGCCGGGAGATGCCGGCGCACTCGGCGAGCTCGTCCATGGTGAACCCGTCGAGGCCGCGCTCGTCGGTGAGCTGCTGGGCGCAGAGCGTGATCGCGTGACGGGTCCGCGCCCGACGCTCGTCGATTGCACTCTGGGTCACAAAGTGCAGTCTTGCACTATGTCATCACAAGTGCAAAACAGGCCTGCCCGCCGCGTTCCGCCCGGTGTGTCGAGTCCTCGAACACGCTCTCAGATGCCAGCGGACTCGGCGGCGTAGAGCGCCGCCCCGACGACGCCCGCCTTGTTGAGCAGCGTGGCGGGGATGATCTCGGTGTCGATGTCGATGAGCGGTCCGAACTCGGCGAAGTCCTTCGAGACCCCGCCGCCGACCAGGAACAGGTCGGGGGAGAACAGCCTCTCCAGGGTGCGGTAGTAGGTGGTGAGCCGCCCGGCCCACTTCTCCCAGGACAGGTCGTCGCGCTCGCGGGCGGAGTTGGCGGCCCGGTGCTCGGCGACGTGGCCGTCGATCTCGAGGTGGCCGAGCTCGGAGTTGGGCACCAGCACGCCGTCGTACAGCAGGGCGGAGCCGATGCCGGTGCCCAGCGTGGTGAGCATGACCAGGCCCTGCCGGCCCGCCGCCGCGCCGTAGCGCACCTCGGCCAGCCCGGCCGCGTCGGCGTCGTTGACCACGTGCACCTCACGGCCGGTGGCCTCGGTGAAGAGTCTGTCGGCATCGGTGCCGATCCAGGAGCCGTCGATATTGGCGGCGGAGTGCACCACGCCATGCCGTACGACGCCCGGCACCGTCACGCCTACCGGACCGTCGCTGTCCGGGAACTGCCCCAGCAGCTCGACGAACACCTCGGCGATCGCCTCCGGCGTGGACTTCCCGGGGGTCTTGATGCGCACCCGCTCCGCGGCGAAGTCGCCCTGGTCGAGATCGACCGGAGCGCCCTTGATCCCGGTCCCGCCGAAGTCGATGCCGAATGCCATCACGGGGCTCACTCTAGACTTCGGGGCCTGTCGGCCGCGGTCACCAGGAGGTCGTTGCTCGGTGCCGTCGCGGCCTTCAAGAAGGAGAACGCCGTGCCCTAGGATCGCCGCCATGGTCGGCACGCTGGCAGTTCGGGACACGCGCAACCGGGTCCTGGACGCTGCCGTCCGGCTGACGATCGAGGTCGGCTGGGCACAGGTGACGATGACCGCCCTGGCGCGCACCGCCGGGGTCAGCCGGCAGACCCTCTACAACGAGGTCGGCGTGAAGTCCGAGCTCGCCCAGGCGATGGTGCTGCGGGAGATGGAGCGCTTCCTCGACGTCGTCTCCGGCGCCTTCGACCGCCATCCGCGCAGCCTGATCACGGCGATCCGGGCAGCCTGCAAGGGCGTCCTCGAGCGGGCCCGCGACAACCCGCTGCTGGTGGCCGTCGCGACGGCCACGCACGGCGGCGACACCGAGCTGCTGCCGTTCCTGACCACTCACTCCGACTGGCTGCTGGAGGGATCGCGGGTCACCATCCGAGCCCGCGTCGCCGACTACCAGCCGCCGCTCGACGACCGCGAGCTCGACACCGCCATCGACATCGTGGTCCGCACCGTCCTCTCCCACGTCATGCACCCGTCCGGCACCCCAGCGCAGACCGCCGACGGCATCGCCTGGATGGCCGGCCAGCTGCTCAAGGCGGCCACGATCGAGGTCCCCGAGCCCCGCGCCGAAGGAGCTCGCTGAGAGCGCGCCCGCCCGGATATAGGGTTGACCGCCGGGAGGGACGGCATGGGTCTGCGGCACGGGTCTGCGGGACGGGGTGCACTGGCGGCCATTGCGGCCTGCCTGGCGCTGGCCGCCTGCCAGAGCGACCCGGTCGCCGAGTCCCCCGCCGCAACGGGTACGACGACCACGACCTCCGCCCCGGCGTCGACCGCGACCCCGACCGTGGCCGACCCGGCCCACGCCGTACCGCCGCCGGGGCCGCGCCAGGGAGCACTGGTGCCCGCCGACATCCTGGTGCTGGCCCAGTCGACGATCTCCGATGAGGTGCTCCAGCAGGTGCAGGCGACCCCGGGCGTGACCGGGGCCGTCAAGGTGTCGATGGCGAACGTCAGCGTGGAGGACCGGCTGGTCAACCTCGTCGCCGCCGACCCCGCGTCGTACCGGCTGTTCACCTCCTTCCGCACCGCCGACAACCAGGAGGTCTGGGATCGCGTCGCCGGTGGCGAGGTGGCGGTGGCCGCCGGCCTCCAGCAGCAGCTCGGCGTCGACGACCAGGGCTTCGTGCAGCTCGGCGCCGGCACCGACGCGCCGAAGGTGCACGTCGGCGCCTGGGCCGACCAGATCGATGGCGCGGTCGATGCGGTGGTCAACCCCAAGTGGGGCGAGGCGCTGGGCATTCCCGAGGGCAATGCGCTGCTCATCACCACCACCTCGACGGCCCCCGACCGGGTCGTGAGGCCGCTGCGCAAGGTGGTCGGGAAGGACGCCTCGATCCAGCGGCTCGACGTGGTCGCCCGTGAGGGGCTCGACATCGACGCGGTGCAGTCGCCGGTGCTGGTCGGCACGCTCGCCCAGGTGGTCGGTCACTACACCTACACCGTCAGCGGCGGCCGGGTCGTTCCCGATCCCGCGTGGGTGAAGGCCAATATCGCCACCGAGGTGGTGCCCATCCTCGGCGCGGTCACCTGCAACAAGGCGTTCTTCCCGCAGCTGAAGGCGGCACTGCAGGAGGTCGTCGAGCGGGGGCTGGCCGACAAGATCTACCAGTACGGCGGCTGCTACAACCCCCGCTTCATCGCCGGTAGTCACTCGCTGTCCAACCACGCCTTCGGCCTGGCGATCGACCTCAACGTCCCCGACAACGGCCGCGGCATCCCCGGCGCGATGGACCGCCAGGTGGTCGCCATCTTCGAGAAGTGGGGTTTCACCTGGGGCGGCCGGTGGCGCTACACCGACCCGATGCACTTCGAGATGAACCGGCTGGTGCACCCCGGCTGACCGGGACTTTGGCCCTTATCCGTGGGAGTGGGACCCGCGCATCCCGGGGACCCAAGGTGGTGACAGCGGCGGACCGGTCTACGCGGTCAATCCCGACGGCACTGCAGTCGCGCTCGGGATTGTCGACGCTGTCAGTTCAGTCAACCATCAGACCTTCGCGACGCCGATAGCTACGGCACTGTCGATCACCGGGACGTCCCTGGCAGCCACGGCGGGTGGGAGAGCCCCTTTCGGGTCACTAGTCCGGGAATGGACCCGGCCAGGCGCGCGGCAGCACCCGGCGCAGCCGGGTAGAGGTGGATGAGGTGTTAGGCGGTGGGTTGGAGGGTGACGTGGTAGCCGAGGGCTTCGAGGCCTCGGATGTGGCTGCGCTTCTTGGCGGTGGTCGAGACTCGGCGGTCGTAGTGGTCGGGGCCCAGGTCGGTGAAGGTGGCCTCAGGATCGTGGAGCAGGTGCCAGATGATGACCAGTAGCGAGCGTCCGACCGCGACCACTGCCTTCTTCTTTCCTCCTCGTCGGGCGATGCGTCGGTAGCGGGCGCCGAGGAAGGTATCGGTCCGTGCGGCGCCGGCGGCGGCTTCGCCCAGCACGCTGGCCAGGTAGCGGTTGCCTTTGCCGGTCGAGCCGTTGCCCTTGGTCTTCCCGGCGCTGGCCTTGATCCCGGGGGCGAACCTGGCCCACGAGCACAAGTGCCCGGGAGTCGGGAAGTGAGTCATGTCGGTACCGATCTCGGCGATGATGACAGCGGCCGCGACCGGCCCGATCCCGGGGATCTGATCGAGCCGGGCGGCCGCGTCAGCGAAAGGGGCCAGGTGTTCCTCGATCTGGGTCTCGACCGCGGCGATGTCGGTGTCGGTGGCGTCGATGCGCGCCAGCATCCGGGTCAGTAGGAACCGGTGGTGCTCGCCGAAGGTTCCCGTCTTCAGCCCGGCGAAGGCCTCCTCGAGCTGGGGAATCTTGGCCCGCATCCGGGTCCGTGCCATATCGGCGAGCCTCTTGGGGTCGCGTTCCCCGGCGATCAACGCGGCGAGCATCTGGCGTCCGGAGACGCCGAAGATGTCCGATGCGACCACCGAGAGCTTGATGCAGGCATCTTCGAGGAGCTTCTCGACCCGGTTCTTCTCGCTGTTGCGGACCCCTACCAGATCGGCCCGGTAGCGGGTCAGGTCCCGCAACCGGCGGATCGGGGTAGGTGGCACGAAACTTGGGCGCAGCATCTGTCGCTCGGCGAGCTTGCACAGCCACACCGCGTCCAGCACGTCGGTCTTGGGCCGGCCGGGCAGGTGCTTGACGTCACGGGCGTTGACCAGCCACGGGTCCAGGCCATGGGCCTCGAGCAGATAGAACACCGGCTTCCAGTAGTCGCTGGTGGCCTCCATCACGACACGCTCGATGCGTAGGTCGACCAGCCGCTCAGCCAGTTCGGACAGCGCCCCGACCATGGTCGAGTGCGTGGTCACCTCCTGGACCCGCCGCTTCCCTCCTGCCGGCGCCGGCAGCCGGACACAGCACACGACCTCAGCCTTGCCGATGTCCAGCGCGGCGACCCGCTCGATGATCTGCTCATCGTCCTCGGACTCTGCGAACATCCCGTACTCCTTCGCTCAGACCAGTCTTGTAGTGAAGGCGACCGCCCGGGAGAACCACCAGGGAGACAAGCGAATCTAGTCCTCGCGCTCACACCAGCCCACCACTCATCGGTGGCCCGGATCGGCAGCATTGAAGGGCCCACCACATGGTTCCCCGCCCGGCTAGACGACGGCCTCAAGGAACCATAGGGACAACG
>NZ_JASGDQ010000004.1:0-31196 GCF_047607185.1 Nocardioides sp. | reverse complement strand
TCCCGAGCCGGCGCGCCAACGCCGACCCCGATCCGAACTTGAGCATGGGCTTCGATCTTGCTCGGGAGGTACGTCCGCTTCACATCACCTCGCCGAGCGCCATCCACAGGTTCTGATCATTGCTCGCGCTGGCCTGGGCACCTCACTCGGGGCGCGTCAGGACGCTCAGGAACTCGTCGTTGACGAAGAGGAGTTCCCTGCCCACCTTGGCGTCGCTCAAGAGTCCTGCTTCCACCAAGGCGTGCAGCCATGCCGACGCGGTCTGTCGGGAGACGTCGCAGCGTTCTGCAACTGTGTTGATGCGGCAGTAGGGCTGTTCGAAGAGTACGGCCAAGAACTGCGCGTCACGACCGCCCGGCGTGGCAGCTCGTGCCTGCTCGGCGATGTCCTCCTGGCACGTTCGGATGGCTCCGATCTTGCGCGTCGTCGATGTTGCGGACTCCCGAACGACGTCGAGCATGTACAGGATCCAGTCGATCCAGGCTCCATCGGCTGTCACAGCTCGCAGAAGTCGGTAGTAGTCGTTCTTCCGAGCGATGATCGCCCGGGAGAGATAGAGGATCGGGTCGTTCAGCAGGCCGGCCTCGATCAGCATGAGGATGTTGATGACGCGACCGGTTCGTCCGTTGCCGTCATGGAAAGGGTGGATCGCCTCGAACTGGTAGTGGGCCAGGGCCATGCGCACCAGCGGATCGAGGTCGTCCGCCGCGTGGACGAAGCGCTCCCAGTCTGAGAGCTTCTCGCGAATGATGTCGGCACCCTCTGGCGGCGCGTAGACGATCCGCTGGGTAGCAGGGTTGGCGATCCTCGTCCCGGACACCGCTCGAATGTCCATCTCGCGGCCGTGTAGTGCTGAGCAAATGCGAGCAGCGGTGCCAGCTGTGAGCGGTCGACTCTTGATCGACTCCACTCCCGTGAACAGGGCGCTGCGATATCGCAGCGCTTCCTTGGTCGCATGGTCTCCCCCGCCGGAGTCGGCGTGCTTGAACAACTCGTCGGCAGTGGTCACGATGTTCTCGATCTCGGAGCTTGCTTGCGCCTCAAGCAGCGGGACCGCGTGAATCAGGATGTTGGGGTTCGGCAACAACTGGCCAGCCTGAGCCAGGGTCGCAAGGGCGGTTCGGGCCTCGATAGTGGCCTTGAGGACCGCCTTGGGTTCGAGGTCGAGGCCCGGCGGTGGCAGCGCAGGCAGGTCGTTGAAGGGGACCTCGGGGTTCCAGGACACGTGTTAGCTCTTTCGACTCATCCCAACAACGTGTTAGGAATCTCGAAAAAACCTAACACATCATCTGGATGCGTCAAGTGACTCGACACGTTCCAAGGTTGGCTCTTCTCCGACATTTACTCCGACATCTTCTCCGACACCGGGGTGGTGCGGACGGAGGTCCGCGCATGGGCTACTCGGCGATCCGCTCCAGGAGCGCGGCCAGATCGACCTTCTCGTCCAACGGCTCGATGGTGACCGTAACAGTGCACTCCTGACCCCGCGGCTTGAGGGCGAGGTCATACTCCCCGTTGCTCAGCTCGGCCCAGCATCGCGCGAATGCGACGCCTGCCTCCCAAGTTGCTTCGGAGCTGGGATACCGCGTCTGCGGTAGTGCTTCCAGCATCTCGGCAACGATCGCCTCGACGGTTGCAGCGAACTCCACGGCCATGCCCATCAGTGTCCCAGCCGACACCGACAGGCTGGGAATGAAGCGCTGCTGTCGTCGGTGCGCAACCTCGTCATCAGCAATCTGCCAGAAGCCCCAGTGGGTACGCGTCAGCGCGTCGGGACTACTCGCCGCTCAGCACTGCGCGAGCAACGTCTCCTGTGGGCTTGTCCGCGAGAGTCGCCCACGCCTGAATGACACCCGACAGCGCCAAGGCGGCGCCAGCCTGCACTTGCGGACTGCCCTGCTTGACGATGAGAGCATCCAGCGAGCCGAACGCCCGGCCCCGGTGCGCAAGGCCGAGGATGTCGCGAGCGGCGCGTCCACCGGCCCACTGACCCCTCGGGAGCCCGAGAGCTCGGCCGAGTTCGGAGACATCGACGCGTCCGAGGTTGCCGACCGCAGTCTGACCTGCCCGCCGAGTGGATCAGCGACAAGCAGGACCACGCCGAACCAGTCAAGGGCGTCAAGCCCTACACTGGTGGCGACGAGTACGCGATCCCGGGCTTCTTCGCCAGCGACGAGGAGCAGCAGGAGTTCGTCGCTTGGGTACGGGCCGAGCGCGACAAGGAAGTCGTCTGACGCATGGCTGTCGTTGTTACCAGCACCTCAAGGACCGCGCGCTGATCCCGCCGTCTGTCATGACACACCCTGACCGCTGGCGGCTCGACCAGCTGCTGGCCTGGGAAGAGAAGCGGATCGCGTTGGCCGAGGCTGCACTCGAAGCACTCGTCGCGCCAGCCGGGGAGGTCGGGCTCACCGACCTCCTCCCGGCGCCCAAGCGACGACGACGCGCGGGGTGACCGGGCAGACGACCGCGATAAGGCGAACACAGGTTACGCAAAAGGTCGATTCGCAAATCCGTAAAAGGTCGACTACATGTTACGCAAACGGTAGACTGACATTATGGTGAACTACCTGCCACGCATCGCCGACCAGGAGCTCGTCGAACGCCTCGGGTACATCGGTGCCGTGCTGATCGAGGGGCCGAAGGCCTGTGGCAAGACCGCGACGGCGACCCGGCAGGCCAAGACCGTCATCCGCCTCGACGACGACCAGACCGCCCGCCAGTGGCTGACTTTGTCCCCGGAGCGACTTTTCGACGGCCCGACGCCGATCCTGTTCGACGAGTGGCAGGTCGAGCCAACCATTTGGAACAGGGTCCGACGCCAGGTGGACGACCGCAATGGCAAAGGTCTCTTCATCCTGACTGGGTCAGCCACACCCACCGACGACGCTTCCCGACACTCAGGCGCTGGCCGCTTCTCTGTCATGAAGATGCGCCCGATGAGCCTGTTCGAGACAGGCCACTCGACCGGCGAGATGTCGCTGCGCAGTCTCTTGGAGGGCGAACGACAGACCGGCCTCGGCACACACCTCGCGTTCGAGGAACTGCTCAACCGCATCGTGATTGGAGGATGGCCCGAACTCATCGACGCCGACGTAGCCAGCGCCCGACGCTGGCTACGCGACTACCTCACCAACCTCGTCGAAGTCGACATCCAGAAGCTCGGTTCACGCCGAGACCCCACGAACCTCCGGCGAACCCTCGAATCCCTGGGGCGCTCAGTAGGACAGGCCACCAAAGCTTCCGAGCTCGCCAGGGACGTCGGAGGGGAAGACGGCCCAATCGCCAAGGAGACGCTATCTGCCTACCTCACGGCACTCGACCGCGTCCACCTTCTCGACAACTCACCGGCTTGGCGTCCCCACATGAGGTCACGTGCCCGGTTGCGCACGGCACCCGTCCGCTACTTCGTTGACCCGTCCGTCGGTCCCGCAGCGCTCGACATCGGCACCAGTGAGCTGACGGACGATCTCGAAGCACTCGGTCTTCACTACGAAGCCCTCGTGATCCGCGACCTTCGGATCTATGCCCAACGGCTCGACGCCCGCGTGGACTCCTGGCGCGACGAGAACGGCCACGAGGTCGATGCCGTCGTCACCATCGGACCCAACAAGTGGGGAGCCTTCGAGATCAAACTCAACCCCAACGCTGTCGATGAAGCGGCAGCGTCACTGCTCCGCTTCAAGGAGAAGGTGGATACCACTCGGCAAGGCGAGCCGTCGTGCCTCGGTTTCATCACCAGTACGGGAGCCGGCGGTCTTCGCCCTGACGGCGTACACGTCATCCCGATCGGTGCCCTCGGGCCGTGACAGGCATGGGGACGCAACCATGACCGATCTCCACGGCGAGATCGAGGACTTGCGACGAGAGAACGCCCGCTTGCGCAGGCTCCTCAAGCTGACTGACGCCGAGGCCGCGCCCACGCTCGGCACCCAGGCAGCATGGTTCGACAAAGCGCCGGGCTCGGTTGATGCCCGGTCGTCGTCGCAGGCGAAGGTCGAGTTCTACGCGGCGCTGTTCGGCGCACGTCGTGATACCTACGCCGTTCGCTGGGAGAACGCACGCACCGGCAAATCCGGGTGGATGCCTGCCGTCGAGGGCGGCTGGCGTAAGGGCCGGGCGGCGTCCGAAGTGCGCCACCTGCCGCTGACGCCCGAGGTGCTCGCGGCCCACCTGACCGGAGACGTTCATATCGGCCTCTATCCGATGCTCAGTGGCGACCAAACGTGTTGGCTCGCCGCCGACTTCGACGGGCAGGCCGCGATCCTCGACGCCCTCGCCTATCTCAAGGCCGCACGAGCCGTAGGGGCGCCAGCCGCTTTGGAGGTCTCGCGCTCCGGTGTCGGTGCGCATGTGTGGATCTTCTTCACCGACCCTGTGTCTGCTGCCACCGCCCGTCAACTCGGCACAGCGTTGGTCCGCGAAGCGATTGCGATCCGCGGCCGGATGAACCTGAGCGCCTACGACCGACTCTTCCCCTCCCAAGATGTCCTTCCCGGCCAAGGCCCCGGCAACCTGATCGCGGCGCCGCTGCACGGCAAGTCACGCAAACTCGGCACCACCGTCTTCCTCGATCTCGCCACGCTGGAGCCGTTCGACGATCAGTGGGACTACCTCGCGACCTTGGAGCGGATGACGCCGAAGCAGGTCACAAGACTCGCGTCCGCGCTGCGGGAGCCCACAGTCGGCGCTCGGGTCAGCCATGCTCAGCCTGCCCGGTCGACCAGGACGCAGCCCAACCCGGCGCCGATCGTGCATCTACGTCTCGACGGGTCCGTGGCGATCCCGGGCTCCGAACTGACGCTCTCGCTGTATGCGACCTTGAAGCACGCGGCCTCGACGTACAACCCGGAGTTCTACGACCGTCAGCGGCGCCGCCAGTCGACCTGGAACGTCCCGCGCATCATCACCTCCTACGACGAGACCCTCGACGATCACCTCGTCCTCCCGCGAGGACTACACGACACCGCGACCAGGCTCATCGAGGAGGCAGGCAGCAAGATCGAAGTCGATGACCGGCGGATCACGGGCGATGCGCTGAACCTCTCGCCTGCGTTCGAGCTCAGGCCGCAACAGCAGGAAGCGGTCGACGCCGTGCTTCCGCACGACCTCGGCTTGCTGGTCGCGCCGCCGGGCTCGGGCAAGACCGTGATGGCGTGCGCGGTGATCGGTCAGCGCCCGGTGCCGACACTCGTGCTGGTGGACCGGAAGACCCTTGCCGACCAGTGGCGCCGCCAAATTGTCGACCTGCTCGGCATCAAGCCGGGACAGCTCGGGGGCGGGCGAACCAAGCTCAGTGGGGTCGTCGACATCGCCACCTTGCAGACTCTCGCCCGCCGGAGCGATCTTGCCGAGAAGCTGGGCACCTACGGCCAAGTCATCGTCGATGAGTGCCATCACGTTCCGGCAGCGGCTTTCGAGACGGCGGTCCGCGCGATCCCCGCGCGCTACTGGGTCGGGCTCACCGCCACGCCTTACCGACGCGACGGACTCGACGACCTGATCGGCTTCCAACTCGGCCCCGTGCGCCACACCTTCACCCACGCGGACCCCGACACCCTCGAAGGTGCCAGCACGGACCGGCCACGCCCAGTGCTGATCGTCCACCCGACGTCGTTCCAGTTGGAGGAACCTGTCGACTTCGCCATCCCGGGCGCCATCGCCGCCGTCCACTCAGCACTCGCAGAAGACGAGCCGCGCAACAAGCAGATTCTCACCGACGTGGTCGACGCTCTGAGCCGAGGACGGCATTGCCTCGTCCTGACCCAACGCACCGGGCACGTCGACCACCTCGCTGCGACGCTCACCGCTCGCGGGTTCGACCCGGTCGTCCTCAAGGGCGGTATGGGAGCCAAGCAACGCGCCGCCGCCAACGAGAGACTGAAGCCGACCGAAGACGGTCCACCGCTGCTCGTCGTCGCCACCGGGCACTTCGTCGGCGAAGGCTTCGACTGCCCCGCGCTCGACACGCTCTTCCTGGCCGGCCCGGTCTCGTTCAAGGGCCGCCTCGTCCAGTACGCCGGCCGAGTCCTCCGAGTCCATCCCGGCAAACAGACCGCCGAGGTTCACGACTACCACGACATTGGGGTACCGGTCCTCGCAGCAGCACTCACCAAACGAGCACCCGGCTACACCAGCCTCGGATTCCCCGACCCTCGCAAGATGTGACGTCCGCTGACCGCTGCCGAGAGATGCACGAGAATGGGCCAGAGCGCTCCCTACGCTAGCGAGGGGAGTCAGTCCCCAAGGTCGTTCCGTCCGATGCGGCGGCGCTTGCCGAGCTTGCGCAAGACCGGCCAAGGATCGCGAACAGCCCGCCCGTTGCGACGGTTCTTGTGCGGCTTACAGAGCTGGCAGCCCTTGTGCTGCCGATGCGGTGAGTGAGCCATCGTGTCTCCAATCCGTGATCCCGCCCCGCCACGGTGGGCAGGGCGGGAGATTGAGACGTCGAGACATGTTCACAGGCTATCCGCCGTGTTTCGTGAGGTAGCGCGCGGAGATCGACTTCCAGACAGGGCGATCGCCGAGTGCTGCAAGGCTCACGCCGTCGACGTGGGTCCACACCACACCTTCCGCGTCTCGACCTGGAGCAAGCAGCGACTTCAGCGTCTCGACCTGCTCGATTGCCTCCCGGACCGTTGCCGGGAGCGTGAAGTCGTAGACCGGCGCGCTCAGGTCGCGAATCCAGTCAAGCCGCGGCATCGGCCTGAATCACTGCCCAGGTGTTGTCATCGAGGTTCTGCACCCGCTCAGCGTCTGTCTTCTGCAGAAACGCAGGGAACGGGCCAATCGCCGCCATGCCCGGAGGTGCCGGAGGCTCCCACTTCGTCACAGCGATCCTTGCGTCGAGCGACTCACCGTCGGCCGCCTCAGCAAGCTCCGGGAAGTCGCTGAACGGGAACACGATCCCCTGGCTGTAGACACCGCGCAGCCGCGCCGTCTTGAGTACGTGGACCGGCGTACCGTCGAGGTTCTTGGTGCCGCGAGCCGCGAGGAAGGCGAACCGCTCATCACTGATCGGAAGGGCTGCATCAACCTCGATGTAGACGACTCGGTCACCGACGGTGAACTGCCCCTTCTTCACGACCACGGTCCAGCCTCGGACGTGCGCCGCTTCGATAGCGTCCGCGTCCGGGATCGCGTCGATGCCTGCGATGGTCTCGACTGTGACGAGCCGACGCGCGTCAGCCTCAGCGGGTACTTCGGTGGTCATGGTGATCCTCGTGTTGCTCATACATTGCAGAACAGGTTGACCGAGGGCAATCCGTTTGCCCAAGCGGTTTTCTCTGTCCGAGCATTGGATGAGGACACCGACAGTTACTCCGACATCGGCCTACCACTGGCCGCCAGTGCGGACGCCAAAGTGATACACGAGAGTGATACACGAAGCCCCGGAAACGGTGTCCAGCGGCGATACGGCGTGAACCGAGATGAACCGCCGCACCCACTCTGACCTGCGGTTTCGTCGAACCCGTCAACGACCGTCTACGCGGCGACCTCGTGGCACCAGTGGCAGGCGGCATACCCGACAGACAGCAGGATCGAGACGTCCCGCCGCCGAGCCTGCTCGAACGCCTCGGGCGACTCTCACCCCCTGATTCTTGGACGTGGGCCCGGCAAGCCGTCGATGCGAACCCATCGCGGAAAGCCCCATCGTGAGTAGCGCTCCGGTCGGCGGGTGCGGCTCGAGCAGGAGCGGGTCGACTGGGCCTGGGCGGAGGCCGAGCTGCGCGCGGCGAGGGGCTGACCGGTTACGGGGCAGGCCGTCGAGGGCCACGCTCCGATACTCCCCGGCGGCCAACCCGGCACGGCGTGGACAATGGGCGTCATGCCCGATGCCAGCGCGGTGACCGTGTTCCGCCACGCCCGCGTGTTCGACGGCCGGCGCTATCGGGGCCAGGTCGGCGATGTCGTCGTCGAGGGCGGTCTCATCCGTGCCGTCGGCGGCGAGGCACCGCCAGGGGCGCGTGTCGTCGACATCGCCGGCGGGCTGCTCTGTCCCGGGTTCGTGGACGCGCATGTCCACGCCGTCCAGGGCGGGCTGGAGCGGATCCGCTGCGACCTCAGCGACCTCCCGCCCGACGAGCGGCGCTATCTCGCCGCGATCGCCGACCACGCGGCGAGGCATCCCGACGACGCCTGGATCCTGGGCGGCGGCTGGGCCATGTCGGCCTTCCCGGGAGGTACGCCGACCGCTGCCGCCCTCGACGCCGCGGTGCCGGACCGACCGGTGTTCCTGCCGAACCGCGACCACCACGGCGCCTGGGTCAACTCCCGGGCGCTGGCGCTCGCCGGCATCGACCGCTCGACCCCCGACCCCGCCGACGGGCGCGTCGAGCGGGACCGGGACGGCCACCCCACCGGCACGTTGCACGAGGGCGCGATGGCGCTGGTGGCCAGGCACGTCCCCGCGACCAGCGCGGCAGAGCTGTACGCCGGTCTGCTGGCCGCCCAGCGCTACCTGCACTCGCTCGGGGTCACCTCCTGGCAGGACGCGATCGTCGGCGACTACGCCGGCATGGACGACAACGGCCCCACCTACGCTCGGGCCGCCGACGCCGGCGACCTCACCGCCTCGGTGGTCGGCGCGCTGTGGTGGGACCGCGAACGAGGACTCGATCAGCTCCCCGAGCTGGTCGCGCGCCGTACCGAGCTGTCACGCGGCAGGTTCGCGGCGACCAGCGTGAAGGTCATGCAGGACGGTGTGGCCGAGAACGGCACCGCCGCCCTGGTCGAGCCGTACCTGGACCACTGCGGGCACCCGACCCGCAACCGCGGCCTGTCCTTCGTCGAGCCGGGCACCTTGCGGCGGGCGGTCGCCGAGCTCGACCGGCTCGGATTCCAGGTGCACGTGCACGGGCTGGGCGATCGCGGAGTGCGCGAGGCGCTCGACGCGTTCGAGGGCACCGACCCAGCCCGCCGCCATCACATCGCCCATCTCCAGCTGGTGCATCCGGACGACCTGCCGCGCTTCGCGGCACTGGGCGTGACGGCGAACCTCCAGGCGCTGTGGGCCTGCTACGACGACCAGATGGTCGACCTCACGCTGCCGGTCCTCGGCGAGGAGCGGAGTCGCCGGCAGTACCCCTTCGGGGACCTGCGCCGTCATGGCGCGCGGCTGGCGGCCGGCAGCGACTGGCCGGTGAGCAGCCCCGATCCGCTCCAGGCGATCCACGTGGCCGTCAACCGGACCGCGTACGGCGAGACCGGCCGCGCCGGCACCGACCCGTTCCTCCCCGAGCAGGCGCTGTCGGCCGAGACGGCGTTCGCCGCCTACACCAGCGGCTCGGCGTGGCTCAACGGCCGAGACGATGCCGGCCTGATCGCGCCGGGGAAGGTCGCCGACCTGGTCGTGCTCGACCGCGACCCCTTCGACGACCTCGGCTCGATCGGCGCGACGAGGGTCGTGTCGACCTGGATCGACGGCGAGGCGATTGCCTAGATGATGGCGGACGACGGCCCGCCCGGCCACGAAGCTCACCGCGACACCTCGGCGGCGCCTGTGGCAGGGTGAGGTCTCGTGTGGGCGGCGATCAGGCACCGGAAGGGGCAGGCCGCCGTGATGGCCGCGCTGGCCGCGCTGATCACCGCCTGCGCCGCGTTCGCGCCGCTCTACGACCGGGCGATGCAGCAGTCGCTCTCCGACGTACGGCTCGCCTCGGCGACGCCGCTGCAGCGCGGCGTCCAGCTGACCAATGCCGCGCTGGTCACCAAGAGCCCCGACCAGCACCCGCCGATGTCGCCTGACGAGATGGTCGACACGATTCCGGCGACCGTCCGCGACGCGATGGCCGCACCGATCACCGGCTACTCGGCACGGGCCGCCACCGAGCCGTTCGGGAACGCCGTGCTGATCGGCATCCTGCTGGGACGCACCGGCCAGTGCGACCACATCGAGGTCGCCGAGGGCAGCTGTCCGACGCGGTCCGGCGAGATCATGGTCAGCGAGGCGGACGTCACCGCGCTCGGCCTGGAGCCGGGCGACCAGTTGGAGCTGCACGGCGAGCCCAGCTGGGACGACTCAGAGGAGTTCGCGACCGCGACGCTCACGGTCGTCGGGGTCTACCGCACCACCACCGACCCGTGGTGGTTCGGCACGGCACTGACCGGCAGCGCGGGCCTGGGCGGCGAGCCCGGCCAGCTGCTGCACGACTCCTGGCTGACCGACCCGGGGACGTTCACTCAAGCGGGCCTGCTGCTGTCGGAGGAGGTCAGCTGGGTCGGCCTCCATCTGGGCCAGGAGCGGATGGGCGTCGACCGGACCATCGCACTCGGCACCGCCGTGGCCGGCTTCCGAAGGGAGGCCAGCGACCAGGCGGTCAACGTGATCTCCGGGCTGCCGGCGATCAGCGACGACCTCGTCGAGCAGCACGAGCAGTCCAAGGTGACGGTGCCGCTGCTGATGGTGCAGCTGGCCTTCCTCGCGCTGGTCGTGCTGTGGCTGGTGCTGCGGTCGGCGACCGAGCAGCGGCGACCGGAGATCGCGCTGGCGCGGCTGCGGGGCCGGGGCCGGCGTGGAGCCCGGGCACGGCTGCTGGGCGAGCTGCTTCCGGTGGTGCTGGGCGGCGCGGTGCCCGGCGTGCTCCTCGCGCTGGCGGCCGGGTGGTGGGTGCGGCACCTGATGCTGCCCGGCTCGGCGCCGTTCGAGGTCAGCGGCACGCTGGTCCTCGCTATCGGTGCGGCGGTCGCGGCACTGGCGGTGGCGGTGTTCGTCGCCGCCCAGCTCTCGGCCCGCGAGCCCATCGACGCGCTGCTGCGCCGCTCGGCCACCCAGCGTCGCGGCTGGCGGATCGGCATCGCCGACGCCCTGGTGGTGGCTGCCGCCGGCGGGGTGGTCCTCACCTTCGTCTCCGGCGGCCTCTCCGGGCCCGCCGCGCTGGCCGGGCCGGCGCTGCTGGCGCTGGCGGTCGGGCTGGTGCTGGCTCACCTGTCGATGCCGACCGCTGCCGTCGTCGGTCGTGCGCTGGTACGACGGGGGCGGCTGGTCGGCGGGCTGAGCCTGTTGGACGCCGCCCGGAGCCAGGCCACCCGCAGCACGGTCGTCATCGTGACCGTAACCGCCGCCCTGGTGACCTTCGCGGCCGACGCCTTCGCGGTCGGTGACCGCAACCGTGCCCTGGCGGCGGCCCAGCAGGCCGGCGCGCCGCTGGTCGCCGAGGTCGCCGGGGTCAACCTGCGTGGCGTCGAGGCCGCCGTCGCGGCGGCCGACCCGAGCGGCCGCGAGATGACGGTGGTGGCCCGGTCGCGGCCGGTGGGCCAGGACGCAATGCAGACCCTGGCGGTCGATCCCGAGGTGTTCCCCCGGCTCGCGCTGGGTGACGCCGGTGATCCCGGGCTGTGGCAGCAGCTGGTGCCCTCGGACGCCCAGCCGCTGGAGATCACCGGCACCGATCTCCGGGTCGACATCACCAACCAGGGCTTCAAGGCGATCGGCGCCTCCAGCAGCAAGCTGGTGGACATGCATCTCGGCGTCGACGTGATCCGCAACGGCGAGCTGCTCACCACCAGGATCGGCGACGTACCCGGGATCGGCGGCACCCGGCACGGCTCCGGCACGTTGAGCTGCGAGGCGGGCTGCTTCCTGGTCGGCATCCACTTCGACACCCTCCCGGGCGCCCAGCAGGCCGGCACCATCCGGCTCTCGGACATGACCGTCGACGGCGCTCCGGTCGCGCTCGGCCCGGCCGACCAGTGGGGCGCGCTCAAGCCCGACGAGGGCTCGGTCGCCGTCGCCTCCGACGACGGCACCTCGCTGGCGCTGACCGTCGACGTCTCGGGCACCAAGGACTACTCGCTGCCACAGGTGTGGCTCGCCGTCGACCTTCCGGCCCTGGTCACCGGCAGTCTGCCGCCCGGTGCCAGCGACGAGCAGCTGCCGGTGACGGGCCTGGACGGGATCACCCGGATCGCCTCGCTGGCGGGCCGGCTCGACCGGGTGCCCGCCTCGCCGCCGCGCACGGCGGTGGTCGCGCTGAGCACGCTGGAGCGCGGCAGCCGGGTCGGTGCCACCGTGACGCTCTCGGTCTGGCTGGAGCGCGACGATCCGGCGCTCCTGGACCGGCTCGACAGGGCGCTCGCCGAGCAGGGCGTGCAGGTCCAGACCACCACGTCGCTGACAGAGGTACGACGCAGATACGACGAGTCGACCGCCGCCTGGAGCCTCGACCTGGCCGCCGTGGTCGGACTGGTGGCGCTGCTGGTGGCGCTGCTCGCGCTGCTGGTGATGGCCGCGACCACCTGGCGGCAGCGCACCCGCGACCTGGCGGCACTCTGGCTGGCCGGCGTACCCCGGCGACAGGCGCGGTGGATCACCGTGCTCGCCTCGCTGCCGGCGGTCGTGGTCGCCGCCATCGCGGGCACCGCGTGCGGCGCGCTCGGGGCATCGCTGTCCATGCCCGACGTACCCCTCTTCGCCACCTCGCCGCTGGTCGACACCCTCGACCTCGACACGCCATGGCGCACGCTGCTGGTGACGGCGGTGGTCGCGGCGATCGTCCTGGTGGCCACCGTGGCGATGGTGGGCGCGAGCGCCGCCCGCCGGGCCCGGCTGACCAACCTCAAGGAGGTGTCGTGAGCGAGCTTGCGAGCGAACCACAGGCATCACGCCGCCCCGGAGCGCAGCGAGGAGGGCGGTCGTGAGCGGAGCGAGAGGCGACGGCATGAGGGGCCTGCGGGTCTCCACCCGCGGCCTGGTGCACATCTACCGCAGCGAGGGCCACGACGTCGCGGCCCTGTCCGGGGTCGACCTGGAGGTGGCCGCCGGCGAGTTCGTCGGCCTGCTCGGCCCGTCGGGCGCCGGCAAGTCGACGCTGCTCTCGCTGCTGGCCGGCGTCTTCCGGCCCAGCGCCGGCAAGATCCGGGTCGGCGACACCGAGCTGGCCAGCGCGAGCGAGCGGGAGCTCGACCTGATGCGGGCCACCAGCGTCTCGCTGATGCTGCAGGGCGCCGGCCGCAACCTGCTGCCCTATGTCAGCCCGATGGAGAACGTCGTCTTCGCCCAGCGCTCCGCCCGACGCGCCGGGGCCGAGCTGCCGGAGCCCTACGAGGTGCTCGCCGAGGTCGGTCTCGGCGACGCCGCGCACCAGGGGCTGGACACCCTCACCCCCGGTCAGCGGCAGCTCGCGGCCATCGCGGTGACGATCGGTGGCCGCCCCGGGGTGCTGCTCGCCGACGAGCCGACCAGCCAGCTCGACCACGAGGCACGCGACACCGTGCTGGCGACGCTCGCCGACCTCAACCGGAGTCTCGGCATGACCATCGTGCTGGTGACCCACGACCCGCACGTCTCGGCGCTGCTCCCCCGCACCGTCACCATCCGCGACGGCCGGATCGGTGGCGAGGGCCGCAGCGGCGAGGAGTACGCCGTGGTCACGCCCGACGGCAGCCTGTCACTGCCGCCCCACGTCCGCGACGACCTGCCGCCGGGGACCCTGGTGCGGCTGCATCGCAACGAGGACGGCTCCTATCGGCTGGAGGCTGCACCCGAGGAGACCGGCCATGAGTAGTGACCTGGTGACCAGCGACCTGTCGGTGTCCTACGACGACCTGGCGGCCGTCCAGCCGCTCTCGTTGACAGTCCCGCCCGGCGTACTGCTGGCCGTCACCGGCCCCTCGGGCGCCGGCAAGTCGTCGCTGCTGTGGGCGCTGGCCGGCGCGCTGCCGATCTCCGGCTCGGTGTCGCTCGGAGACACGCCGCTGACCGGCCGGGACGTCGCCGCCCGGTCGGGGGTCGCCCTGATCCCGCAGGGCAACGCGCTGGTCAGCACGCTGACCGCCGAGGAGAACGTGCTGGCGCCCCTCTTCGCCGCCCGGGTGCCCGCCCGCGAGGCACGGGAGCGAACCGCCGTCGCGCTCGGCCTGGTCGGGCTGGAGGAGTCCGGCGGCCACCGCGTCGACGAGCTCTCCGGCGGCCAGCAGCAGCGGGTCGCGCTGGCCCGCGCCTTCGCGCTGCGAGCCAGCGTGCTGCTCGCCGACGAGGCGACCAGCGACCTCGACGCCGGCAACCGGGAGCGGGTCGTCGCCGCGCTGCGGGCCGAGGCCGACCGGGGCGCGATCGTCGTGATGGCGACCCACGACACCGACGCCGCGGCGGCGGCCGACGGCGAGCTCGCCCTCGACCAGGGCGTGGCGACCTGGCCACGGCCGCTGGTCCGGTAGCCGCCGGTCACAACTGGTGGCGTTTGCCGCCGGAATCGCCATCGGCGCAACCGGCGCCGCGGTGAACCGTTCGCTGCCATGACAGGAGGCTTCCCGCCCTCGTGGGCGGTGAACCACGGCGCCGTTCGACCTGTGGAGAACTCGGCCGGACGCACGAGGCCCGGAAACTGGTGGCGTACGACGCCGAGCCGGGTCGTCGTACCGCCGAACGCCACCAGTTGGTGGCCGTCAGTCGTTCTCCCAGTCGCGGCGCGGGCCGGTGGCGGCGTCCCGCTCGGCGATGCTCATCCTGCGCGAGGCCAGCAGACTGACGACCGTGGTGACGGTCAGCGTGCCGATGATGACGACCAGGGAGAGCCAGATCGGGATGTCCGGCGCCCACTCGACGTGGTGGCCGCCGTTGAGGAACGGCAGCTCGTTCTCGTGCAACGCGTGGAGGATCAGCTTCACGCCGATGAAGCCGAGCAGGAACGCCAGGCCGTAGGAGAGGTAGATGAGCCGCTCCAGCAGGCCGCCGATGAGGAAGTAGAGCTGGCGCAGGCCCATCAGCGCGAACAGGTTGGCGGTGAAGACGATATAGGGGTCCTTGGTCAGGCCGTAGATCGCCGGGATGGAGTCGAGCGCGAAGAGCAGGTCGGTGGTGCCCAGGGTGAGCACCACGAAGAACATCGGGGTCAGCAGTCGGCTGCCGTCGATGCGGGCCAGCAGCGAGGTGCCGCGCCACTCCGAGGTCGCCGGCAGCCGCCTCTCCGCCCACTGCACGAGCTTGTTCTCCTCGTACTCGTCCTCGTCCTCGGCGCCCTCCTTGGCGAGCTTGATCGCGGTGTAGACCAGGAACAGGCCGAACAGGTAGAAGACCCAGCTGAACTCGTTGATCGCGGCGGCGCCGACGAAGATGAAGATGGCGCGCATCACCAGCGCGAGCACGATGCCGATCATCAGGGCGGTCTGCTGGAACTCCCGGGGCACCCGGAAGTTGGCCATGATGATGATGAAGATGAAGAGGTTGTCGACCGAGAGCGAGTACTCGGTCAGCCAGCCGGCGAAGAACTCCGCCGACGGGTTCGGCGACAGCTCGTGCGGCGAGGCGAAGATCGCCAGCCCGATGCCGAACAGCACCGCCAGGCCGACGAAGACGGCCAGGTGGCGGCTCACCTCGCGGATGGTCGGCTCGTGCGGGCGGCGGGCGATGACGAGCAGGTCGACGGCCAGCACGCCGAGCAGCAGCACGACGGTGACGGCCCAGACGGTGGGCGAGGCGACTGAATCCATGGATTTCTCCTCCGGAGCGTGTGACAGGACTCCGGAGGTCTCTTCCGCCCGCGATCGCGGACCGACGGCGCCGGGCCTCGCCCGTCAGGGCTCGGCCGTGGTGACGACACCGCCGCGAAGGAATACTCCCCTCCTCGGGCCGTCAGTCTCCCATACGGGCGCAGCGGGACGCGAACCGGCGCGGTCACCGCGACACGAACACCTGGGACCTACGAGGACGGTCTAGCGGGGGTCGAACTTGGAGGGCAGGATGCCCGCCTCCTTGGCTCGCTGCGCCTTGCGGAGCTGGCGCACCAGGCTCCAGCCCAGGAACGCGACAGCCGCGACCAGCGCCAGGAAGATGCCGAACGCGGTCCAGCCGGCAACGACGTCGTTGTCCTTCGGCGTCGGATCAGCAAGGGTCACGATGAACGGCAGCATGGTTCTCCTAGGGTACGACGCCGGCGAACAGGTCGTCCTCCGGCACGGTGGTCTCGACGTGGCTGGTGACCAGTTCGAAGTCCTCGGTCGGCCACACCTCCGCCTGCAGCTCGCGCGGGATCGCGAACCACGAGCTGTCGGGGTCGATCTGGGTGGCGTGGGCGAGCAGCGCCTGGTCGCGGACGCCGAAGTAGTCCGAGCAGGGCACCTTGGTGGTGATCCGGGCGTCCCACTCCGGCTCCGGCTTCCAGTGCTCCAGCCGCTCGGCGTAGGGCGACTCCAGGCCGTGGGCCAGCATCGCCTCGTGCAGCGCCAGGGTCTTGGGGTAGTTGAAGCCGTGGTGGTAGTAGAGCTTGAGGGTCTGCCAGGGCTCCCCCAGCTCGGGGTGCCAGTCGGGGTCGGCGGCCTTCTCGTAGGCGTAGACCGAGACCTGGTGACACATGACGTGGTCCGGGTGGGGATAGCCGCCCCGCTCGTCGTACGTCGTCATCACGTGTGGCCGGAAGGAGCGCACCAGCCGGACCAGCGGGATGGCCGCCTCCGCGACCGGCACCAGCCCGAAGCAGCCCTCCGGCAGCGGCGGCCGGGGGTCGCTCTCCGGCCAGCCGGAGTCGACGAAGCCCAGCCAGTCCTGGCTGACGCCGAGGATGTCGCGGGCCCGCTCCATCTCCTGGCGACGGATCTCGTGAATGTTCTCCAGGATCCCGGGCCGGTCCATCTTCGGGTTGAGGATCGAGCCCCGCTCACCGCCGGTGCAGGTCACGACGTGGACGTCGACGCCGTGGTCGACGTACATCGCTGTGCTCGCCGCGCCCTTGCTCGACTCGTCGTCGGGGTGGGCGTGGACGTGCATCAGGCGCAGGCCAGCCCACTTGCTGTCGGGGTGCTGGGGCATGAGCAAATCCTAGGTGGGATGGTTGGGGGCATGGACGAGAGGTACGCCGCCGCACCGTCGCCCTGGCCGAAGGTCTTCATCGTCATCGCCGGGGTGCTGATCGTGGCGCTCGCCAGCTGGCTGGTCTGGGCGATCTGGGAGCGCTCGACACCGGAGGTGACCTCGAAGCTCACCTCCTGGAAGGTGGTCGACGAGCACACCGCGACGGCGACCCTGATGGTCGACCTCTCCGACCGCGTCGAGCATCCCAGCTGTCTGCTTCGGGCCTTCGCGGAGGATCACTCCAGCGTCGGCGACGCCCCCTTCACACCCGTCGACGGCGCCAACGAGGTCACCATCCGCACCGAGCGGCTGGCCACCTCGATCGAGTCGGTCGGGTGTACCACTGACGGCCAGAACGACGCCCGCTGAGCTCTGAGCGTCGTCCGGCGGAGCGTCAGCTGCGTTGCGGGCGCTCGACGACCGCTCCGCTCCCAAGGTCGCCTTCGCGCCCGCGCCTTGCTGCCGCACGCGCCGGACGACGCTCAGTCCGTCAGACGTTGAGGCGCTCTGGCCGTCAGGCGTTGAACAGTGCGGCGCTGAGGACCTGGACCGTGATGGCCCGGCCGGTCGGGCCGGTGAACTCGACGGTCTCGCCGGCCTTGTGGCCGAGCAGCGCCTGGCCGATCGGGGCGGCGGGGCTGAAGACGTCGCCGTCGTAGAACGGCTTCATCTCGATGGAGGCGAGCAGGAAGGCCTCCGCCTCGTCATCGTCGTCGCCGTCGTACTTGTAGGTGATGACCTTGCCGGGAGCGACGACGCCGTCGTCGGCCGGCTCGGTGGTGTCGGCCTTGCGCAGCAGCGCCTCCAGAGCCTGGATCTCGCCCTCGAGACGGCCCTGGGCCTCACGCGCCGCGTGGTAGCCGCCGTTCTCCTTGAGGTCGCCCTCGTCGCGGGCGGCACTGATCTCGGCCACGATCGCCTGTCGCTGGGGACCCTTCATGTCCTCCAGCTGAGCGGTCAGCTGGTCGAAGGCGGACTTCGCCAGCCAGATGGCGGCGGTGGCTTCGGTCTGCTGCGTCATGGTCGTGATGCTCCTGTGCATATGCGCGAATGCTGGGCGCCGGAAGAAAACACGGCTAGCGATGTCGGCGGGCCAGTCCTTTCTTTCGACGGCCCAGCGGACTGTCAGAACTCTCAGTGTAGCAATGGCGTGGTCACGGCGCAGGTCACCAGGACTCCTCGTCGGGGTCGTCTCCCAGCCCGATCGGCGACTCCAGGCCCGCCTGGTCCGCCGCCGGACTCCCCTCCGCGGCCAGATGCTGGACCACCGCGTTGAGCGCCGCCGAGACCGGCACCGCCACCAGGGCGCCGGCAACGCCGGCGACCAGCACGCCCACGGCGATGGCGACGATGACCGCGAGCGGATGGACCGAGACCCATCTGCCAAGCAGGAACGGCTGCAGGCCGTGCGCCTCCAGTTGCTGGACCAGGATCACTCCGGCCAGCATCAGCAGCGCGGTGACCGGGCCCTGGTCGACGAGCGCGACCAGCACCGCGACGCTGCCGGCCACGGTGGCGCCGATCAGCGGCACGAAGGCGCCGAGGAAGACCAGCACCCCGATGGCGGCGACGAACGGCACCCGCAGCACGAGCGCGACGATCATGATGCCGATCGCGTCGACGGCGGCCACGATCACCGTCGCGCGCACGAACTGGGTCAGCGAGACCCAGGCGACCCGCCCGGAGCTGTCGACGCGAGACCGGGCGGCGCGAGGGGCGAGCCGGACCGCCCAGGCCCAGATCCGCTCGCCGTCGGCCATGAAGAAGTAGGTCGCGAACAGCGCGATGAAGATGCCGGCGAAGACGTGGGTCAGGGTGGAGCTGACCTCGGAGACTCGGCCGACCACGTCGGTGTTCTTGCCCCAGTCGGCGATGGACTGCTGGGCGGTGGCGATGACGTCGTTGATCTGGCTGTCGCTGGCGTGCAGCGGGCCGTCCTTGAGCCAGTCCTTGATCTCTCCCAGGCCCCGCACGGTCTGGTCGGCGAGATCCTGGGCGCCCGCGGCCACCTGCTGGCCGGCGAAGGTCAGCAGGCCCACCACGAACGCGAGCCCGCCGAGCACGACCAGCAGCGAGGCGGCGCCGCGGGGCAGACCGATACGCTGCAGCAGGCTGACCAGCGGCACCGCGAGCGCTGCGACGAGCAGCGCGATGACGAGGGGTACGACGACCACGCCGAGGAAGCCGATCGTCCGGGCCAGCACGTAGCCGGCCGCGACGATGACCAGGAAGCGCCAGGCCCACTGGGCGGCGAGCTCGACGCCCCAGGGCACCTCCGGCTTCCCGGTGGTGGGCGTGACGATGATCTGTGGAGCGGCGAGCTGGGCCTGGCGCTCCTCGCGCAGCTGACTCCACTGGTGGAAGAGCCGGGCCGCGAACCGCTCGTCGTCCTCGCCGCCGCGCCGCCGCCGGACCCGGCGCAGCTCCGCGGCGTCGGGGTCGACCTCCTCGGACTCCTCCTCGGGCTCGGGCGGTGTCAGCGCCTCCTCGTCACTCACGCTCCCAGGCTAGGCGACGTCCCCCGCCGAGAGGTCCCGGATCGCCCCCCGAGGAGTCCCGGATCGCCCCCCGAGAGGTCCCATATCGCCCCCCGAGAAGTCCCGGATCGCCCCGAATCAGCCGAGCGCGCGGTCCAGGTCGGCCACCAGGTCCTCGGCGGTCTCGATGCCGACGCTGAGCCGAACCAGGTCGGCGGGGACCTCCAGGTCGGTGCCGGCGACGCTGGCGTGGGTCATCCGGCCGGGGTGCTCGATGAGCGACTCGACGCCGCCCAGCGACTCACCGAGGGTGAAGACCTGGGCCCGGTCGCACACCGCCAGCGCCTGCGACTCGCCGCCGGCGACGCGAAACGACACCATGCCGCCGTACCGCCTCATCTGCCGAGTCGCGACCTGGTGGCCCGGGTGCGCGGCGAGGCCGGGGTAGATCACCTCGGCGACCCGCGGGTCGCCGCTCAGGAACTCGACGATCCGCTCGGCGTTGTCGCAGTGCCGCTCCATCCGCACCGCGAGGGTCTTCAGGCCGCGATGGGTCAGGAAGGCGTCGAACGGGCCGGCCACACCGCCCATGGCGTTCTGGTGGAAGCCGATCGCCTCGGCCAGCTCGAGGTCGCGCACGACGACAGCTCCACCGACCACGTCGGAGTGCCCGCCGACGTACTTCGTCGTGGAGTGGACCACGATGTCGGCGCCGAGGGCGAGCGGCTGCTGGAGGTAAGGCGAGGCGAAGGTGTTGTCGACGACGAGCAGCGCCCCGGAGGCATGACACAGCGAGGCGACGGCAGAAACGTCGGCGATGGTCAGCAGCGGGTTGGTCGGGGTCTCGACCCAGACCAGCCTGGTCCGTCCCGGCTGGATCGCCTCGGCCACCGCGGCCACGTCGTCGACGGGCGCCGGGGTGTGGTCCAGGCCCCACGGCTTGGCCACCTTGTCGACCAGCCGGAAGGTGCCGCCGTAGGCGTCGTCGGGGATGACGACGTGGTCGCCCGGCTTGGTCAGCGCTCGCAGGACGGTGTCCTCGGCGGCCAGTCCGGAGGCGAACGCGAAGCCGCGCTCGCCCTCCTCGACCGCCGCCAGCGCACCCTCCAGCGCGGTCCGAGTGGGGTTGCCGCTACGGCTGTACTCATAGCCGCCGCGCAGCCCGCCGACGCCGTCCTGCTTGTACGTCGAGGTGGCGAAGATCGGCGGGTTGACCGCGCCGGTCGTCGGGTCCGGCTCGTAGCCGGCATGGATCGCGCGGGTCTCGAAGCCACTCTTGTCGCGGTGCTGGGTCACGGCCCGATCCTATTTGGCGGCGGGAACGAACCCCTCACCGGCGTTGTTGCAGACTGGTGATCCAGGAGGTCCACCCATGTTCGGTCGTCCCACCAGTCTCTTCCCGCCGGAGCGCACCCTGCCCGGCCGCGACTCCGCCCCCTACGAGCTGCCCGCGAGGCACCGGGTGCTCGGCACACCGCTGCTCGCCGATCCGGCCGACGGCACCGCGCCGGCAGGCTTCGAGGTCGCCTACTTCGGTCTCGGCTGCTTCTGGGGCGCCGAGGAGGTCTACTGGCGCCAGCCGGGCGTCTACACCACCTCGGTCGGCTACCAGGGTGGCGAGACTCCGTGGCCGTCGTACGAGGAGGTGTGCAGCGGCCTCACCAACCACACCGAGGCGGTCCGGATCGTCTTCGACCCCGCCGTGGTCTCCTACGCCGACCTGGTCAAGACCTTCTTCGAGGTCCACGACCCGACCCAGGGGATGCGGCAGGGCAACGACGTGGGCACGCAGTACCGCTCCGCGATCTACTACACCACCCCGGAGCAGGCGGCCGTCGCCGAAGAGCTGAGGAAGGTGTACGGCGAGGAGCTGGCCCGCCGCGACCTCGACCCGATCACCACCGAGATCGCCCCCGCACCGACCTACTACCCGGCCGAGCCCTACCACCAGCAGTACCTCGACCGGGTGCCCAACGGCTACCGCTGCCACGCGACGACCGGGATCGCCTTCCCCAGCGAAGGTTGACCGGTCAGGCCCGGTAGGCGGCCGGCGTCGCGAGGCCGGCAGGGCGAACAGCGCAGTTGCGCGCACTCCGCATGGCCGCCTTCTGGCACCTCCAGGGCCGAGAAGCCCAGGGTGTCATGTCAGGAGTCCTTCGGTTGTCATGGCGCGACGAGGTGGCGCAGCCGTGCGGCCTGCTCCAAGTCGGTCTTGAACTGGTCGAGTGTGTTGAGGGTGTAGAGCCCGTCGATCTCCCCGGCTTCCCATAGCGCGTGAATCTGGCGGAGATCGCTAGCACGGTTGAGCCACCCGATCCCGTCCACCACAGCCATGACGAACTGGGTCGGCTTCCGAACGTTGGCCATGTCGCGAATCTCGCGCAGGGCGTCGGTCAACTTCGAGCCCGTCGAGTCGAACGCCTTCGCCGCGACGACGATCTGCGCAGCCGCTCCACCAGTGGGCACGGCGAGGTCACACGGGGCCGTCTGCCCGTTACGTCCTTCGAAGCGGGTCCGCAGTCCTAGCGGGAGACCGAGGTCCGCCGCGATCTGCTCGATACGGTCCTCCACGAGCCTCCCAGCGGTCGCCGCCGAGGTCGCGTTGACGCGCGTCCCGGCTCGGGCCACGAGCAGGTCGCCGAAGGCGTATTCGCGGTGCCGCTGCAGTTCGAGGCTCGTGACCAGAGCAAACTCATGGTCGAGCATGGCCGCGATAGCGCCGGGGTCGGTTCGGGCAAGCGTCACCCATCCCGAGGTGCCGAGGTGCTGCTTCAGGGCGTTCTTGACCTTCTCCTGCGAGAGTCCCACGACAAGGCCCAGCACCGGCACGTCGTTGGGGTGTTGTCCGATCCACTCCGTCAACGTCGCGAGGTCGATAGTCGGCAACGCCGCGAGCGAGTCGGCAGCACTCTTGATCGCAAGTGACTCCGGGGTTCCCGCGGTCGGATCGACGTGCGCCGTGATGCGCGAGAGAGTGGCGGCGTACTGGTCGTACGTCGGAATCGCGGCGGGCATCAGCGAGCCACGAAGAGATACTCGTCCACCGAGCGGCGGGTAACCGCCTTGTGGGTGCCGTAGTGGTACGTGTGCGGAATCTTTCGCACCTCCACGTCGCTCTTCACCTCGCGCAGCAACGAGACGATCGTTTCCATATCGGGCAGCGCGTTCGAGCCATACGACAGGACGATCGCCCCGGAGTCAGAGAACCGCTTGAAGGTGTCGCGGAACGCCTCGACGATCGTGTGACGGTGGCTGTAGCCGGTGTGCGGCTTGGGCAACTTCTTCGAGTTGGTGTTGAGCATGAGCGTGTCGCCCTGCCAGTAGCGCGAGAGCCCTTCGAGGAAATGGAACCGTTTGATGTAACAGTTGTCGTCGCTCGGCGGGGCGTACGGCGGGTCGAGGTACACGAGGTCGTACGGCCCCGAGTCCATGGCCGACGCCTCCTGCATCGTCACCCGGGCTGTCGGTCCCTCGAACACCGCGTCGTTGTACGTCTCAACATGCTCGATGAAGTGCTCGCGCATGGAGAGTCGAAGGTCGCGGCGTCCGTCGTCGTAGCGCGACAGGTCGCCGGTGATCGTGAAGACGCCGCGGGGCTGTTTCCGCGCCGCCGAGAGCACGAGAGCACTGATCGCGAGTGCCTTCCTGTCACCCTCCATCGTCGCGACGTGACTCCACGCCGAGTCGAGGAAGGCCCGGTCCTCGGCGTCGTAGAACACGCCGTCGAAGGTTGAGGCAACGAAGTCTCGATCATCCGCAGCCGGGCCGGTGATCCGCTCGACGTCCTCTGCGGTCAGGCGCTCGGAGTTGTTGACCACGGTGGCCGAGGCGAGCACCCCAGGGAACTGCAACATGTCGTTGGCCGTCACCTCGAAGCCCTGTCGCTTCAGGAGGTAGGAGACGACGCCGGAGCCGCTGAAAGCGTCGAGAGCAGTCCTGCCACCGACCTCGGCGAACACCTCGGCCAGATGCGGCACGAGCGCGTACTTGCTCCCCATATAGCGGATGCGCGGATAGAACGCGGCCGTGAGCGCCGACGCCTGCGAAGCGGTCGTGCCGTCGAAGAGCGTTGCGGTCATGCCTTGATCTTGCCGGAGTGCGCCTGCCCTCGGGTGACCCACACGCCGAGAATCAGGTGAGTCGAAACATGCGTTGCACCGTAACTCCGCGCACCGACGGCCCGGGCTCTACGCTCGTCAGCGTGTTCGACATCGCGCTCTCGGTGGTCTCCTGCCTACGGGCGGGCACTCGGGTGGACGTGGCCTGGCTGGTCGAGGCTGACCTCGGCGCCGACGTGGACCTGACCGAGGCGGTCGGACTGACTCCGGGTGGCGGCCGGTTCGGCAGCCTGCTCGGTGGTGTGCTCGACGGCCCGCTGGCCGACACGGCCGTCACGGCCGGCTCCGGCCGGCGGGTCAACCTGGTCGTCGACGACCTGGCGGCCACCGCCGCCGGCCTCGGCCGCGGCGGCGCGGTGACCTGTCTGGTGGTGCCGGCCGACCGGCTCCCGATCGAGCTGTGGCAGCGGCTGGTGGACCGCGACCCGGTCTGCCTGCGCACCGTCCTCGACGGCGACGAGGTGGTCACCGTCGAGGTCACCGAGGAACCCGAGGCGCACGACCTGCTCGCCACCGGCCGGTCGGCCCGGCTCCAGCGCGACGGCGAGGTGCTCACCGTGCTCAGCCCGCTCCCCCGGCTGGTCATGCTCGGCCGCGGCCCGATCATCGACGCCGTCGAGCAGGTCGCGACGGCGGTCGGCTGGAAGGTCACCCGCAGCGGCCAGCCCAGCCAGCTCACCCTGCTGGCGCAGACCCTGACCCCGCGCGACAGCGTGGTGGTGATGAGCCACGACGTCGAGGAGGCCTGCGCCGTGCTCGGCGCCGCACTGGAGGGCGATGCCGGCTACGTCGGCGCGCTCGGCTCGCGCCGGATGCAGCAGGAGCGGGCGACCTGGCTCGAGAGCGAGGGGTACGCCGGCATCGACCGGATCCACGGCCCGGCCGGTCTCGACATCGGCGCCGCCACGCCCGGCGAGGTCGCGGTCTCGATCGTCGCGGAGGCGATCGCCGCGCACGCCCAAGCGATCGCTTAACGACACCAGGTCCCGAACCGCCGGCCGGCGTAGTCTGGCCCGTGAAGGAGGTCTGGCCATGACCGACGGTGCGAACAAGACGATGAGCGTGCTCCGATCCGTGTGGAGCACCGAGGAGCTCGAGACCGAGCGGGCAGTCGCCGAGGACTGCGGACCGCAGAAGACCTGCCGCAACATGAAGCACGTGACCTTCGACGGGATGGCCGAGCCGGGCAGCGACCTGGGCACGGCCTGGCGCGAGAAGCTGGCCCGGGAGGGCAAGCTCGGCAGCGGCTCGCTGGCCGACCTGGTCTTCGGCAAGTCCTGATGGCCGCGGGAGGCGTCGCGGAGCTGACCGCGACGCTCCGAGAGGGCGGCTACCTCGCCGACCGCGGGCTGGCGACCTCGCTCCTCCTCGGCCTGCGACTCGGCCGGCCGATCCTGCTGGAGGGCGAGGTCGGCGTCGGCAAGACCGAGGTCGCCAAGACCCTCGCCACCGTTCTCGGCCGGCAGCTGATCCGGCTGCAGTGCTACGAGGGCATCGACACCTTCCAGGCGCTCTACGAGTGGGACTACGCCAAGCAGATGCTGCAGATCCGGGCACTGTCGGAGGCGAGCCTGACCGACGACGGCGCCGTGGACCAGCTGTTCGGGCCCCGGTTCCTGCTGGAGCGGCCGCTGCTGGCGGCGGTGCGTGCCGGCGACCGGGCGGTGCTGCTGATCGACGAGGTCGACCGCGCCGACGACGAGTTCGAGGCGTTCCTGCTCGAACTGCTCTCCGACTTCCAGATCACCATCCCCGAGCTCGGCACCATCAAGGCGGAGCGGCCGCCGCTGGTCATCCTCACCTCCAACCGCACCCGCGAGCTCCACGACGCCCTCAAGCGCCGCTGCCTCTACCACTGGGTCGGCTACCCCGCCCCCGAGCGCGAGGTCGAGATCGTGCTGGCGCGCGTCCCGGAGGCCGCCGAGGCGCTCACCGCCAAGGTGGTCGCGGCGGTCAACCGGCTGCGCGACCTGGAGATGGCCAAGCCGCCCGGCGTCGCGGAGACCATCGACTGGGTCCGCAGCCTGGAGGTGGTCGGCGCCTCCGACCTCACTCAGCAGGCCGCGGTCGACACCCTCGGCAGCGTGGTCAAGGAGTACGACGACCTCCAGCTCGTCACCGACAACCTGGATCGAGTCGTCGGTGGCTGACCCCGGGGTCGAGCTGGTCGGGTCCTTCGCCGACTTCGGCCGGGCGCTGCGCGAGGCGGGGCTGAGCGTCGGCACCGGCGACCTGCAGACCTTCTCGGCAGCCGTCGCGGAGCTCGACCCGGCCGACCTGATGGACCTCTACTGGGCCGGTCGCACCACTCTCGTCACCCGTCACGACCAGGAGCCGACGTACCACGACGTCTTCTGCGAGTTCTTCCTCGGCCAGGAGCCGCCACCCGGGCCGCTGCCGCCGTCTCCGCAGCAGCGGGAGGACGCCTGGGCGACGCTGGCGATGCCGGAGACCGAGCCCGACCGCGGCAGCGCGTCGGAGGAGTCCGCGGCGGTGCTGGGCCTGGTCGCCTCGGACGCGGCGACGCTGAAGAGCAAGGCGTTCTCGGCGTGCACCGAGGAGGAGCTGCTGGCGCTGCGGCGGATCATGCGACACATCCGCATCAACCCGCCCCGGCGCACCACCCGACGCACCCGACGGGCACGGGACGGCCGGCTGCCCGACCTGCGCCGTACCGTCCGCGAGACCATGCGGACCCACGGCGAGCCCGCCCGGCTGTACTGGCGACGCCGGGACCGGAAGCGGCGTCCCCTCACCCTGATCCTCGACGTGTCGGGCTCGATGGCCGACTACTCCCGCAACCTGCTGCAGTTCGCCCACATCACCAGCCGGGCGACGACCCGGGTGGAGGTCTTCTGCTTCGGCACCCGGCTCACCAGGATCACCCCCGAGCTGAGGCACCGCGGCATCGACACCGCCATCGACCGTGCCGCCAAACGGGTCTTCGACTTCGACGGCGGCACCCGGATCGGGGAGTCGCTGGAGACGTTCGCGGGTGACTTCGGCCGCCGGGGCGTGGCTCGCGGCGGCATCGTGGTGATCTGCTCCGACGGCCTCGACCGGGGCAGCCCGGTGGTGTTGGAGCAGGCCCTGAAGCGGCTCCGGCGACAGTGCCATCGCATCGTCTGGCTCAGCCCGCAGGCCGGCGCGGCCCACGCCAGCCTGGCGATGCGGGTCGCCGAGCCCTACCTCGACGCGGTGCTGCCCGCTCGCGACCTGGCCTCCCTGGAGGCGTTCGCCCACACCCTGAGCGAGATGAGATAGATGGCCTACGAGGACCTCGATCCCGACGACGCCGGCCCGATCCGGTGGAGTGTCTCGGTGCGCGCCGACGGCGACCGCGAGATCACGCTCGCGGAGATCGTCGAGCTGGCCGATGCCGTGGCGGAGCACGGCGGCATCGCCTCGGGCATGGGCACGACGTCGTACGGCGCCCAGGTGCTGGTGGTGGCCGACGGTCCGCGCCGCGCCGCCGAGCTGGCCTCGGCCGTCCTCACCGAGGCCGCCGCGAGGGCTGGGCTGCCCGACTGGCCCGTCGCCGACGTCCACGTGATGAGCGAGGAGATGGACATCGCCGAGGACGACGAGCCGGTGGTCTTCTAGCCATGATCCGGCTCGGCTCCCTGGGCGGCTACCCCTTCGAGGGGCCGCGACTGCTCGCCGGCTGGGACCCGCCGCCGGCCGCCGGCGTCTTCGCGGTCTTCTACAAGCCCGATCCGGCCAAGCCGGACCGGCTGGCCGTGATCTACGTCGGCGAGGCCGAGAACCTCGCCGAGGCGGGCTTCCCCTTCAAGCACCCCGCCGCGCCCTGCTGGATCAAGCGGGCCGGCAACAAGCTCGACCTCTCGGTGGCCTACTACGAGGTCCCCGGCGGCCCTGGTGGCTCACGCAAGCACCGCGAGCAGATCGTCGCCGAGCTCGCCTCGGTCTACCGACCGGGCTGCAACGAGCAGCAGTACGACGTGGCCTGGAAGGCGGAGTGGATCGGCTCCTACTACACCCCGATCCACTCCGAGCTCACCACCAGCCGCGACCCCGAGGTGTGAACGCTGTGCGGGCCGGGCATTCGACAGTTTGTCCGATCTAAGTTAGTGTCGCCTTACCTTAGTCAGATAAGGCTTGCCTCCCGCAGGCTCGAACAGGAGAGACATGAGCAGCATCACCGTGCGACACCTAGGCCGCGGCGCGGCCGCGGTGATCGCCTCGGCCCTAGGACTCAGCGCCCTCGCCGTCGCCCCCGCCCAGGCCGGACCGGGTGGCGTGGAGGGACCCGGGTGCACCGTCGCCAACGGCACCGAGACCGTCTACATCACCTCGGCCACGACCCTGGCGAAGGGCACCACGGTCTCCTTCGTCGGCACCGACTTCGTCGGCAGCGCCGGCGTCTTCCCGACCGTCTACGTGAAGTTCGACGCGGAGTCGTCCAGCAACAGCTACGCCGGCACCGCGACCTCCGTCAACGGCACCGCCGGCGCCTTCCAGGTGCAGGGCGACGGCTCGGTCTCGGGCTCGATCACCATCCCCGACGACATCGACGACGCCACGGTCAACCCGTTCGCCGAGGGGCCCCACTTCCTCCGCGTGCTCGGCCAGCCGCCGGCCGTGTCGTGCTACTCCGACGACTTCGAGGTCGCCGCCGACGCGGCGACGGCGCCCGTCATCACCGCCGTCGGCTCGGTGTCGAGCGGTCGCAGCGGCTCCAACGCCGTGGTCACGGTCAACGCCACCGGCTTCGAGGCCGGCGAGTCCGTGACCGTCACCAAGGCCAACGACGCCGCCAACACCGTCCTCGGCACGCTGACCGCCGACGCCAGCGGTGCCATCACCAACTCGACCATCACGGCCGCGGTCGGCACCACGCTCCCCGCCGGCGACTGGCAGCTGATCTTCAACCGGGCCGACAGCAGCGACGCCCCCGGCATCGCCCAGGTCACCGTGCCCGCCCGAGTGGCGATCACCGGTGCCGCGCTCGACACCGACGCCACCATCACCATCACCAATGCCCAGCCGGGCGCCGTCTTCGGCTCGGTGACCATGGACCCGAACTCGGCGGTCGAGGGCGACGACGTGACCGTCTCGACCGGCGCCATCACCGCCGACGCCAGCGGCGCGGCCACCGGCACCATCCACGTCCCGGACGGCGCGGCCAACCTGGGCACCAAGACCTTCACGGCAAAGCAGACCCAGCCCTACGGCGCCAGCTACACCGTCAGCGCCAAGGTCTCGCCCAGCACGGCGACCTTCGGCACGGACAAGTTCGACGTCATCAGCACCGCCGACGGCGCGATCCTCGACGGCCTGTACCAGACGGCGTACAACGCCACCACCCAGGCGCTCTACGCGACCACGGCCTACCAGACCGACAGCGTGTGGGACGGCACCCTCTACAAGCTCGACCCGGCCACCCTCGCCGTCCTCGACTCCGAGCGGGCCCCGCTGGTGCCTGACGTGACCACCGGAGCCCGACTCGCGCCGTACGGCGTCGGCGTGGACGCCGACCACGACACCGTCTGGGTCACCAACACCCGCCAGAACACAGTCAGCGTCTACGACGGCACCACGCTCGACCCGATCTACTCCGCGCCGGTCGGCTCGGTCTCCCACTCCCGCGACGTCCTCTACGACCCCGGCACGCAGCAGGTCTACGTGACCTCGGCCAGCGAGGGCACCTCCGGCGAGGGCTACATCAGCGTCTTCGAGGCCGACGACCTGGACGGTGACGGCACGAAGTACGAGAAGATCACCGACATCGCGACCGGTGCGCGCACCGTCTACTCGCCGATGAGCCTCGAGCTCGACGTCGACAGCCACACGCTGTTCTCGCCGAGCCTGTCGAGCCAGCAGGTCGCCAAGGTCGACACCACGACCAACACGGTCTCCTATATCACCGTCGACGGCATCGTCGCCAGCGGCCGGGGCGCCTCGGGCATCGCCTACGACAAGGTGACCAACCGGCTCTTCATCGCCAGCCAGAACACCGACGAACTCGTGATCGCCGACGCCGACACCGGCGCGACGCTCTCCGAGATCCCGACCGGCGCGGGCGCGCTCAATGTCGCCTTCGACCCGGTCAATCGGCTCGCCTACGTCGCCAACTTCGGCGGCTCGACGATCACCGTGGTCGACCCCGACGGCAACAAGGTCGCCAACCTGCCCTACCCGCGGACCAACCACGTCCACGAGGACGGCAAGGGCAACATCTTCGCCGTCGACAAGAACTCGGGCAACCACGTGTGGAAGCTCAGCCTGAAGTCGGCCACCACGACCACCGACGGCGACACCACCACGCCGGTGACCTCGACGGTGACCGACCCGAAGGCCGAGAAGGTCAAGAAGATCAAGGCCCAGATCAAGAAGGTCAAGGCCCAGATCAAGAAGGCCAAGAAGGCTCACCAGGCCGCCAAGGTCAAGAAGCTGAAGAAGAGGCTCGCGAAGCTCAAGAAGAAGCTGAAGAAGGCCAAGAAGCAGCTCCAGAAGTAGCCCGGTACGACGGCTGCCCCGCTCTCCCCGTCGGGAGGGCGGGGCATCGTCATCTCATGACCGGGAGTCAGGCCGGGTTGGCGAGGCCAACCTCACGCCATCGTGTTTGAGAAGACCTGGCCGTGAGCTGCGCGGCGTCCCACGCAGGGGGCGCCAGGCGCCGAAACGAGCGAGCCGCTGTGTGGTCAGGACTTCCCCAACACGTTCTCAGTTCGCCCAGCAACCGACGGCGTCGCCGTCGGTCCACTCGACGAGCTCTCGATCGGCGATGCGGACCGCGGGCTCGCCCCCGGCGAGTACGTCGAGCCGGCCGGCGTCGGCGAGCCGGCCGGCGCCCGCCTTGACGAGCGCCTCCTTGCGAACCCAGAGCCGCGTGAAGGCGCGGTCGGCATCGGGCTGGCGCCACAGCCACTCCTGCTCGGACTCGGTCAGCATTCGCGCCACGACGCCGGGGCTCACCGGCCTGATCCGCTCCACGTCGATGCCGACCGGTCGCTCGGCGGCGGCCGCCGCGACCCAGCCGCGGGTGTGGCTCAGGCTGACGTGGAGACCGGTGCCGGCGATGGCCGGCCGGCCGTGGTCGGTGCGCTCGCAGTCGGGGCAGCGCTGCTCGAGCACCAGCTCCGCCGGGTCGGCGCCCAGCAGCTCGGCGGCAGCGGCGCGGACCAGGACGTGGGCAGCGAGGTAGGCAGCGCGATCGGCAGGCAGCCGGAGCCGGTCGTGCCGGGCTCGCTCGACCTCGGTCAGCCAGCCGGCGTCGTACTCCCCCGCCGAGACGGCCGCGAACCTGAGGACACTCACGCGTCCATTGTGGCAGCGAGCAGAGCGCCGACCTCCGGGTGCCGACGACCCGGCCGCGACCGCCGTCATTCCGGGCGTGGAGATGTCACATGTCAAGACCGGATCGGCCCGCTCCGCCTCAGCACGTGCTCCGTGTCGAGTCCTCGCCGCCGGGCGGCTGAGCATCGACTTCGTCACCCACGGCGACGAGGGCGTCGCCGGGCCGTGGGCCGCCCGCGCGGTGGCCGGCGATACCCTCGCCGCCGCGGCGTCAGAGTGGCCGGCCGGCACGCAGGTGTTCGCCCACGGCGAGCGGGAGTCGGTCAAGGCGGTACGTGGCGTCCTACGAGAGCGGGCGGTCCCCCGGGAGTCGCTCTCCATCTCCGCCTACTGGGCCAGGGGCCGCACGGAGGACGTCTTCCAGGCCGAGAAGCGCGAGCCCATCGGCCAGATCAACTAGCCGCGAGTCGGCAGAAGTGCAGGCCCCACAGGCCCCGAGTCGGCAGAAGTGCAGGTGCCTGACCCGCACTTCTGCCGACTCGGCCGGTTTCAGAC
>NZ_JASGDQ010000003.1:0-17748 GCF_047607185.1 Nocardioides sp. | reverse complement strand
GAGCGACCTTCAAGAACGGCGTCCTGGTCGAACGAGACGACGAACAGCCCGCCAACGACGCCCGCGAATCAGGAGGTGAGCAGCACGTCGCGTGACACGCCCATCCACAGGTCTTGACTATTCCTCGGCCAGCGCAGGGTGAAGTTGTTGCGCGGGGTGTGGGCCTCGGGCTTTACGGGGAGGCCGGTCTCGGTGTCGACGAAGAGCCACAGGTCGTCCTCGGGTGCAACCGGGTAGTTCCACCACGCGAGGTTCCGGTCCTTCTCGCTTGCAGCCAGTGACGCCCGTCGTTGGCGTGCCTCTTCCTGCGCGTTGGCGACCTGCTGGAGCGACGCCTTGGCGGGCAGGCCGAGCAAGTCCTTGACCCGGGGGAGGAGTTCGTCGCGCCGGAGCGACTTCGGGAGTGGCACCTCGTGGAGGGTGTGGTTCTTCACCGGTCCACGGAATCCGGCGGCACCGCGCGGGGTGATCCATGAGCCGTTGACGTGGACGTAGCCGTGCTCGAAGAAGACATCGATGGCGCGCAACGCGTTCTGCTCGCCGAGGCGCAGGCCGCCGAAGCCTGCCACGCGAATCTTCGTGCCGAACAGCGGGAGTCGGGTGAGCAGCGGGTCGGTGCCATCGGGGCTGCAGAGCTGGTCGGCGGCGTCGGCCATTGCTTTGACCTGTCGCGTCTCCGGACGGAGCCTCGGGTCGACGTACTGCGCCGTTGCACCATGCAGGACATTGGCTTTCCCGATTTCCAAGCCGTCGAGGGGGTCGATGCTGCGGTCGAGCCAGCTGAGCCGCCACGCCAGCTTGCGCATCGCGGCGAGCTGGCCGCGCAGGTCCTCGCGGCCTCGTTGGGAGAAGATCGTCTTCGCGCCCTTCTCCATCACGAGCCGGCTGTGCTCGACCCGCCACTTCGAGAGGGTCACGCCGCCGATGGTGGCCAGGATGTGGGCGTTGAGGCGGGACTCGCGCTGCCTCCGAGCGTGCGGGGCTTGCCCTGAGCCAGGAGCGTGGGCAACTTGTGAGTGGCCATCGGGCCCGAATCTGCTTCGTGTATCACTCTCGTGTATCACTTGGCTCAAAGTGATACACGTGCCACTCGTCCGGAGTCAGGGAAATGGCCAACCGTCTTGCCAACGCGACAAGTCCGTACTTGCTCCAGCACGCTCAGAATCCGGTGGATTGGTGGGAGTGGGAGCCGGAGGCGTTCGCGCAGGCACGAGCAAGAGACGTGCCGGTCCTGCTGAGCGTCGGGTACGCCGCCTGCCACTGGTGCCACGTGATGGCCCATGAGTCCTTCGAGGACCCTGCCCTGGCGGCGTACCTCAATGAGCACTTCGTGGCGGTCAAGGTCGACCGGGAGGAGCGGCCGGACGTGGACGCGGTCTACATGGCCGCGACCCAGGCGATGACCGGGCAGGGCGGGTGGCCGATGACGGTGGTGCTCGATCACGACGGCGACCCGTTCTTCGCGGGCACCTACTTCCCGGACCGGCCGCGACACGGGCAGCCGTCGTTTCGGCAGGTGCTGGAGGCGCTCGCGACGGCGTGGGCCGACCAACAAGGGGAGGTACGACGGATCGCGGGGCAGGTCCGGGCGCAGCTCTCGGCCGCCGCGACCCTGCCGGCCGGCCCGGTGACGCCGCAGCTGGTCGACGCCGCCGTGGGGCGGCTGGCCGACGAGTTCGATCCGCTCGCCGGCGGATTCGGGGGAGCGCCGAAGTTCCCGCCGACCATGGTGCTGGAGGCGCTGCGGCGCTACCGCGGCCCCGACACCCGGGCACGGCAGATGCTCGACCGGACCGTGGCGGCGATGGCCCGGGGCGGGCTCTACGACCAGCTCGGCGGCGGCTTCGCACGCTACTGCGTCGACCGGGGCTGGGTGGTGCCGCACTTCGAGAAGATGCTCTACGACAACGGCCAGCTGCTCGGCCTCTACGCCCGGCTCGGGACGCCGCTGGGGGACCGGGTCGCCCGGGAGACGGCCGACTGGATGCTCCGCGAGCTGGGCACCGCCGAGGGCGGCTTCGCCTCCGCGCTGGACGCCGACAGCCTCGACGCCGACGGGCACAGCAGCGAGGGTGTGTTCTACGTCTGGACGCCCGCGCAGCTCGTCGAGGCGCTGGGGGAGGATGACGGCCACTGGGCCGCCGAGGTCTTCGAGGTGACCGAGCAGGGCACCTTCGAACACGGTGCGTCGACCCTCCAACTGAGACATGAGCCCGACTCGGAGCGGCTGAGATCGGTGCGGACGCGACTCCGAGAGGCACGCGAGCAACGCGTCCGGCCGGCCCGCGACGACAAGGTCGTGGCCGCCTGGAACGGGCTCGCGATCAGCGGCCTGGTGGCCGCCGGCCTGCGTCTGGACGAGCAGAGGTACGTCGACGCGGCGGTCGTGGCCGGCGAGCTGCTGGCCGGCCTCCACCTCGACGGCGACCGGCTGCTGCGGGTTTCCCGCGACGGCATGGCCGGCCGTCATGCCGGGGTGCTGGAGGACTATGCGCTGGTGGCGACCGCCTTCCTCGACCTGCTCCAGGCGACCGGCGACCCGGTCTGGCTGCGCCGGTCGACCGCGCTGCTCGACACGGCACTGACGCTGTTCCGGGCCGAGGACGGCGGCTTCTACGACACCGCCGCCGACGCCGAGGCGCTGCTGACCCGGCCCCGCGACCCGGGCGACAACGCCTCGCCGAGCGGCACCAGCGCGATGATCCATGCCCTGGTCGCCGCCCACGCGGTGACTGGCGAGGGCCGCTACCGCGACGCCGCCGAGGCCGCGCTCGGCAGTGCGGCGGGGCTGATCGAGCGGGCGCCGAGGTTCGCCGGCTGGCTGCTGGCGGCGGCGATCACGATGGCCGACGGGCCCGAGGAGATCGCCGTCGTCGGATCCCCGGGCCCGGCCCGCGACGCGCTCGCCGCGGCCGCCCGGCGCCGCCCCGGCGCGGTCGTGCTGGTAACCGACGGGCCCCGCGACGACATCCCGCTGCTGGCGGGCCGGACCGAGGTCGACGGCCGCCCGGCGGCGTACCTCTGCCGTGGCTTCGTCTGCGAGCGCCCGGTGACCGACCCCGCCGACCTGGCTCAGCGCAGCGCGTAGGTCGCGATCGACACGCCGGTGTAGTGGGCGGCGAAGGCCAGCACTGTGAAGCCGTGGAACACCTCGTGGAAGCCGAACCAGCGCGGCGACGGGTCGGGCCACTTGGTGCCGTAGACCACGCCGCCGAGGGTGTAGAGCACACCGCCGACGCAGATCAGGGTGAAGACGGCGATGCCGATGCCCAAGCCGAGCGCGGTGGCGCCACTGAAGAAGGCGGGGATGAAGAAGATCGCCGCCCACCCCATCGCGAGGTAGATCGGCACGTAGAGCCAGCGGGGGGCGTCGTTCCAGAAGATCCGGAACAGGCAGCCGAGGACCGCCCCGGCCCACACGGTCGAGAGCAGCGCCACCCGGGTGGAGCCGTCGAGCAGGAGCAGCGTGAACGGCGTGTAGGAGCCGGCGATGAGCAGGAAGATGTTGGCGTGGTCCCACCGCTTGAGGAACGCGTGTGCGCGCCGTCCCCAGTGGCCGCGGTGGTAGACCGCCGAGACGGTGAAGACCAGCAGGGCCGTGGTGGTGTAGACGGTGGCGCCGACCTTCGGAGCGCCGTCGGGCGCCAGTACGACGAGCACGATGCCGGCGGCCAGCACCAGCGGCGCGATGCCGGCGTGGAGCCAGCCGCGCAGCTTCGGCTTGACCTCGGCAAAGGTGTCGGAGACGGCGTCCGCGAAGTCGCGAACCGCCTCCCTGCCCCGCTCCAGCCTGGTCGACATCGGGTCGCTCATGCCCCGAGATTACCCGCCGTTCGGTGAAGTCAGGGCGAATCCGGGTCTACTCTTGGTGGCCGTGGCCGATTGGAAGCGCGGGCTCCGCAAGGTGCTCTACCCCGCCTACGAGGCGCGCATGCTCCGCAGGCTTCCGGGTGGCAGCCTCCCCAAGCACGTCGGGGTCATGCTCGACGGCAACCGTCGCTGGGCCAAGGCGGTCGGGCGCGACACCGCCCACGGCCACCGCGCCGGCGCCGCCAATATCGAGCCGCTGCTGACCTGGTGCGAGGAGGTGGGCATCGAGGTGGTCACGCTGTGGCTGCTGTCCACCGACAACCTCAATCGGCCCCCGGCCGAGCTTGAGCCGCTGCTGCAGATCATCGAGGAGGCGGTCGACTCTCTCGTCGACCAGCGTCGGTGGCGGCTGCACCCGGTCGGCGCCCTGGACCTGCTGCCCGCCTCCACCGCCGAGCGGCTGAAGGCAGCCGAGGAGGCCACCCGCGACGTGGACGGCATGTTGGTCAACGTCGCGGTGGGGTACGGCGGACGGCGCGAGATCGCCGACGCGGTCCGCTCCCTGCTGGCCGAGCACGCCGTCAAGGGCACCTCGCTGGAGGAACTCGCTCAGGAGGTCACCGTCGAGCACATCGCCGACCATCTCTACACCGCCGGCCAGCCCGATCCCGACCTGGTCATCCGCACCAGCGGCGAGCAGCGGCTGGGTGGCTTCCTGCTGTGGCAGTCGGCCAAGAGCGAGTTCTACTTCTGCGAGGCCTACTGGCCCGACTTCCGGCGGGTCGACTTCCTGCGGGCGCTGCGGGCCTACGCGCTGCGCGACCGCCGGCTGGGCCTGTAGTGGCTCCTGGCGACCCAATCCCGAAACGAAGAGTTCACGCACGACACGGGCGTGTCGCCACCTGGTGACATGGTCACGGCGTACTTTCCGAGTGTGGCGAGCGGGGAAGCTCGCCACATCGGGAGGCCCGTTCGTGAAGACTCACGACCAGATGACTCGGCACACTCAGGTGCGTCGTGTCGAAGGAGGCCGGCACCCCGGTCTTCGGGCATCCTCCCGGTCCACCTGCGTTGAGTGAGGACCGGGCACGGGGTGCCTGTCTGCGGTCCGTGAGGGGTGAACCGCGTGCCGGCTCAGGCCAAGAAGAAGCGGACCGTCAAGACCTACGTCCTCGACACCAGCGTGTTGCTCGCCGATCCGGGCGCGCTCAGGCGGTTCGCCGAGCACGAGGTCGTCCTCCCGGTCGTCGTCATCACCGAGCTGGAGGGGAAGCGGCACCACCCCGAGCTGGGCTTCTTCGCCCGCGCCGCGCTGCGCGCCCTCGATGATCTCCGGGTCCGCCACGGCCGGCTCGACGAGCCGGTCCCGGTCGGCGAGGAGGGCGGCTCGCTGCGCGTCGAGCTCAACCACACCGATCCGATGGCGCTGCCCTCCGGCTTCCGGCTCGGCGACAACGACACCCGCATCCTCGCGGTCGCCAAGAACCTCGCTGCCGAGGGCGCCGACGTCGTACTCGTCTCCAAGGACCTGCCGCTGCGGATCAAGGCTTCCGCGGTCGGCCTGGAGGCGGAGGAGTACCGCGCCGAGGCCATCTCCGACTCCGACCCCGGCTACTCCGGCATGGCCGAGCTCGACGTCACCTCCGCCGACCTCGACGAGTTGTACGACGACGGCGTGCTCGACCTCGACCAGGCCCGCGACCTGCCCTGCCACACCGGTCTGGTGCTGCTCTCCGACCGCGGCACCGCACTGGGCCGCGTCGGCGCCGACAAGATGGTCCACCTCGTTCGCGGCGACCGGGAGGCGTTCGGCGTCCACGGCCGCTCGGCCGAGCAGCGGATCGCCCTGGAGATGCTGCTCGACCCCGAGGTCGGCATCGTCTCCCTCGGCGGCCGCGCCGGCACCGGCAAGTCGGCGATGGCGCTGTGCGCAGGGCTCGAGGCGGTGCTGGAGCGCGGTCAGCACAAGAAGGTGGTCGTCTTCCGGCCGCTGTTCGCCGTCGGTGGCCAGGAACTCGGCTACCTGCCCGGCTCCGAGGCCGAGAAGATGGGGCCCTGGGCGCAGGCGGTCTTCGACACCCTCGGCGCGATGACCTCTCAGGAGGTCATCGACGAGGTCCTCGACCGGGGGATGCTCGAGGTGCTGCCGCTGACCCATATTCGCGGCCGCTCGCTGCACGACGCCTACGTCATCGTCGACGAGGCCCAGTCGCTGGAGCGCAACGTGCTGCTCACCGTGCTCTCCCGGATCGGCGCCAACTCCAAGGTGGTGCTCACCCACGACGTCGCCCAGCGCGACAACCTCCGGGTCGGCCGCCACGACGGGGTGGTCGCGGTGGTCGAGAAGCTCAAGGGCCACCCGCTCTTCGCCCACGTCACGCTGACCCGCTCCGAGCGCTCGCCGATCGCCGCGCTGGTCACCGAGATGCTGGAGTCCTCGGTGCTCTGACCCTCGCCCAACGTCATCCGACCCAGCCGGGTCGGATGACGTTTACTGGGGCTTGTGGGGCTGTTGTGACTGGTGTGCTCAACTGGTCGTCGAGAACGTCGTGTTTCTTTTGCGAGGCCGCGCCGGATCGGGCAAGGTGGGCGGGTCCGTCCCACCGACCCCAAGGGTGAGAAGTTGTCGAAGCACGCCGCGCCGAGGCATCGGCACGCGACGATCGACGCACCCCGGAAGGCGGTTCGGGCGGTCGTCGCCATCGGAGGCCTTGCCGCCGCGGCGACGGCAGCCGTCGTGGTCGGTGGCGTCGCCGCCGGGTCTGGCGACGCCTCGGTCGTGGCCGCCACGGTGAGCGCCCCGGCGTGGTCCTCGCAGTCCGCCGACGTCGTACGGCGGGAGGCGCCGGTTTCGCGCAGCGACCGCCGTGAGGCCGCCGACCCGGAGAAGGCCGCGGCCCTCGCCGCCGCCGCGCAGACCGAGGTCCAGGCGATCAGCGAGACCGTCGATGCCGCCACGGGCGACCCGAAGGCGATCGCCAGCGCGCTCCTCGCCGACTACGGCTGGTCGTCCTCGCAGTTCGACTGCCTGGACAAGCTGTGGGAGCGCGAGTCCCACTGGAACCCGCTGGCCCACAACGCCTCCTCCGGCGCCCACGGCATCCCGCAGGCGCTGCCCGGCTCGAAGATGGCCTCCGTCGGCGCCGACTGGGCCACCAACCCGGTCACGCAGATCAAGTGGGGTCTGGGCTACATCCAGGCCCGCTACGGCTCGCCCTGTGCCGCCTGGGGGCACTCCCAGAGCCACGGCTGGTACTAGGGCGCGAGTCGGCAGAAGTGCTGGTCTGAGAACCGGCCAACTTCCAGGACCTTCAGAGATTAGGGGTGGGTCATCGACATCAGGTCGAGGGCGGCGTCGAGCTGCTCCAGGGTCAGGTCCCCGCGCTCGACGTACCCGAGCTTGATCACGGTCTCGCGGATCGTGGCGCCGTCGGCCAACGCCTGCTTGGCGATCTTCGCCGCTGCCTCGTAGCCGACGTACTTGTTCAGCGGCGTGACGATGCTCGGCGAGGACTCGGCGTAGGCACGCAGCCGGTCGGCGTCGGCGGCGATGCCGCCGATGGTCCGCTCCGCCAGCACCGTCATCGAGGCTGACAGCAGCCGGATCGACTCCAGCACATTGCGAGCGATGACCGGCATGGCGACGTTGAGCTCGAACGCCCCGGAGGCGCCGGCGGCGGTGACCGCCGCGTCGTTGCCGATCACCTGGAAGGCGACCATCAGGGTCGCCTCGGGCAGCACCGGATTGACCTTGCCGGGCATGATGCTCGAGCCGGGCTGGAGGTCGGGCAGGTGGATCTCGGCCAGGCCGGTGGTCGGCCCCGACGACATCCAGCGCAGGTCGTTGTTGATCTTGATCAGGCCCACCGCCAGCGTCTTCAGCACGCCGGAGAGTTCGACCAGCGAATCGCGGGTGCCTTGGGCCTCGAAGTGGTTGCGGGCTTCGGTGAACGGCTGCCCGGTGGCCTGCGACAGCGCGGTGATCACCGCCTGGGGGAAGCCGGCCGGGGTGTTGATCCCGGTGCCGACCGCGGTGCCGCCCAGCGGCAGCTCCCGCACCCGGGGGAGTACGGCGTCCAGTCGCTCGGCGGCATAGCGCACCGTCGCGGCATAGCCCCCGAACTCCTGCCCCAGCGTCACCGGCGTGGCGTCCATCAGGTGGGTGCGGCCGGACTTCACCAGCCCGGCGAACTCCGTCGCCTTGCGCGACAGCGACGAGGCGAGCACGTCGATCGCCGGCAGCAGCTGGGAGGTCACCGCGACCGCCGCCGCGACATGGATGGCGGTCGGGAAGGTGTCGTTGGAGGACTGCGAGGCGTTGACGTGGTCGTTGGGGTGCACGGTCACCCCCTCGCGGGCGGCGAGCGAGGCGATCACCTCGTTGGCATTCATGTTCGAGGAGGTGCCCGAGCCGGTCTGGAACACGTCGATCGGGAACTGGTCGTCGTACTCCCCGACGGCGATCATCTCCGCCGCCGCGTCGATCGCGTCGGCCTGCTCGCGGGTGATCACGCCAAGATCGGCGTTGACCCGGGCCGCGGCGGCTTTCACGCGCGCGATGGCGTGGATCAGCGCGGGCTCCAGCGGGGTGCCGCTGATCGGGAAGTTCTCCACCGCGCGCTGGGTCTGCGCCCGCCACAGGGCGTCCTTCGGCACCCGGACGTCACCCATGCTGTCGTGCTCGATGCGGAATTCCTGGTTCACGATCACTCCGTTCAGCTCGGGCCAGTTCCTCCATGGGGTCAGTCTCTCAAGGGGCCACGCGGACGCTCGCCGACGTGCGACACGCCGTACGTCGTCTGCGTGTCGTCGTCTCCGAGGCCGTGGTTGTGGCCCCTGTGGAGAACGAGTTGCCGGCATCAGTGGCCGTTGGGACGCTCGCCGGGTGGACGTGGTGAGCGCGCTGACGGAGCTGGGCGGGATCTCGTCGTACCGCGCCCTGCTGACGTCCGTCTCCCGCAAACAGCTGCGCGTCGCGCTCGACAAGGGCCTGGTCGTCCGCGTGTGCCGAGGCCGCTACGCCCTGCCCGGTGGGGACCTGGGGCTGACCGCAGCGCGGGAGCTCGGTGGTCATCTGAGCCATCTCAGCGCAGCCACGCACCATGGCTGGGAGGTGGCCCTCCCGACACAGTGGCCGCAGCTCATCGTCCCGCCGGGAACGCGCCCGCCGCTGTCATTGGCTCGCCCGGAGACCTGGGAGCTGGTGCCGCGCCCCGGCGAGGTCGACGGCCTGGCCACCTCCCCGGTGCTGACCGTGTTGCTCTGTGCGCGCGACCTGCCCTTCGCCGAGGCCCTGGCGGTCGCCGACTCGGCGCTGCGGCACGGCGCCGTCACATGGCGGCAGCTCGACGAAGCGGCCGCCCACTGGTGTCGCGGCAACGAGGCAGAGGTCCGCCGCGTCGTCGCCCTTGCCGACGCCCGGGCGGCCAACCCGTTCGAGTCGATGCTCCGTGGGCTCGCGATCGAGGCAGGTCTCGACGTGGTGCCACAGTGGGAGATCGGTCCCTTCCACGTCGACGTCGCCGACCCGCTGCGAGGCATTGCGCTGGAGGCCGACTCCTGGGAGTTCCACGGCGACCGAGTGGCCTTCGAGCGGGACTGTCGCCGCTACAACCAGTTGGTGCTCGCCGACTGGATCGTGCTGCGCTACACCTGGCGCCAGGTCGTGCTCGCCCCTCGATCGGTGGTCGAGGAGCTTCGCCGGCTCGCCTGCCGCGTTGTCTAGGGGCCACGGCGCGGGGCGGCAGGCCGGCACGACACGCCTCAAGTCGGCGTGTCGGGCATCCTGCGACCGATCGAGTGGCCCATGACTGATGTTGATCAGGGTCGACCCGGCGTCGGCGGTCGGGCTCGCCGAGCAGATCGCCGGCCAGCTGCGCGGCCAGCTGGCCGACGGCACCCTCGGGGTGGGCGACCGGCTGCCGCCCGCCAGAGAGCTGGCGGCGGGGCTCGACGTCAACATGCACACCGTGCTGCGGGCCTACGCCATGCTGCGCGAGGAGGGGCTGGTCGAGCTCAGACGTGGCCGCGGCGCCCACGTCACCGGCCTGGCGACCTCGCAACTGGCGAGGCTCCGCGCCCAGATCGGCGAGCTGGTCGCCACCGCGACCCGGCTCGGACTCAGCCGCGAGCAGCTGCTCGACGAGATCAGGAAGGTCGGCTCATGACCCAGCAGGTACGACGACTGGCGGCTGCGGCGGCGATGGCGCTCGCCCCGATCGGACTCGTGGCGGTCTGGCTGGTCGTCCGCGACGACCTGCCCGACCGGCTGGCCACTCACTTCGGCCTCGACGGCGTGCCCGATGGCTTCCAGAGCGCCGGCGGCTTCGTCGGCTGGCTGTTGCCGCTGGTCGTGGTGCTGGGAGTCGTGGGCGTGGCCGCCGCCGTCAGGCTCCGGGTGCCCGGCGCGTCCGTCGTGACCGGGCTGCTCGGCTGTCTCGCCTGGCTCTTCGCGGTGATCGGCGTGGACACCCTGCTCTCGGCGCGCGGCGTCGCCGACCCGCGGGAGATCCGCTCCGGCGCGACGCACCTGCTGCCGGCCGTCCTGACCAGCCTCGCCGCCGGGCTGCTGGTGTGGCGACTGACGCCGCCCGGGCCGCGTCCGGAGACCGCCGCCGAGGACGCCCCGGTCCTCCCGGTCGCGCCGGGCGAGCGGGTGGTGTGGCTCGGCAGCGCGACGTCGAGGGCGGTCGGGTCGGCCGCCGGCGTGGTGCTGGCCTGCGGCGTCGTACTCCTCGCCGTCGCCTGGACGGTCTCGGGAGCCGCATTCGGCACGCTGCTCGTGCTCGGGGTCAGTCTGCTGGTCGCCGGGCTCGCCCTCGGGTGGTGCCGCCGGGTCGACGTACGGGTCGACAACGACGGCGTGGTGGCGCGGCTGGGAGGGATGCCCTGGCCGGCGTTCCGGACCCGGATCGAGCGGATCGAGGGCGCCGCGGCGGAGGAGATCGAGCCGATCAGGTGGGGTGGCTGGGGCCACCGGCTGAGCCGGCGGGGCTCGGCGATCGTGATCCGCCGCGGCCCCGGCATCGTGCTGCACCGCCGCGGCAGCACCGACCTCGCTGTCACCGTGGACGACGCCGAGACCGGCGCAGCGGTGATCAGCGGTCTGCTCGCGTCCCGATCCTGATCAGCGCGCGCTGCGAGCGACGTCCTACGAGCCGGTCGCCCAGGCAGCCACCTCCGATGACGCCCGCTATTGCGCGGAGCGGACCCGGATGCCGGTCATCGGGATGGTGGTCGTCCCGGAGGGGTCGGTGAAGAAGTCGTTGCCCTTGTCGTCGACCACGATGAAGGCGGGGAAGTCCTCGACCTCGATCTTCCAGATCGCCTCCATACCGAGCTCGGGGTACTCCAGCACCTCGACCGACTTGATGCAGTCCTGCGCCAGCCGGGCGGCGGGTCCGCCGATGGAGCCGAGGTAGAAGCCGCCGTACCTGCCGCAGGCCTCGGCCACCACCTTGGAGCGGTTGCCCTTGGCGAGCATGACCATGGAGCCGCCGGCGGCCTGGAACTGGTCGACATAGGAGTCCATCCGGCCGGCCGTGGTCGGCCCGAACGAGCCCGACGCGTAGCCCTCCGGGGTCTTGGCCGGGCCGGCGTAGTAGACCGGGTGGTCCTTGAGGTAGGACGGCATCGACTCGCCGGCGTCGAGCCGCTCCTTGATCTTGGCGTGCGCGATGTCGCGCGCCACCACCAGCGGCCCGGTGAGCGAGAGCCGCGTCTTCACCGGGTGCTTGGACAGCTCCGCCAGGATCGAGGACATCGGCATCGTCAGGTCGATCGGCACGACCTCGCCGCCGGCGATGAGGTGCTGCTCGGTGGTGTCGGGGAGGTAGCGCGCCGGGTCGGTCTCCAGCTGCTCGAGGAAGACGCCCTCGGGGGTGATCTTGCCGAGCGCCTGGCGGTCGGCCGAGCAGGACACCGCGATCGCGACGGGCAGCGAGGCGCCGTGACGGGGCAGCCGGACCACGCGGACGTCGTGGCAGAAGTACTTCCCGCCGAACTGGGCGCCGATCCCGAAGGACTGGGTCAGCTTGAAGATCTCCTCCTCCAGTTTCGGGTCGCGGATGCCATGGCCCGAGCGGTCGCCCTCGGTCGGCAGGTGGTCGAGGTAGTGCGCGGAGGCCAGCTTGGCGGTCTTCAGCGTGTGCTCGGCGCTGGTGCCGCCGATGACGACGGCGAGATGGTACGGCGGGCAGGCGGCCGTGCCCAGCGACTTCAGCTTCTCGTCCAGGAAGGCCAGCAGCCGCGACGGGTTCAGGATGGCCTTGGTCTCCTGGTAGAGGAACGACTTGTTCGCCGAGCCGCCGCCCTTGGCCATGAACAGGAAGTGATACTCCGGCGCGCCAGTGCCGGGCGTGGAGTAGAGCTCGATCTGGGCGGGGAGGTTGTTGCCGGTCGGCACCTCGTCGTACGTGCTGATCGGCGCCATCTGCGAGTAGCGCAGGTTGAGTTTCGTGTAGGCGTCGTAGATCCCCCGGGCGATCGCCTCGCCGTCGTCGGCGCCGGTGAGCACGCCCTCGGACTTCTTGCCCATCACGATCGCGGTGCCGGTGTCCTGGCACATCGGCAGGATGCCGCCCGCGGAGATGTTGACGTTCTTGAGCAGGTCGAGCGCGACGAAGCGGTCGTTGCCCGACGACTCGGGGTCGTCGATGATCTTGCGCAGCTGCGCCAGGTGCGCGGGCCGCAGGTAGTGCTGGATGTCGTGGATGGCCTCGTAGGCGAGCCGCCGCAGCGCCTCGGGCTCCACTTTGAGGAAGGTGCGGCCATCGGCCTCGAAGGTGGCGACACCCTCGGCCGTCACCAGCCGGTAGGGGGTGTCGTCGTGATGCGCCGGCAGCAGGTCCGAATAGGAGAAATCAGGAGTGGTCGCCACGAATCGCAAGCGTAATCCCGACTACGCTTGCCGCCGTGAGCACCCCTGACCCCTCGCGGCTGCGGATCTCCGACCAGGACCGGTTCCGGGTCGAGGAGATCCTGCGCCAGGCGGCGGGGGAGGGCCGCATCACCATCGACGAGCTCGACCAGCGGATCGAGGCGACCCATCAAGCCAAGACGTACGGCGACCTGGTGCCGATCACCATGGACCTGCCCGCCGACAACCACCTGCCGGCCGACGCGCAGCGCTCCGGCTCGCCGCTGGTCGTTCCCTCGGAGTCGCACCTGGCGATCATGAGCGGACTCGACCGCGGCGGCGTCTGGACCCCGCCGGTCGCGATGACCGTCAACTGCTTCATGGGCGGCACCACCCTCGACTACCGCGAGGCGGTCTTCGCCACCCGCGAGGTGGTCGTCATCATCAACGCGTTCATGGGCGGCGGCACCGTCATCGTCGGTCCGGATCAGAACGTCGTGGTCGAGGGCACCGGCATCATGGGCGGCTACAGCGGGCCGTCGGGCCTGGTGCACCCGCAGCTCACCGCCGACTCCCCGACGATCCGGGTCAAGGGCCTGGCCATCTGGGGCGGCGTGTCGGTCGAGCGCAAGCAGCTGCGCGGCAAGCGCAGCCTGTGGCGTCGGTGACTACGACACGGTGTCGGCCAGGCCGGGGATCTTGCCGGCCTTGGCCAGGTCGACGGTCAGGCTCTCGCTGGTCGCCGGGTCGAAGAGATGGACCTTCGCCGCGTCGACCCAGATCTTCACCGTGTCGCCCGACTTCACCTCGCTGGCGCCGTCGAGGGTGACCACCAGCTGGGTGCGCACCACCTCGCCGTCGAGCTCCTGCTCCAGCTGCTGGAGCTGCTGGAGGACCTCCGGCGGCGCCTCGAAGGGCAGATAGGCGTAGGTCTCGTTGCCGAGCCACTCCACCACGTCGATGGTCGCGTCGAAGGTGTTGGCGTCGGAGACCTCCCGGGCGTGCGGCGCAGAGGCCTCGGCGAAGCTCTCCGGCCGGATGCCCGCGATCAGCAGGCCGCGGCCCGCCGCGCGCTCGGCCCGCTCCGCGGGGAGCTCGATCTCACCGAAGGGCAGCTTGAGCGTGGTGCCCTCGACGGTGGCGGGCAGGAAGTTCATCGGCGGCGAGCCGATGAAGCCGGCCACGAAGAGGTTGCCCGGGTTGTCGTAGAGCTCGCGTGGGGTCGCCAGCTGCTGCAGCACCCCGCGCTTGAGCACCGCGACCCGGTCGCCCAGCGTCATCGCCTCGGTCTGGTCGTGGGTGACGTAGACGGTGGTGATGCCCAGCCGCTTCTGCAGCCGGGCGATCTCGGTGCGCATCTGGCCGCGCAGCTTCGCGTCCAGGTTGGACAGCGGCTCGTCGAAGAGGAAGGCGTCGGCGTTGCGCACGATCGCCCGCCCCATCGCCACGCGCTGCCGCTGGCCGCCGGAGAGGTTGCTGGGCTTGCGGTCGAGGTGCTCGTTGAGCTCGAGGGTGTCGGACGCCTCCCGCACCTGCCGGTCGACCTCGGCCTCCGAGACACCGGCCAGCCGCAGCGGGAAGGCGATGTTCTCGTAGACCGTCAGGTGGGGATAGAGGGCGTAGTTCTGGAACACCATCGCCAGGTTGCGGTCGCGTGGCGCCAGGTCGTTGACGCGGCGGTCGCCGATGAGCATGTCGCCGGAGGTGATGTCCTCCAGGCCGACGATCATCCGCAGCAGCGTCGACTTCCCGCAGCCCGACGGCCCGACGAGGATCATGAACTCCCCGTCCGCGACGTCGATCGAGACGTCGTTGACGGCCGGGAAGCCGTCGCCGTACTGCTTGACGATGTGGTTCATGGTGATGGACGCCATGGGGTCACCCCTTCACTGCGCCGGAGGTGAGTCCGGCGACGATCTTGCGCTGGAAGAGCAGGACGATGATGACGATCGGGATCGTGACGATCACCGAGGCCGTCGCGAGCTGGCCGTAGGGCGGGTTGAACGGGTCGCTGCCGACGAAGAACGACATCTGCGCCGGGACCGTGCGCGCCGAGGTCGTCGAGGTCAGCGAGATCGCCAGGACGAACTCGTTCCAGGCGAAGAAGAAGGTCAGGATCGCGGCGGTGAAGACCCCGGGCGCGGCCAGCGGCACGATCACCTTGCGGAAGGCCTGCCACGGAGTCGCGCCGTCGACCTGGGCGGCCTGCTCCATCTCCCACGGGATCTCCCGGAAGAACGCCGACAGGGTCCAGATCGCCAGCGGGAGCGTGAAGGTCATATAGGGGACGATCAGGCCCGGCCAGGTGTTGAACAGGTGGAAGGTGCGCCACATGTCGAACAGCGGCCCCACCAGCGAGACCACCGGGAACATCGCGATCGCCAGCGCCAGGGAGAGCACCAGCCGCTTGCCCTTGAAGTCCAGTCGGGCGATGGCGTACGCCGCCAGGGTCGCGAAGATGACCGAGAGCACCGTGGCGATGACCGCGATGCCGAAGGAGTTGAGCAGCGCGTAGAGGAAGTCGTGGTTCTGCAGGATGTCGCGGTAGTTCTGCAGCGTGGCGTCCTTCGGCAGGAACTGCGGGCTGCCGGCATTGGTCTCGGCCAGTGGCTTGAGGGAGAGCGACAGGATCCAGACCACCGGCAGCAGGCACCAGACGAGGATGACGATGAAGCCGACCCAGGTGCCGATCGTCGACTTGGTGGTGGTGCGGGCCATCACGCCTCCCCTCGGGCCCGGGCCAGATCGACCCGGAAGAGCTTGACGATGAGGAACGCCAGCAGCAGCACGGTGAGGAACAGCAGCACCGACAGCGCCGAGCCCAGTCCGAGCTGGAACTGCTCGATCACCTGGCGATAGGTCAGGAACGAGGAGGACTCGGTGTCCTGGGCGCCCTTGGTCATCACATAGATGTTGTCGAAGATCCGGAAGGCGTCCAGCGCCCGGAACAGCACCGCCACCATGATGGCCGCGCGCATGTTGGGGATGATCACCTTCCACAGCCGCTGCCACCAGGTGGCGCCGTCGACCTGGGCCGCCTCAAGCATGTCCTCGGAGACCTGGGAGAGGCCGGCGAGCAGCAGCAGCGACATGAACGGCGTGGTCTTCCAGATCTCGGAGACCATGATCGCGAACATCGCCGGCCAGTGGCTGCCGAACCAGTTGGTGTCCGCGCCGATGCCGGGCAGCCAGCCGAACCAGCCGTTGACGAAGCCGTTGTTGAGGCTGAACGCGAACTGCCAGGCGAACGCCGAGACCACGGTGATGATGCCGTAGGGGATCAGGATCGAGGTGCGGATGATCCCGCGGGCGAAGATCACCCGGTGCATCACCATCGCGAAGACGAAGCCGATGACCAGCTCGACGGCGACGCTGACCACCATGATGATCACGGTGTTGAGGGTGTCCTTCCAGAACAGCGAGTCGCCCAGCACCGTGAGGTAGTTGTCGATGCCGACGAACGCCTTGTCGTCGGGGGTGGTCAGCCGATAGCGGAACAGCGACAGGTAGAGCGCCTGGATCATCGGCCAGGCGGTGACGATGAGCATCACCACCACGGCGGGCGCCACCAGTCGCCGGCCCAGCCGGTTCTCGGCGACCGCCCGATCGGTCGCCGCCGCGGCGTTGCGGGGCACGGGTACGGCGGTCACAGCAGGCTCCTTCCGTGCAGCACGTCATCGAGGAACTTCGCGGACTTCGCCGGCGTCTCGTCGTTGACCGAGCTGGCCGGGTGCCAGGTGGACTGCATCGCGCTGGAGATGTCGCTCCAGTACGGCGTCACCGGCCGTGGCGCCGCGGCGTCGACGCTGTCCTGGAAGAGCTGGAGCAGGTCGGCGGGGTACTTGTCCTGGAGTTCGGGGTAGGCGTAGCCCGCCGAGCTGGCCGGCATGTTGCCCTCGGCGACGGCGTACTTCCCCTGGCTCTCCGGCGAGGTCAGGCACTCGACGGCCTGCATCGCCAGATCGACGTGGGAGGAGTAGCGGCTGATGCCGATGCCGATGCCGCCGTACGGCGGACGGGAGTCCTCGCCCTCGACCGTCTCGGGATAGCGGGCCCAGCCGAGGTCGTCGCCCATGGTCTCGCTGTCGGCGCCGTAGATGTAGGTCCAGTTGGTCAGGAAGGCGCCCGTGCTGCCGGCGAAGGTGGCCCCCGACTGGCCCTCCTGGGCGATCGAGAGGTCGGCCGGCGCCGCCTCGCTGTGGGTGAGCTTCTGGATCACCGTGGCGGCGGCCTTCCCAGCGTCGGAGTCGACGTCGATCTTCGCATCCGCCCCGGCGGTGACGTCGCTGACGATGTCGCCGCCGGCGCCCGCGATCAGGGCGTTGATCCAGACGACGTAGCCCTCGTACTTGTTGGCCTGCACCGCGACCTTGGTGCCGGTCTGGACGGCGGCGTCGATGATCTGGTCCCAGGTGACCGGCTGGCTCATGTCGAGGCCGGCCTTCTCGGCGACCGACTTGCGGTACCACAGCACCTGGGTGTTGGACCAGAACGGCGCCACCACCAGCTGGTCGTCCCAGGTGGAGGCGTCGACCGCGCCCTGGAAGGACTGGTCCGTGAGCTGGGCCTGCAGGTCCTCGGGGATCTCGGCGAGATAGCCGGCGTTGGCGAACTCCGCGGTGAATGCGGGGTCGAGGCTCATCAGGTCGATGGCGTCGTCATGGGCGTTGAGCCGGCGGGCGAGCTGGATCCGCTGCTGGCTGGCGTCCTGCGGCAGCTGCTGAGTGGTGATCTTGTAGTCGTCGGTGCTGCACGCCTCCGCCAGGTCGGCCTGGCCGCCGCCGTCGGGGTTGACGTACCAGATCAACTCGGGCTTGCCGGAGCTGGAGCCGCAGGCGGCCAGCGTGGCCGAGGCCGCTACCGCGGCCAGCGCACCGCAACACACTCGCCGCGTTCGAGACATATGCCCTCCCCGAGTGATCGTCTGTGACCTACCTCACTTCTATACCCGAAGAGGGTGTTTTGTTAACCACGAGGAGGCGCGAGTCGGCAGAAGTGCAGGTCTGAGAAGGCCCGAGTCGGCAGAAGTGCAGGTCTGAGGGGGCGCGAGTCGGCAGAAGTGCAGGGGCCAAGCCTGCACT
>NZ_JASGDQ010000002.1:0-5929 GCF_047607185.1 Nocardioides sp. | reverse complement strand
CCCTAGATGATTGATGCACGGGGATCGTGCGGCGAGCGGCGCTCGGCGCCGCGCTCGCAAGGCGCCGGCGCGAAGGCAGGCTGGGTGCCTGTCGAGCGTTGGCAACGCCGCGAGCGTGGATGCCGAGGGTCGCGCAGCGTGCGAGACCCGTGCCTCAATCATCTAGGGTTGGCCCCGTGCCCGAGCAGAGCGTGGAGGTGGCGACCGTCGCGGACGGCGTCGCCCGGATCGCCTGGATGCGTGGCGAGAACGTCGACGTGGTACGCCGCGAGGTCGCCTCCGCGCTGACCACCCACCACCGGGTCGAGGCGCTGGTCGACCCGGCCGACGAGCCCGCCCAGCGCACCGCCACCTGGTCGGGGCTGCACCGCGAGGGCGTGATGCGCGGCGTCACCATCGACGGTGCGCCGGTAGACCGGATCGTCTACGCCCGCGTCGTCACCGACGTCCCGGCCAACGAGCCGGAGGGGTTCCGGGCGCTGCTCAACTCCTTCTTGCCGCGCAAGCGGGCGATCGGGCAGCTGCTGGTGCGCGACGAGGCCGACCGGGTGCTGCTGTGCCAGCTCACCTACAAGCGCGACTGGGACCTGCCCGGCGGTGTCGTCGAGGTCGGCGAGTCACCGGCAGCGGCGGTGCGCCGCGAGATCCAGGAGGAACTCTCCCTCGACCTGCCCGCCTCCCGGCTGCTGCTCACCGACTGGCTGCCGCCGTGGAGCGGCTGGGACGACGCGCTCTGCCTGGTCTTCGACGGCGGCGTCCACCCGGCGTCGCTGGCCGAGCGGGTGATTCCGCAGGCTCGCGAGATCGTCACCGCCCGGTTCTGCACCCTCGAGGAGGCAGACGAGGTGTGCGCCGACTTCACCGCGCGGCGGGTCGCGGCCGCGCTGGCCGCGGCCCACGACGGATCGGCTGCCTACACCGAGTCGGGCAGGCTGCTCGGCTCCTGAGCCCTCACCGGGGCGGAGACCCGGGTGGCCACCAGCGCACCGCACAGCAGCAGCACGCCGCCGACCAGCTCGCCGGGAGAGGGCCGCTCGGCCAGCACCAGCCAGGCCGAGCAGATGCCGACCACCGGCACCAGCAGGATCCAGGGCACCACCGAGGAGGCGGCATTGCGGCCGAGCAGGCCGTTGAAGATGCCGTAGCCGACCAGCGAGGAGAACACCACGGTGTAGGTGGTCGACAGGCCGGCCTGCCAGCCGAACGCCGCCAGGCCTTCGGCGATCTGCCGCGGGCCCTCGACCACGAGGGAGAGCAGCAGCGCCGGGACGGGCACGAACAGCGCCGACCACACCGTGATGCCCAGGCCGCCGGGCACCTTCGCGGCCCGGGTGATCACATTGCCGCAGGCCCACGAGAGCGCGGCGAGCAGCATCAGAGCCAGCACTCCGACCGTGACGTGACCGCCGCGCGCCAGCCCGACCACGACCAGCCCGGCCACCCCGACTCCGACGCCGGCGACTTGCGTCCGGGTCGGCTTCTCGCGCAGCGCCAGCAGCGCGATCACGATGGTGAAGACCACCTGCGCCTGCAGCACCAGCGAGGCGAGCCCGGTCGGGAAACCGGCCGCCATGGCGAGGTAGAGGAAGCCGAACTGGCCCAGCGACATGGTCAGCCCGATCGCCGCCAGCACCCGCCAGGGCACCGGTGGCCGCGGCACGAACCAGATCGCCACACCGACCACCGCGACGAACCGGATCGCCAGGAACAGCAGCGGCGGCACGTCACGCAGGCCGTAGTCGATGGCGAGGAAGTTCAGGCCCCACAGCAGCGCGACGAGGGCGGCCAAGGCGGAGTCGCGGCGGGTCACGCCCTCACCCTTCCAGGGCGTACGGCGGCGCCGCAGCCCGTTTGTCCGTCAGGACCCCTTCCTAGCAGCCTGTCGCGGCTAGGCCTCGGCCTGTCGCGTCGCCCGGGCACGCCCCTGGCGGCGTTCGCCGGGCTCGACAGCCGCCCGGGATGCCCTCGCCCGGCCGGCCTTGCCAGCCACGCACCCGGACAACGCGCCATACCACGTCTTAGCCGCGACAGGCTACTAGAACAGCGCCGAGGCGAGCGCCCGGCGACCGTTGAGGACCCGGGGGTCCTCGTTGCCGACAGCCGCGAACAGCCCGATGAGGTGCTCACGGGCCGCGTCGCGGTCCTCGCCCGAGGTACGACGGACCAGCTCCACCAGCCGGGCGAAGGCGTCCTCGACGTGACCGCCCAGCAGGTCGAGGTCGGCGACCATGGTCTGCGCGGCGACGTCGTCGGGGCTGGCCGCGGCCGCCGCCCGAGCGGCCTGCAGATCGACGCCCTGGGTGCGCTGCAGCACCTTGGCCATCGCCAGCCGGCCGGCCGCCTCGGCGTCCGCGGGGTTGGCCTCGACGAGCCGCTGGAACTCCGCGACGGCACGCTCGATGTCGCCGGCGACCAGGGCGTCCTCGGCGGCCGCGTAGCGCGGGTCGGCGGCTGGCTCGCCGTCCTCGCCGGCGGCGGCCGAGCGCGGCTGGTGACGGCCGCTGATGCCCTGCACGGTCAACTGCTGGCCGAGCTGGTTGAAGAAGGTCCGCAGCTGCTCCAGGCTCGGTGCGCCCGGCAGCGGCTCGGTGACCGGGCGACCGTCAAGCAGCACGTACATCAACGGGATCTGCTGCACCTGGAGCGCCTGCGCGATCTGCGGGTGGGCGTCGATGTCGACCAGGCCGGCGAGATAGCGGCCGTCGTACTCCTCGGCGATGCTGGCAACGTCGCTGGCGAGCGTCGCCGACTCCGGGGAGCGGGACGGCGAGTAGACGACCAGGACCACCGGGGCGGTGACCGACGCCTCCAGCACGGACTGGAAGCCCTGCTCGTCGACCTCGACGGTGTAGGCGCCGGCCAGGCCCGTGCCCTCGGTGGCGGTCCCTCCGGCGGCTGCCGCGGGCCGCTTGAGGCCCGACAGGTCGACGGCACCGGGACGGGAGAACGGCTGCTGCGTCATGCGGCCAATCCTAGAGAGCAACCTCATCCGACCCGGCTGCCGGGGCAGCCGACTGGGATGACGTCCTCAGCCGCCGAGCAGCCGGTCGGCGGCGGAGTAGGGATCGCTGGTCCCGGCGGCGACGGCCGCGGCCAGCGCGCTCACCTCGTCGGTGCGGCCGACCGAGCCCCACCGGCCGCGCAGCACCTCCAGTGCGATCGCCTCGATCTCCTCCCGCGCCCGCCGGGTACGCCGCGCCGCGAGCTCGCCGGTCACGACCAGCCAGTCGTGGTGGTGGCCGATCGCGGCCGCCACCTCGGGCAGGCCGGTGCCGTCCTGGGCGATGGTCTTGACGATCGGCGGCCGCCAGGCGCCCTCTCGCCGGTCGGCCAGCGAGAGCATCCCGCGCAGGTCGCGTGAAACCTGGGAGGCGCCGTCCCGGTCGGCCTTGTTGACGACGTAGACGTCGCCGATCTCGAGGATGCCCGCCTTGGCGGCCTGGATGCCGTCGCCCATGCCGGGCGCCAGCAGCACCAGCGTGGTGTCGGCCAGCGCCGCGATCTCCACCTCGGACTGGCCGACGCCGACGGTCTCGATGAGCACGATGTCGAATCCGGCCGCGTCGAGGACCCGGACCGCCTGCGGGGTGCTCCAGGCCAGCCCGCCGAGGTGCCCGCGGGAGGCCATCGAGCGGATGAAGACGCCGTCGTCGGTGGCGTGGTCGCTCATCCTGATCCGGTCGCCGAGCAGGGCCCCGCCGGAGAACGGCGAGGAGGGGTCGACGGCCAGGACGCCGACGCGCCGGTGCTGGCGCCGCAACTCGGCGACCAGCGCGTTGGTCGTGGTCGACTTGCCGACGCCCGGCGCCCCGGTCAGCCCGACCACCTGGGCGTGCCCGGTGTGCGGCGCCAGCGCGGCCATCACCTCGCGCAGCGCCGGGGAGCCGTCCTCCACCAGCGAGATGAGACGGGCCACCGCCCGGGGCGATCCGTCCCGGGCGGCCGTCACCAGGTCCGCGACCTGGTCGGCTCCACGCAATCTCAAGCCTGCGGCACGCGCACGATGAGCGCGTCGCCCTGGCCGCCGCCGCCGCAGAGCGCGGCGGCGCCGACACCTCCACCGCGGCGCTTGAGCTCCAGCGCCAGGTGCAGCACCACCCGGGTGCCGGACATGCCCAGCGGGTGGCCCACCGCGATGGCGCCACCGTTGACGTTGACGATGGCGGGGTCGAGGCCGAGCGCCTTGGTCGACTCCAGGCCGACCGCGGCGAACGCCTCGTTGAACTCCACCAGGTCGAGGTCGGCCGCGGTCAGGCCCTCCTTCTCCAGCGCCTTCGCCGTCGCGTTGGCGGGCTGCTGCTGCAGCGAGGAGTCGGGGCCGGCGACCATGCCGTGGGCGCCGATCTCGGCCAGCCAGGTCAGGCCCAGCTCCTCGGCCCGCTCCTTCGGCATCACCACGACCGCGGCGGCGCCGTCGGAGATCTGCGAGGCCGAGCCGGCGGTGATGGTGCCGGTCTTGGAGAACGCCGGCGGCAGCTTGCCCAGCGACTCGGCGGTGGTCTCGCCCCGGACGCCCTCGTCGGCGGCGACCACGATCGGGTCGCCCTTGCGCTGCGGGATCGACACCGGGACGATCTCCTCGTCGAACACGCCGTTCTTCTGTGCGGTCGCGGCGAGCTGGTGGGAGCGGGCGGCGAACGCGTCCTGCTCCTCGCGGGTCAGCTTGTTGGCGCTCTCGACGTTGTAGGCCTCGGTCAGCGCACCCATCGCCTGCTGGGTGTACTGGTCGTAGAGGCCGTCGTAGGCCATCGAGTCGACCAGCGAGACGTCGCCGTACTTGAAGCCCTCGCGCGACCTGGGCAGGAAGTGCGGGGCGTTGGTCATCGACTCCATACCGCCGGCGACCACGACGGTGGCCTCGCCGGCGCGGATGAACTGGTCGGCCATCGCGATGGCGTTGAGGCCCGAGAGGCAGACCTTGTTGATGGTGATGGAGGGGACGCTCATCGGCAGTCCGGCCTGCTGGCCGGCGGTGCGGGCGGGGTTCTGGCCGGCGCCGGTCTGCAGCACCTGGCCCATGATGAGGTAGTCGACCTGCTCCGGCGTCACCCCGGCCTTCTCCAGGGCGCCCTTGATGGCGATGCCGCCCAGGTCGGCTGCCGAGAGTCCCTTGAGACCGCCGAGCAGGCGGCCGATCGGGGTGCGGGCCCCGGCGACGATGACGTTGACCATGTGTGCCTCCAGCGAGATGTGCGCGCCAGCTCAGGTGACGCCGCGATCGGTTGTGCCACGTTAACGTCCGATAACCCCCGGCCGGGAGGTGTCCGCGACGGGCGTGAATGTAGCGCTCGTCACACATCCTGCCACCCACCGACCGGGATGCCACGATAGGCCGCATGACTTCCGTACTGCCCGAGATGCCGCCGCACCTGTTCACCGCCATCGACCACGTGGGCGTCGCGGTGCCCGATCTGGACGAGGCGATCGCCTTCTACGAGTCCTCCTACGGGATGTCGGTGCTGCACGAGGAGACCAACCAGGAGCAGGGCGTGCGGGAGGCGATGGTCGGCTATCCCGACACCCCCAGCGCGGCGGTGGTCCAGCTGCTGGCGCCGCTCACCCCCGAGTCCACCATCGCCAAGTTCATCGACCGCTCCGGTCCCGGACTGCAGCAGCTCGCGCTGCGGGTCACCGACGTCGAGGCGGCGATGGCCAGCCTGCGCGAGCGCGGCCTTCGACTGCTGTACGACGCCCCCCGCCGTGGCACCTCGGACAGCCGGATCAACTTCGTCCATCCCAAGGACGCCGGCGGGGTGCTGGTCGAGCTCGTCGAGCCGGCCGCGTCGGGGCACTGAGACGCCTGTCGACGTCCCTAGATGATTGATGCACGGGGATCGTGCGGCGAGCGGCGCTCGGCGCCGCGCTCGCAAGGCGCCGGCGCGAAGGCAGGCTGGGTGCCTGTCGAGCGTCGGCAACGCCGCGAGCGTGG
>NZ_JASGDQ010000001.1:0-35146 GCF_047607185.1 Nocardioides sp. | reverse complement strand
GAGGCGCACCTGGTGCGCCTCACACTCCGGACTCTTCTGCTTTCCCTAGGCTCCTGCGCCGAGCATCAGGTCGGCGGCCCGCTCCGCGATCATCGCGGTGGGGGCGTTGGTGTTGCCGGTCGGCACGGCGGGCATCACCGAGGCGTCCACCACGCTGAGCGACTCCAGCCCGATCACGTCCAGTCGGGGTGTCACCACGGCGTCGTCGTCGACACCCATCCGGCAGGTGCCGACCTGGTGGTGGTAGGTGTTGACGGCGCGCCGCACCCAGCCGGCCACCGCCTCGTCGGAGTCGTCGACGCCCGGGCCGGGAAGCACCTCGTAGGCGCCCCACTCCTCCGCGAGCGGCCCCACCTGGCCGACGGCGCGGCACTGGCGCACCGAGGCGACCAGCGCGCGCAGGTCCGCCTCGTCGGTGAAGAGGCCGAAGTCGATCAGCGGGGCCTCCTGCGGGTCCCGGCTCGCGATGGTCAGGGTGCCGGTGCTGTGCGGCCGGATCAGGCCGGCGTGCAGGGTGAACCCGCTGGCGGGGCCGGTCATCTCCTCGTCGTAGTAGAACGGGATGGCGAAGTTGATCGGCTGCGTGTCCGGCACCGGCAGGGCCGGGTCGGAGCGCCAGAACCAGTGCGTCATCGCGACCGGCTGGAAGGGCTGCGGTGGCGCGATCTCCCGCTTGCCGGTGCCGAAGATGACCGGCACCAGGAAGTGGTCCTGCAGGTTCCGGCCGACGCCGGGCAGGTCCAGCACGACCGGGATTCCCAGCGCCTCCAGGTCCGCGGCCGGCCCGACGCCGCTGCGCAGCAGCACCGGCGGCGAGGCCAGTGCGCCCAGAGCGAGCACGACCCGGTCGGCCCGCAGCGTCTCGCGGCGGCCCTCTCGCACCACGTGGGCGCCGAGCACGCGGCCCTCGACGATCTCGAGGGAGTCGACCAGCGTGTCGGTCAGCAGGCTCAGTCCCGGATGGTCGAGGACCGGGCGCATGTACGCCGCCCAGGTGGAGAGCCGACGGCCGTCGCGGATGCCGAGCTGCATCCGCGAGACCCCGTCCTGCTCGCCGTCGTTGTAGTCGTCGTTGCGGGCCAGGCCGTAGGCGACGGCGGACTCCAAGATGGCGTCCTGGATCGGGCTGAGCTCGGGCTGGACCCGATCCATGAAGCCCTCTCCGCTGACCGGGTCGCGCTCGATCCGGTCGAAGAGCGGCCGCACGCTGTCCCAGTCCCAGCCGGTGTTGCCGGCCGCCGCCCAGCCGTCGTAGTCCTCGGCGGCACAGCGCACCCAGATGGTGCCGTTGAGCTGCCCGGAGCCGCCCACGACCCGGCCGCGTGGCACCTGGATGCGGCGGCCCAGCGCGCCGGCCTGCGGGGTGGAGTACCACCCCCAGTTCTCGGGGCCGGCCCACAGCTCGCCGACCCGGGAGAGGTCGTGGATGGCCGGGTTGGTGTCCATCCCGCCCGCCTCGACCAGGGTCACGCTCAGGCCCGCGTCGAGCAGGCGGCGCGTCAGCACCGATCCCGCCGTGCCGGCCCCCAACACCAGGACGTCACTCACCGCTGTTCCTCCTCTGTTGCCAACACGATGTCGAACCGGGCCCGCGACCAGCTGCCGTCGACCACTCGCCCGTCCGGGGTCGGGGTTCCGGCGGGCTGGGTCACGAAGTCCTTCACCAGCGACTCCTTGACGCCGAAGACGCTGTCGCGGTCGAGCAGGTCGTCGCCGCGGACGAAGATGTGGGTGACCAGCCGGCGGCATCGCGGGGCGGTCACCATGAAGTGCAGGTGCGCGGCGCGCAGCGGGGAGCGTCCCACCGCCTCGAGCAGGCCGCCCACGGGCCCGTCGGCCGGGATCGGGTACGGCGTCGGGGTGATGCCCCACAGCGCGTACCGGCCCTCCGCGTCGCTGAACAGGTGGGCGCGCGCCGCGGTCCGGCCGTCGTCGTACTGGACGTCGTAGAAGCCGTCGTCATCCGCCTCCCAGACCTCGATCCGGGCGCCCGGCACCGGCCGGCCGGTGGTGTCGGTGACGGTGCCCTCGACCCAGCACGGCTGACCGGTCGCGCCGTTCGCGATGTCGCCGCCGATCGAGATCTCGGGGCTGTCCTCGACGAAGAACGGGCCGAACACGGTCGCCTCGGTCGCGCTTCCGACCGCCTCGTTGTTGATCGCGATGGTCTGCATGGAGGCGCCGAGCACGTCGGAGAGCAGGATGAACTCCTGGCGCCGGTCGTCGGTGATGTGACCGGCTGCGGTCAGGAAGGCGATGGCGGCCTCCCATTCCTGCTCGGTCAGCCTGACCTCGCGCAGGAACGCGTGCAGGTGGCGCGTCAGCGACCGCATCACCGTCGCGAGCCGCGGATCGGCGCAGCCGTCGAAGGAGCGCAGCACCCGCTCCACCAACTCCTCCTCACGTCGTTGCTGCTCGGCCGAGACCGGGGCGTCAGTGGTCACAGGGGGCTCCTTCCCAGGCGGCGCGCAGCAGCGCGGCGAGGTTGTCGGGAGTGACCGGCGCGGGGTTGCTCGCCGGGATCGCGTCCAGGATCGGTGGGATCGCTCTCCGGATGCCGTCCTCGGGCATGCCGAGGTCGCGCAGCGCGACGGGGGCGCGCACGGACCGGCACAGCGTGGCCAGCCCGGCCACGGCGGTGGCCGCGCCCAGGGCCTGCGCGATCCGCTGCTCGGCCTCGGCCGCGGCCGGGGCGTTGAATCCGAGGACGTGGGGCAGCACGACGGCATGGGTCGGCGCGTGCGGCAGGTCGAACATCCCGCCGAGGACGTGACAGATCTTGTGGTGCATTCCCGAGCCGGCCGAGGCGAAGGCCACCGCGGCGAGGTAGCCGCCGTAGAGGGTCTGCTCGATGTCGGCGACGGCGCTCCCCGCCCCGGCGATGCCGGGCAGTCCCGCCGCCACCGCGCGGATTCCCTCCGCCGCCAGCGCCCGGTCGATCGGGTCGGCCCGAGGCCCCCACATCGCGTCGATGCCGTGGGCCAGCGCGTTCAGGCCGCTGGCCACCGCCAGCTCGGCGGGCAGTCCGGCGAGCAGGGTGGCGTCGTAGACGACGGTGCGCGGCAGCACCACCGGGTCGGCGCCGGTGGTCTTGGCGTCCCCGGCGGTCAGGCCCCAGACATCGGTCGCCTCCGAGCCGGCGTAGGTCGTCGGGACGGCGAGGATCGGCAGTCGGCTGGTCAGTGCGACCGCCTTCGCCAGGCCGGTCGCCGAGCCACCGCCCACGCTGACCAGGACCTCGGCCCGAGCCGAGACCGCGGCCTCCCGGGCCCGCTCGGCGAGGGCGAGCGGCACATGCCGCACCACCTCAGTATGGTGATGGACCACCTCCAGGCTCGCGGCGATCCCGGCCGCCAGCGCGTCCTCCCGGCGGGAGGCGATCAGCATGATCCTGCTGCCCATCGCGCCGGCCTCCTCGAGGATCGCCGGCAGCGCGGCAGCGCGGGCGAAGACGACCCGTTGAGCTCGGCTGTCGTGGACGAACCTCACGGCCGCAAGAGCACCGACGCGCTCGGATAGTCGCTGGCGAAGTTGTCGGGCAGCGGCACGATGAAGACATTCTCCGTGCGCGTCCGCGACATCTTCCAGGCGCCGTCGACCTTGCGGAACAGGTTGTTGAGGCGGCTGCCCCGGATCAGGCCGGTGCCGTCGGCGTAGAGCCAGGGCTGGAAGTGGATCCACTGTCCGTCGGCGTTGATCCCGTCGGCGTGGACGTGGATCTGCTCCGAGGTCAGGTAGTGCGCGTTGAGCAGCAGCTCGGGGTCCTGCTGCTCGGGCCAGAACCGGTTGAAGTGGGCCCTGATCTCGTCCTTGCCCACGGCTTGCCCGAACTGGTTGTCGTAGTACTCCCCCACGCCCTCCCAGGTGGCGTCCTCGGTGTAGAGGTCCAGGATCAGCTCGATCCGCTCCTGGTTGTCCTTGACGCCGTACTCCGGGTTCGGGGTGTCGCACAGGAACATGTAACGGGCCTGCACCCGCCGGATCTCCGCCTCCGCCTCCAGGACCTCGAGCCGGGCGGTCAGCGCGGCGAAGCTCTCGGCAGTTACCTCGGACATGGTGTCTCCTCTCGCGAGACTGGGTGGTGGTCAGTACAGCTCGATGAGGAGCTTGTCGGTCTTGGCACGCGAGACGCACAGTGCCATCTGGTCGCCGGCCGCCTTGTCCGAGGCGGACAGACAGTGGTCGCGGTGGTCCGGGACACCCTCGAGCACACCCGAGACGCAGGACCCGCAGATGCCCTCCTCGCAGGACTTGAAGACCTCGATCCCGTTCTCCTCCAGGACGGAGAGGATCGAGCGGTCGGCGGGGATCTCGAAGACCTCGCCGGTGTCCAGCTCAACGGTGAAGGCGGTGTCGGCCTCGGTCGTGGTCTCGGCGCTCGCGGCAAAGTGCTCGATGTGCACCCGGTCGGCACCGACCACGGCGCCCAGCAGCTGGCTGACCTGGTCCATGAAGGGAGCCGGACCGCAGGTGTAGACATGGCTGCGGTCGGTCAGCTCTCCGGCGACGCCGGCCAGGATCCGGCCCTGCTCCTCGATCGAGACGCCGAAGTAGAGGTGCACCCAGTCGCGGAACTCGGCACGCTGCTCCAGCAGCTCCCGGAAGGCCATCTCCTGCTCCGAGCGGGCGAAGTAGTGCAGCTCGAAGGTCTCACCCCGGCTGTAGAGGTCGTAGGCCATCGCCAGCAGCGGGGTCACGCCGACGCCGCCGGCCACCAGGACATGGCGGTCGGCGTCCTCGGCGATCGCCAGCAGGTTGCGCGGCTTGCCGATGCGCAGGTGGTCCCCGACGGCGACCGTGTGCAGAGCGGTGGAGCCGCCCCGGGAGTCGGGCTCGCGCTTGACCGCGATCACGATGGTGTCGTTGTCGTGCGGCGAGCTGGCCAGCGAGTACTGCCGGAGCACCCCGGTCGGCCCCACGACGTCGATGTGAGCACCCGCCTCGAAGGGCGTGAAGGGCGCCCCGTCGAGCTTCTCCAGCCGCAGCGTGCGGATGTCCTTGGTCTCCTCGACGATCTCGGCGACCCGGACGACAAGGTGGTCGGTCATAGCATCCTCCTCAGCACTACCGCGGGTAGAGGCCGCCGTTGGCGTCCCAGGTCGCGCCGGTCACCGAGGCCGCCTCCGGGGAGGCGAGCAGGGCGACCATCTCGGCGATGAACGGCATACTGCCGAGGCGTCCCACCGGGATGGCCTTGGTGGACTCCTCGAGGCGGTCGCCGAGGACACGGCGCACCGTGGGGCTGTCGAGCGGACCCGGCGAGACCGCGTTGACGGTCACGCCGTACGACGCCAGGTCGCGCGCGAAGACCTTGGTGGCCGCGATGATCGCTCCCTTGGAGGAGGCGTAGTGGCCGCCGGTGGCGGTGCCGCCGTTCTGGCCGGCCAGCGAGGCCATGTTGACGATCCGGCCGTAGCCGCGCTCAGCCATCGCCGCGCCGAAGACCTGGCAGGCGTAGAAGGTCCCGTTGAAGTTGACCCGCATCACGGCGTCGAGCTCCTCGGGCGAGATCCGCAGCACCGGCGTGGCCATCGTGCGGGCCGCGTTGTTGACCAGGACGTCGACCGGGCCGAGGTCGGCGACCACGTCGTCGTACAGCGCCGCCAGCGCCGCCTTGTCGCTCACGTCGACGGCGTACCCGCGGGCCGGGGGGCCGGCCGCCGCCAGCTCCTCGGCGACCGTACGGGCCGCGTCGGCATCGACGTCCACCACCGCCACCGCGTGGCCACCGGCGTGCAGCCGGCGCACGATGACCTCGCCGAGACCGGCGCCGGCCCCGGTGACGACGGCGATCCGCTCGCTCACCGTGCCCGAGCGCTCGCTCGCAAGCTCGCTCACAGGAGGAATCCCGTCGAGGCGACGATGTCGTCGGCGTTGACCAGGCGGATCACCTTGCGCACGATGCGGTCCTCGGCCGGGCCCGCCCCGAGCCTGATCCGGTAGTCGAGGTCGGCGGCCCACAGCTCGTGGCTGCCGCGCTTGTAGGCGACCAGGACCTGGCCGGCCCGCAGGGTCACCTCGTCGTCGCCGACCTCGGCCGGGACGATCCGCGAGACGGTGCGGACGGTGGCGGCCGCGTCGACCGCCGCGAGTGCGTAGCCCTCGGTCATCCGGGTCACCCGCATCGCCCGCAGCCGGGCGTCGTCGTAGACCATGTTGAGGCTGTTCTCGAAGTCCTCGGTGGTGGTGTCGACCGGGATCACGTAGTAGGCGTCCTCGGCGTAGAGGTCCGCCCAGGCGTGGTAGTCCTTGCGGTCGAGGAGCTCGGCCTCGCGCCAGATCAGCTCGACCGCGCGCACCACCCGGGCGTCGGTGAGCGAGACGGCTGCCAGGGTCTCAGGCATTGCTCATCATCCTCTTCCACATCCGGTACGCCGCGCGCATCCCGGTCTCGTCGGTGCTGTGGGCGGTGGGCCAGCCCTCGGGCGCGACCACCTCACGCTTGAGGCCGCGGTTGACCATGATCGGCATCTCGGGGGCGGCCTGGGCACCGCGCTGCACCCGGTCCCAGCCCTCGGAGTCGTCGGGGGTGCCGAAGCCGAACGGGCCCTGGAAGTGCTCGTGGATGCGGAGCCGCTCACGGATCACCGGCCCGGCGATCTCCGGGGGCGCGTCGGGACCGAGCGCGATGTGCTCGATGACGGTCTCGTCGACGCTGACCGGGCGCAGCACCCGGAAGAACGCCGAGGAGAGGCTCACATTCGGGAACAGGTTGAGATTGGAGCCGGTGCCGTGCATCGACCGCACGAGCCGGCGGATGGTGGCCTCGTCGGCGCCGGCCGCCTCGAGCTCGGCGACCAGCGGAGCGAATCGGGGCTGCAGCGGCTCGGTGCCGTCGTCGGCATCGAGGTCCATGTGCTCGGGGACCATGTGCATGACGCTGTGGCCGTTGCCGAGGTCCTGGACCGTCGACTCGGGATCGGTCATGAAGGCGAGCATGTCGGCGGTCTCGGCGTCGACCGAGGCCATCCAGGAGCGGTGCACGATCGGGAAGTGATAGCCGTCGGTGGTGTTCTCCAGCTGGATCTTCCAGTTGCCGTGGAACTTGAACCGGTGCGTGCCGATGACCTTGATCGGGTAGCCGCCGCCCTGCTTCAAGAAGCGGTCGGCCCAGGGCCGGACGTCGCCGAGGAAGTCCTCCAGCGGCTCGATGTCGTCGTCGAGGGTGGCGAAGATGAGGCCGGCGTAGGACTCCGTGCGCAGCTTCTTCAGGCTCATCTGGCTCTTGTCCATCACCCCCTCGTACCCCTCGGGGTAGGGGATGCCGCGCAGCTGGCCGTCCAGGCCGTAGGACCAGGCGTGGTAGGGGCAGGTGAAGCCGTTGGCCTGGCCGGAGCGCTGCTCGCACAGGCTGGCGCCGCGGTGCCGGCAGCGGTTCACCAGGGTGTGGATGTTGCCCTTGCGGTCGCGGGTGACGATGACCGGCGTCCGCCCGACATAGGTCGACTTGAAGCTGCCGGCCCGCGGCAGCTCGGACTCGTGGGCGACCCAGATCCAGGTCTTCTCGAAGATATTGGCCATCTCCAGCTCGAAGATGTCCGGATCGGTGTAGATCCGCCCGGCGACCCGGTCCTCCTGGACCAGGTCCGCCGGTGCCAGCTCGTGGATGGTCGCGGCCTCGAAGCCGAACGTCGGGTCAGTCGTCATCGCTTCTCTCCAGGTGATGGCTGGTCGTTTCGGGGTCGAGTCAGTAGGAACGCGGGGTGAGGGCACGACCGATCCGGGCCTCGACCTTGGTGTACTTCCAGAGCTTGAAGCCGCTCTGGCCGACCTCGATGGTGCGCAGCAGGTTGCAGGCCGCCTTCACGGTTGCCTGGGTGTCGACCTCGGCGAGGACGTAGAACGTCCAGGGCCAGCCGTCCGAGGGCCCGACCATGTGCGAGTCGTCGTCGATGTCGGCAATGTAGTCGACGCCTGGCATCGTCTTGATGCCGTCGAGCAGCGCCACGGTGGCCTGCCAGACGTCGGCCGTGCTCACCCCGTCGGCGGGCAGGTCGAAGAAGTTCTGGTTGATGCCGAAGCAGAAGAGCACGCGCAGCGAGGTGTCGCTCATGTCGTCGTTCTCCCTCTCACATGAATCCGGGGACGGTCGGCGGCTGCCGCATCAGCACCGCACCACCGGCGTCGAACATCGAGGGGCCCAGGAAGGCGTGCTGCTGCGGCACCAGTACGTCGCGCTGGAGCCATTGCAGCGGATGGCCGTTGTAGATCGTGCCGGTGCCGGAGAGGTAGACCACCGTGGCGACCGCCTCGGCGGCGATCCGGGCGATATTGCTCGAGCTCATCCGGAGGTGGGCGATCTGGGTCGCGCTCACCGGGTCGCCGGCCAGCACCGTGGTCCAGGCATCCTCGGTGGCCTCGTAGAAATAGGCCCGCGCCGAGCGCAGCATCACCTCGGCCTCGGCGACCCCGATGCGGTAGTAGGCGCGGTCGACCAGCTTGGGCGCGCCGGTCACGCCGGTGCGGCCGGCACCGGTCTCGATCGCGAAGTCCAGCGCCGCGCGGGCCACGCCCGCGCCCACGACGGCCAGCACCTGGGCGGCGTACGCGATCGCGGGGTAGCGGTAGAGCGGCTCGTCGACGGTGGGCTCACCACCGCGGATGAACGTCCACTCCCTCGGTACGACGACGTTGTCCACCTTGAGGTCGAAGGACCCGGTCGCGCGCATCCCGGAGACGTCCCAGTCCTGCACGATCTCGACCTGCTCGGGGCGCAGCAGCGCCAGCCGGGGCTTGCCGGCCGAGTTGTCGTCGCCGGGCAGCCCGACGCCGAGGATGTCGGCTCCCATCGAGCCGGAGGCGAACTTCCACTGGCCGTTGACCAGGTAGCCCCCCTCCGTCAAGGGCGCCGGCTGGACGGGGAAGTTGCCGCCCGCGAAGACCACGTCCGGCGAGTCTCGGTAGAGCTCCTTCTGCGTCTCCAGCGGCAGCGCGGCGAGGTAGACCAGCGAGCTGCCGAAGCTGGACACCCAACCGGCCGAGCCGTCCACCGCCGAGATCCGCTCGACCAGCGCGAGGAACTCCGCCGGCGGCAGCGGGTTGCCCCCGAACATCGCCGGTGTCGAGGCACGGTAGACGCCGCACTGCTTGAGCCGGGCGACGAAGTCACGGGGGATATAGCCCTGCTCGCGGAACTCGGCGCGGCGCTGAGCAAGCTCGGCGAGGACGTCGTCGAGTATCGCGGCGTCCTCGAGATGACCCTGAGCCATGTGGGGTACCTCATGTTCCAGTCGGGTTTCTCGTCAATCTAGGTCGCCCCGGGACGCCGTCCCCATCGGTACTTCCCGGCATGGGATAGGTGAAATCCTCAGCCGCCGCTCGCGGCCCGGCCCCCCGAGCGTCGATCATCTAGAGTGGGCGTCGTGGTGGACTCACGTACACCGGAGATCGCCGCCTCCGACTTCGTCGCCATGATGAGCGCCTCCCCGACCTGCGTCATCGTGCACGACGCCGTCACCCTCAACATCTTGTGGGCCAACCCGGCCGCCTGCGAGCTGCTGGAGTTCAGCCTCAGCGAGCTGCGGCCGTTGAAGTCGGTGGACATGTCGAGCCCGGCCCAGGAGTACAACCGGGCCGAGGCTCGTGCCTGGCTGCACATCGCCGCCGAGCGCGGCAAGAACCAGGTGGAGTGGCACTACCGCTCGAAGTCGGGCCGGGTCATCCCGACCGACGCCGTCGCGACCCGGATCGAACTGGCCCGCGGCACCGCGGTGATGGTGCAGTTCCGTGACATCGAGCGCGGCCGCTCGATGGAGCGCGATCTGCGGCTCACCACCTCGTATGTGGCGGCCCTGGCCAGGCACACCGCCACGATGGCGATCATGCTCGACAACGAGGGCGAGATCCGCTACATCACCGACTCGCTCGCCCAGCGGCTCGGCGTCACCTCCACCTCGGTGGCCTCTCTCCTCGCGCTGCGTGGCACGCTGCGCTGCGAGGGCGCCGTGGTGACCTGGGCCGAGGCCCTGGAGCGTGCCAACCCCGTGGTCGCGGTGCAGCTGCGGATCGGCAGCCGCGACGGCGTGGTCTGGCTGGAGGGGTCGCTGGAGCGGCTGCGGGACGAGGAGGAGGGCCTGCTGCTCCTCCACGACGCCACCGAACGGGTGGAGTCCGAGGCGCGCCAGCAGCACGAGGCCGAGCAGGAGAACTACCTGGCCCGCTACAACGCCATGGGCGACATGGCGATGGCGATCGCCCACGAGCTGGGTCAGCCGCTCGCGGCGGCGCGGAACTTCCTGGTCGGGATGCGGGCCCGGGCCAATTCGCTCAGCGCCCGCTCGGCGGAGCCGACCCCGCTGCGCGACCAGCTCGTCTACGGCATCGAGCACACCCTCAAGCAGATCGAGCGGGCCTCGGCCATCGTGGCCGCGGCGCGCATGTTCGTCGGCCACCAGGAGAGCATCGAGCAGGTCGTCGACCTCAACGAGATCGTCGAGAACTGCCTGCACTTCATCCGGCTTCGCGCCGTACCCGGGTGGGTCCAGGTGGAGGTCCAGTTGGATCCCGAGCCGGTGCTGGTGCGCTGTGAGCGGGTGCTGACCGGACAGGTGATCCTCAACCTGTGCTTCAACGCCATCGACGAGATGATGCAGTGCCCGCGAGACACCCGCCGGATCGTGCTCTCCACCTCCCGCCGCGACGGTCAGGGGCGCTTCGGCGTCGACGACCACGGCCGTGGCCTGCCACGAGACCCCTTCGTGGGGGCCTTCACCTCGAAGGAGCGGGGCAGCGGCATCGGGCTCGCGCTGAGCTACCGCATCATCACCCGCCAGCACGGCTCCATCTGGGCGGAGAGGCGGCCCGAGGGTGGGTCGCGGTTCGCCTTCGCGCTGCCGCTCGCGGCCCCGGAGGTGCCGGGGCCGGCCGGGCCGCGATAGGTGAAATCCTCAGCCCCGCGCGGGGAAGTCTCGATACCGTCCCGCACCGCGGGTGCCTACCGTCGGCTCATGGCCGAGGAGATCACCCCCACGCAGCTGGAGTTCCGGGCCGCCATGTCGAATCTGTCCGCCGCGGTGAACATCGTGACGACCGACGGCATCAGCGGCAAGGCCGGGATCACCGTCTCGGCGGTCTGCTCGGTCACCGACACCCCGCCCACGCTGCTGGTGTGCGTCAACCAGCGCAGCTACACCCACGACATCTTCCGCACGAACCGGCGGATGGCCGTCAACGTGCTGGCGCCGGAGCATCAGGAGATGGCGATGCACTTCTCCGGCGCCACCAACCGCTCCCTGGAGGAGCGGTTCGCGCTGCCGGGCTGGGACCACGCCAGCTACGGAGTGCCCGTGCTCGAGGACGCGGCAGCGGTGCTGGTCGGACGGATCGGGGCGGAGTTCACCCAGGGCACCCACACGATCATGTGCGTCGAGGTCGACGACATCGCCGTGCGCAGCGGTTCGGGCGGCCTGGTCTACTTCCAGCGGTCCTTCCACGACCTCGCCGCCCCCTTCTCCGGTTGACGCCCGACAACCTGGAGCCCGCCCGATCACGACCCAGCCCGGAGGATCATCAGATGCGCGATGCCCCCACCACGATGACGCTGATCTGCTACGAGGACACCCACGGCTACGGCTGGAAGCATGTCGACCTCTTCGTCCACGACGCCGCCGGGCGCGAGGTCAACTGGGTGCACTGGGGCGTGGCCGCGGACGGCCCCGACGCCGCCGACGAGGTGACCGCGACGGTCGAGCCGCTGCTGCGGCGCACCTCGCCGTGGCGGCATGGCGTCAGCGAGTCGGGGATGAACTACTGGGTCGCCGACGCGGCCTGGGCCACGGCGTGAGCGAGCTTGTGAGCGAACCACAAGCACCACGCCAGCCACGAGCGCAGCGAGGGGCGCAAGCGTGAGCGTGAGTGATCTCTGGCGGCCCTGGTCGCTGAGCGAGCTGGTCGCCGACCTGGCTGCCGGGCGCACCTCCCCCGAGGCCGCGCTGGAGCGCGCCGAGGCGCGCATCGCCGAGACCGAGCCGACGATCCACGCCTGGGTCGAGCGCCATCCTTCGGCGCCGTCGTACGTCGCGGGGGTCCCGCTGAACGGCGTCCCGCTCGGCGTCAAGGACATCATCGACCTGATCGGCTATCCCACCCGGTGCGGCTCGGCGCTGCGGGCCGAGGCTGCGCCGGCCGAGGCCGACGCGGCGATCGTGGCGGCCTGGCGTCGTACCGGCGCGGTGCCGCTGGGCAAGACGGTGACCACCGAGTTCGCGTTCTTCGCTCCCGGCCCGACCGCCAACCCGGCCAACCCCGGTCACACTCCCGGCGGCTCGTCGTCGGGATCCGCCGCGGCCGTCGCCGCCGGGCAGGTGCCGCTCGCGCTGGGCTCGCAAACCGCCGGCAGCGTGACCCGTCCGGCGGCGTACTGCGGGGTCGCCGCCCTGGTGATGAGCCGCGGCCGGTTCCCGACCACCGGCGTCGCCGGGCTGAGCGAGTCGCTCGACGCCCACGGCGTCTATGCCGCGACGCCGGCGGATCTCCAGGTCGCCTGGAGCGCGCTGACCTCGCAGGCCCCGATCACGCCCGCTCGGGCACCGCGCGTCCTGCTGTGGGACCCAGCCCCGCTCGGCCCGGTCACCGAGTCGATGCGCGCCGCGGTCGAGCGGGCCCGCGCCCGGCTGGTCGCGGCCGGTGCCGAGGTGGTCGACCTGGCCGAGTCGGCGCTGATCGCCGAGACGGCGGCGGCGCATCCGGTGGTGATGGCCTACGAGGCCGCCCGGGAGCGTGCGGCGGAGCTCGCACAGGCCGACCGGCTCTCCGAGCCGCTCGCGAAGCTGCTGCGGACCGGCGCGGCCACCACGGCCGAGGACTACCGGTCGGCAGGCGCCGTCGTCGCGTCGGCCCGCTCGGCCGTCAGCGCCCTGCTGACCACCCACGACCTGATCCTGGGGCCGGCCGCGCTGGGGGCGGCGCCAGCCGGCTTGGCCGCCACCGGCGACCCGATCCTGAGCAGGCCCTGGCAGGCGCTCGGCCTCCCCCAGGCCACCATCCCGGGCCTGCGCGACGAGGCCGGGATGCCGTTGGGCCTGCAGGCCATCGGCCCGGCCGACGGCGAGGGCGAGCTGCTCGGCCGGGCGAGCTGGATCGCAGAGCGGCTCTGATCGCCGAGGCCCTCAGCCCGGCTCAGTCGCCGTGGCAGCAGCCGCCGTCGTCCGTAGCGGTGCCGCAGTGGCTGCTCGCGTTGGCCGGCACGTCGAGGGTCGGGTTGCGGTCGAAGAAGCCGTGCGGCTTGAGGGTGAACCCGGCGTAGTCGACCGGCATCACCGGCCAGTCCTCCAGTCTCGGGAAGTGAGTCAGGCCGAAGGTGTGCCAGAGCACGATGTTCTCGCCGTCGATCGGGCGGTTGCCCTCGACATAGCGCGGCAGGCCGGCGTTGCCGGGGTGCTGGTTGACCCGGTCGCCGGCGGCCCACAGCTCCTCGGGGGCGAAGGGCGTGACCCACAGGTGCTTGGTGGCGAAGGCGGCGCGAGCGCGGATAGAGGAGCCCTCCGCGGCCAGCAGCGTGGGCAGCCCCTGTGGATAGAGGACGTACGACGTGGGCCGGCCCACCCGGTTGACCCGCTCGGCGCTGGAGACGGCCCAGACCCGGCCCCTGCCGGGGTCGGCGAGGCGCTGGGCATCGGCCTCGCGCTCGAGCCGGGTGATGGAGCGGGTGAAGGCATTGCCAGTGGGGTTGCCCTCCCCCATCGGCACCGGCTGGGCCTCGATCTCCTCGACGCTCATCGCGGTACCGTCCACGGCCATGTGGAGGCGGGCCGAGAACAGGTGCTGGTGGTAGGGGGTGCCGAGGCCGGGCCCGAGCAGCGAGGCGTAGGTCTCGTCCTCACCGTCGTGGGTCGAGGGGAAGACCACGCCGGTCGCCTTGACCTCCAGCTGGATGGTGCCGTCGAGGTAGAGGTACCAGTAGAAGCCGTAGTCGTAATTGCCGACCGTGGTGAAGAAGCTGATGACCAGCCGGCGCTGGCGGCGTACCTCGCTGCTGTCGTTGTAGACGTCGGTGTGCTTCCACAGAGTGCCGTAGTCCTCCTCGTGGATGCAGATCGCATTGGGGATCACCTGCGGCCGGCCGGTGTGGTCGCAGACGACCGCGTCGACGTAGGTGATCTCCCCCAGGCAGTCGCAGCCCAGCCGCAGCGAGTTGGCCAGTCGGCCGTACTCGTACTCGCCGGCGTCGAAGTAGTTCTGCCAGTGGTGGGTCGGCGCCGGGTCGGCGTAGGGCACCACCATCTCCGAGATCGAGGCGCGGTGGACGATGCTGCGCAGCTCCTCGCCGTCCTGGAAGGCGAGCTGGTGAAGGGTAAGGCCCTCGCGGCCGTTGAACCCCACCCGGAGCGACCAGTTCTGCCAGCACAGCAGGCCGTCCTCGTAGGTGAAGCTGACCCCCTCCGGCTGGGTGATCTCGATCGGCCGCAGGGTGGTGCGCTCGGGGCCGCGATAGGCGGGGTCGAGAAAGTCGTAGCTCTGCGTCGGCATCGGCAGGTCGTTGGCCTCCACGACCCGGAGCACGCGGCGGTTGGTGAGGTCGACGTGCGCCACCACGCCGCTGACCGGGTGCGACCAGGCCAGGCCGTTCTCTCGTCGCTGCACGAAGGCGTGCACCCGGCATACCCGCAGGCCCACCTCGTCCTGGTAGCCGAAGACGCCGGCGGACAGCGGGGCGGTGCGGACCTGGTCGAGCGAGGGGACGCCGTGGCGCAGGATGGCCGCGCACCACTCGGGATCGGCCTTCACGATCTCGTCGGCGAGGACGTACTCCTCGTCGAGGATCGGCGCCTGGCCCTCGTGGACTCCGTCGACCGTCTCCGCGCGGGTGACCGCGGCGGCGCCGAGGTCGACCTCGACCTCGGTGAGGCCGGCGTCGGCCAGGTCGAGCAGCAGCGCCGAGACGCGTCGCACCGGGGTGGCCTGACCGGACTCGAAGGCGGCGATCTCGCTCTGCGACGGCTCGATCAGCCGGACGTAGGTCGTTCGTACGGTCTCCCCGAGCAGGCCGGCCGTGACGAGAACGGCGTGGAATCGGTCGATCTCCTCGACGGTGAGCGGGCCGAGCGGGTGCCGGCTCGTGGCCGGTGCGGTGGTGGTCATCAGGCGGCTCTCTGGATGTCGGCTGGCGGGTTCGGGTCGAGTCAGATCTCGAGGTGGTGGTGGAGCACGTCGCGCACCAGCGCGCCCAGGCTCTCGGCCTCCGTCTTCGCCTTGATCCGGGCCCGGTGGACGTCGATGGTCTTCACCGAGGCGCCCAGTTCGCGGGCGATCAGTTGGCTCGGCGTGCCGGCCAGAACCAGCCGGAGCACGTCGCGCTCGCGCGGCGTCAGCGACTCCAGCCGTCTCGCGACGTCGCGCCGGACCCGCGCCTCGGCGAACAGCTCGGTCGCGGTGCGCAGGTGCTCCTGGACGGTGTCCAGCATCTGCTGGGGCTCGTAGGGCTTCTCCAGGAAGTCGACGGCGCCCTGTCGCAGGGCGCGTACCGACATGGCGATGTCACCGTGGGCCGAGCAGAAGATGATCGGTGCCGGGTAGTCGCGGGCCGCCAGCTGCTCCTGGAGCTGGAAGCCGTTCAGGCCGGGCATCCGCATGTCCACGATGAGGACCGCCGGCTCCTCGGGATCGAACTCCGCCAGGAAGGTCAGGGCGTCGGGATACGTCAGCACCTCGATGCCCACGCTGCCGAAGAGGAACACCAGGGACTGCAGCAGGTCGGAGTCGTCGTCGACGACATGCACGACTGCCGCGGCCACCTCCGGAATGGACTCCATCCGATCGCTCCCTTCCACGCACGCCGTCAATGCTCCACCTCGATCATCACCGCAGCACGCAAGGCGCGGGAACCGGCCCGGTCGCGGACCCACGGCTCGGGTGGGTCATGATCAGAGCACGACGGTGACGGTCTTGGTCTCGGTGTTGGCCAGGATGGCGTCGTACCCAAGCTCACGGCCGAGGCCGGAGGCCTTGGTGCCGCCCCAGGGCAGCTGGGGCGCCAAGGGGGACCAGCCGTTGACGCCGATCGCGCCGGCCTGGAGCGAGCCGGCGACCTGGTGGGCACGCCCGACGTCGCGGGTCCAGACGGTGGCCGCCAGGGCGTAGTCGCTGTCGTTGGCCAGCGCGATCGCCTCCTCGTCGGAGTCGAACGGCACCACGGTCCCCACCGGCCCGAAGATCTCCTCCCGCGCAATGGTCATCTCGTTGGTGCCGGCGAAGACCGTCGGCCGTACGTAGAAGCCGGGCCGATCCACGGGCGATCCGCCGGCGACCAGGGTCGCGCCCTCCGCCTGGCCCTTCGCGACGTACCCCACCACGCGGTCACGCTGCACCGCGTTGACCAGCGGGCCCATCGTGGTCGACTCCTCGAGCGGGTCGCCGAGGACCTGCGCCGCCGCGGCCTCCTTCAGGCCCTCGAGCACCGCCTCGTAGACACCGCGCTGCACGAGGATCCGCGAGCCGGCGGCGCAGGTCTGGCCCGAGTTCACGAACAGGCCCATCCCGAGGCCACCCACCGCCGAGGAGAGGTCGGCGTCGTCGAAGACGATCTGGGGCGACTTCCCGCCCAGCTCCAGGGTGGTCCGCTTGAAGTTGCCGGCCGAGGCCCGAAGGATCTCGCGGCCCACCTCGGTGGAGCCGGTGAACGAGACCTTCTGCACGCCGGGGTGCGCGGCGAGCGCGGCGCCGGTCACGTGGCCGAGGCCGGGAAGGATCTGTACGACGCCGCTCGGGAAGCCCGCCTCCTCGATGAGCCTGCCCAGATGCAGGATCGAGAGGGACGCGTCCTCGGCGGGCTTGACGATGATGGTGTTGCCACAGGCCAGCGCGGGTGCGAGCTTCCAGCCCAGGATCATCATCGGAGAGTTCCACGGGACGATCGCGGCGATGACGCCGACCGGCTCGCGCACGGTGTAGGCGAAGGCGGCTCGCCCCAGGTAGCCGTCGTTGCGCATCGTGTCGCCGTTGATCTTGTCCGCCCAGCCGGCGTAGTAGCGCAGCGAGGCGGCCAGGTTGGGGACATACATTCCCCGGCCCATCGCCGCCGGGCCGCCCATGTCGAGCGACTCGATGGTGCTGAGGATCTCGGCGTCGCGCTCGACGAGGTCCGCCAGCCGGTTCAACAGGGCGCCCTTCCCCGCCGCCGGCACCGCCGCCCAGCTCCCTCGCAGCGCCTCGGTGGCCGCTGCGACGGCGTCGTCCACGTCGGCGACCGAGGCTGCGGCGACCTCGGCCAGCTTCTCGCCGGTGGCGGGGTTGAGCGTCTCGAAGACGCCCGCTCCCCCTCGGCGCCACTCGCCCCGGAGGAGCAGATCGGTGGTCAGATCCGGTGTCGTGGTCATGTGCGGCCGCTTCTTTCGCCAACAGGGACTGATGATCGAGGCGAGAGCACGCCGTCCCAGCGGATGTCCGGGCTCCACACCGTGTTCCGCGCCACGCTAAGAGCACCACAGGGAGGCGGTCCATCGGCGCTTCTCCCCACGGCCGCAAAGAAATCCCCTACGTCGTGGCCACACGACGTGCAGCCCGGCGGCCTGGGTGACCGCCACCGAGGCGGTGCCCTGCGCCGCCAGCGTCCACCGGCGCACCTGGCTGCTCCGGGCCCGACCGGTGCGGCACCATGCGGCGAAGTGCTCGCAGTTGTTCCTGATCAGGTGGTAGTCGGTCGAGCCGATGAGCGACTCGGCGTTGCGCATCGTCTCCTCGGCGTCGACCGCACGCTTGTACTGCCTCACCCGGACCTCGTCGCCGGCCGCGAACTCCTCGAGCGGGGTGCGGGCGACGTACCGGATGCTGCCTCGCGGCCCGACATAGTGGATGACCGAGCCGTCGCCGCAGTCGATGCCGTGGTGGGTGTAACGGCGTCCGCGACTGACGTAGATGTGGTCCCCCCGAACCATTACCGCAGCCCATGCCCTTTGCTCGTTCGGCCTCGGTCCCACCCTATCGTGGTGCCTCGGGGGCATCAGGAGGAACGAGCAGGAGGAGGGACGACCAGGATGGCGACACTCGACCGGGACGCGGTGAGGGCATTCCGCAAGCGCATGATCGGGGTGCTCGACGACGCCGCGCTGGCGCTGCTCCTCGGCATCGGCGACGAGCTGGGGCTGTTCGACGCGATGGCGCGCACCGGCCCGGCGGACAGCGCCACGCTGGCCGCGGCCGCGGGCGTCGACGAGCGGTATCTGCGCGAGTGGCTGGACGGGATCGTCGCCGGCCAGGTGGCCGAGTACGACGCCGAGACCCGGCGCTACACGCTGCCACCGGAGCACGCGGCGTCGCTGACCGCCCTCGACGGCCCGGTGAACCTGGCCCGCACGCTCACGATGGTCACCATGCTCGCGGGCGTGGAGCCGGAGCTGCGCGAGCGGTTCCGGCACGGCGGCGGGCTGGGATACGACCACTTCCCCCGGTTCCACTCCTTCATGGCCGCCCAGTCCGCGGCGACCCACGACGCCGGCCTGCTCGACGTGGTGGTGCCCACGGTGCCGGGACTCCACGAGCGGCTGACGCAGGGCGCCACGCTCGCGGACGTCGGCTGCGGGTCCGGTCATGCGGTCAACCTGCTGGCCCGGGCCTATCCCGCGAGCCGGTTCGTCGGCTACGACCTCGGCGCGGCGGCGATCGAGGCCGCCCGGGCGGAGGCCGCGGCCTGGGGGCTGACCAACGCCACCTTCGAGGTCCGTGACGTCGCCCGGCTGGGCGAGGAGGCGTCGTACGACGTCGTGACCGCTTTCGACGCGGTCCACGACCAGGCGTCCCCGGACCTGGTGCTCGCCGGCATCGCCGCCGCGCTGCGCCCCGACGGCATCCTCCTGATGGTCGACATCAAGGCCGAGACCGGGGTGGAGAACAACCTGACCCTGCCCTGGGCGACCTATCTCTACACGATGAGCCTGATGCACTGCATGACGGTCTCCCTCGGCCAGGGCGGCGCCGGGCTCGGCGCGGTGTGGGGCCGGCAGCTGGCCGTGCAGATGCTCGAGGAGGCCGGCCTGCTCGACATCGAGGTCAAGGAGATCCGCAGCGACCCGTTCAACTACTTCTACGTCGCACGCAAGCCGGCGGGCGCATAGGGCTTGCCCCGGAAGTCCGGCTCACCGTGTCCAGGAGTCGTGCGAGTAATACTGCGAGTTTTACCTCGGTGACACCGGGCATCGTTACGCTTCGGACGTGAAGAAAGACCGCAAAGCCAAGGGCAGCAGTGGTGAGGGGCCGCGTCCTCAGTACCCCATTGAGTCTGTCGACAACGCGCTCCGGATCTTGCTTCTCCTGGGTGAACACAGCAGCATCCGGCTAACCGACGTCAGCGAGTATCTCGGGGTCGCCTCCTCGACCGCGCACCGGTTGTTGGCGATGCTCCAGTACCGTGGCTTCGTCCGACAGGCGGCGAGCTCTCGCGCGTACGAGCCCGGCCCCACGCTGACGACCATCGCCTTCGCGGTGCTGCGACAGTCGGACATTCGCGAGCGCCTGCACCCGGTCCTGCAGCGCCTCTCGGCGAGCCTGGGCGAGACCGTCCACCTGGGCCGGCTCGACCGCGACACCGTGACGTTCGTCGACTCGGTCGAGAGCCCGCGAGCGGTCCGAGTGGGCTCCCGACTGGGCATGACGATGCCGGCGCACTGCACGTCGTCGGGCAAGGCGCTGCTGTCGATGTTGGACGACGAAACACTTGACGCTCTCTATCCCGAGGAACAGCTGCCGGGACTAACGAGGAAATCCATCACCAAACGCTCGACGCTGCTGCGCCAGATCGCCAAAGTCCGCCGCGACGGTTACGCGACCAGCGAGGAGGAAAGCGAGGAGGGAGTCGCCTCGGTGGCGATTCCGCTCGGCGAATACGGCGCCTCCCGTTACGCCCTCAACGTGTCCGCCCCTCGCGGTCGGATGACCGAGCAGGTGCGGACCGAGATCGCCGACGAGCTCCGTGGCGTGGCGAACGAGGTGGCCGAGTACTTCCTGTAGTCCGCGCGCTCTCAGCGGCCGTCGACCAGCCCGTTCTCGCCGAGCCAGTCGATCACCGTGTCGGCGACATGGGCGACGTGCTCGGGCTGTCCGATCAGGTAGTGCGAGCCGCCTGTGACAGCCAGCAGTCGCTTGTTCTCGTGGGGAACCGCGTCGTACAGGGCACGGGCGTGCGAGGGGAAGCAGACCTGGTCGGCGGTGCCGTACATCACCAGCGTCGGGACACTGGTGCGCGCGATATGGGCGGGGCCGTCGCAGTTCGACTCGTCGAGGCTCCACTGGCTCAGCCACGAGCGCAGGCTGGTGTGGTGACCGAGCGAGACCGGTTGGAAGTTCGCCCGGCGCGGCGGTCCCCACATCGTCCCGGGCTCGCGATCGGAGGGGTCGATCGTGACGTCGAGGAATCGCGGGTCCGCCGTCGTGCCGTGCACCAGGAACGGCAGGTCGTCGGGGCCCTCCGGATCCCCCGCGAGCAGGTCGAGCCGCGCGCGCACCCAGTCGGTGATCCGCCGGTTCCGCGCCACCTGTGCGGCCCGATAGCGAGCCAGGAACTCCTCGGAGTACGGCGGCCCGTTGCGCGAGTCGAACATGTCGAGGTCGGGGTCGCGCCGAAACGGGTCCGCCTCGTCGAGGATGGCCGGGTCGAGCGCCTCGGTATACACCGCGGCACGGCCCGGATGGGCCATCAGCTCCACCAACGCGTCGACCGGGGGCAGCGACGCGACGGTGAGGTCCGGCGGGTCGCCGGCGGGCGTCGCACGGATCGTGGCCGACTCGGCCTGGCTCTGGTAGAGCGCCGTAAGGCCGCCACCGCCGGAGTTGCCGACCAGGACGACGTGGTCGTAGCCACGTTCCGTGCGCAGGTAGGACACCGCCGATCCCACATCGAGCACGCAGTTCTCCATGACCAGCGCGCTGTCGTTGCCGAGATAGCGAGTGCAGAGCCCGACAGCGTCCACGCCCCTTGCCGCGAGCGGCCCGAGCAGATAATGGCCCAAGAAGCTGGAGCTCGGGTGGACGATGACGATCGCCGTCCGCGACGGTTGGCCCGCCCGGTGGAGCGATCCCCAGATCTTGCCGGCCATCCTCGCCACACCGGAGTAGATGTCGAGGCGATGGCTGGCACCCATCGGGATGCCGAGAAGCTCGATCTCGGGTCGGAGGCTCGGCTCAGGCAACGGTGCGTCCCCCGTCGACGACCATGGTCTGGCCGGTCATGAAGGCGGCGGCATCGCTCGCCAGGTAGAGCACCGCTTGCGCGATCTCCTCGGGCTCGCCCGCACGGCCGACCAGGATCCGCTGGGTCAGGAACTCCAGCCGGCTCGGGTCCGCGAAGACCTCTTCGGTGGCCGGGGTCCTGATCAGACCCGGCGCGACGGCGTTGCAGCGGATGCCCTGCCCGGCGAAGTCGAAGGCGATCGAGCGGGTCAGCGAGACCACCGCGCCCTTGGCGGCGATGTAGGCGGCGAACGACGGGCTGGCGGCCAGTGCCGACGTGGAGGCGGTGTTGACGATGACGCCACCACCGCCGGCGATCATGTGAGGGATCGCGAACCGGCAGCCGAGGTAGACACCGCGCACGGTCACCGCCATGGATCGATCCCACTCCTCGAGCGTGGTGGTCACCACGGTGCGGTTGAGCGGACTCCAATAGGCGTTGTTGTGCAGCACGTGCAAAGCGCCGTACGCCGCGACGGCGTCCTCGACCATCCCGGCGACAGCCGCCTCCTCCGAGACGTCGAGCACCGCGGCGCGAGCGGTGCCGCCCGCGCCGTTGATGAGCGTGACGGTCTCCTCGGCGCCTTCGCCGTTGATGTCGGCGACGGTCACCCGAGCGCCCTCGCGGGCGAACGCGACGGCTGTCTGCCGACCGATGCCCGAGGCGGCGCCGGTGACGACGACGGAGCGGTCCTCGAATCTGCGGAGGCTATTCATGCCGCCCCTGTCCGACGGACGGCCCCGATCCCGTGCCCGTCACGAGGCGACCGCCAGCTTCTCCTGGAGCCACTGGTCGACCGCCCTGTCGGCGGCCGCGGCGTCGTCGTCGTTCAGGGCGCGGTTCTGGAAGGTCAGCTCGAGACGGACGCCGTTGGGGTCGAAGAAGTAGATCGACGACCAGATGCCCTCGTGCTCCACGATGCCGACGACCTCGACGCCGGCGGCCTCCAGCCGCTCCTTGGCCGTCACCAGCTCCGCACGCGAGGGCAACGAGAGCGCCAGGTGCGGCGCCCATCGCGGCAACGCCGACTCGTGGTGATCGATGTCCACACCCTCGATCTCGAAGAAGGCGATGCACGATCCGTCGCCGAGCGAGAAGAAGGTGTGAAGGAACGCCATCGGCTCACCGGTGCTGCCGACCGCCTCCTCGCGGGCATAGCCGACGAGCTTCAGCCCGAGCACCTCGGTGTAGAAGGCCCGGGTCGCGGCGGTGTCACGGGTGACGTAGGCGACGTGGTTCAGGCTGCGTGGGAGCGGAGTGGGTGTCATGACTTCTTGCCTCTCTTGGTTGATGGGTGGAGCTAGTGAGGAAGGGTGCCGACGGACGAGTCCGTCCCGTCGATCTCCTCCCGGGCCGAACGCCGACCGAGGTACGCCGCGTGCAGCAGATCGGTGTCCGCAGCCAGCTCGGCGGCGGCTCCGGCGTACACGACGCGTCCGGTCGCCAGCACGTACGCGCGGTCGGCGACACGCAGGGCGTTCCGGGTGTTCTGCTCGACCAGCAGCACGGTCAGACCGTCCTGCTTGAGCTCGGCAACAAGGTCGAAGACCGCCCCGACCATCACCGGCGACAGTCCGAGTGAGGGCTCGTCGAGCATGATCAGCCGTGGTCGACCGACCAGCGCGCGGGCGATCGCGAGCATCTGCTGCTCGCCGCCCGACAGTGTTCCGGCCAGCTGGGACCGACGGTCACCGAGCACCGGGAAGCGGTCGTAGACCTGGTCGATGTCCTCCCGGAGCGCCTGCTTGTCCCCGCGCAGGTAGCCACCCAGTCGCAGGTTCTCCTCGACGCTCAGCCGGGCGAACACGTCGCGGCCCTCGGGGATGTGAGCGACCCCGGCCCTGGCCATGACCTCGGCGCGGTCACCGGTCACGTTCCTGCCCTCGAAGCTGATCGTCCCCCCGGTCGGGCGCACGTCGCCGGCGATCGCCTTGAGCAAGGTGGTCTTGCCGGCGCCGTTGGCACCCAGCAGGGTCACGGTCTCCCCCTCGGCGACGACCAGGTCCACGCCGTGCAACACCCGCACGCCGCCGTACCCGGCGACCAGACCGGCCAACTCGAGCATCGCCATCTCAGACCTCCGCCCCGAGGTAGGCCTCACGCACGGTCCGGTCGGCGAGGATGTCGTCGGGTGTTCCGGCCGCGATGATCTTGCCGAAGTTGAGCACCGTGATCCGGTCGCTGGCTCCCATCACGACCTCCATGTCGTGCTCGACGAGCAACACCGTCACACCCGAGGCCCGCAACTTCAAGATGTCCCGCATGATCTGTCGGGACTCCACCTCGTTCATGCCGGCGACCGGCTCGTCGAGCAGCAGCAGACGTGGGTTGGCCGCCATCGCCCGGGCCAGCTCCAACCGCTTCTGTACGCCGTAGGGCAGCCCGGCCGCGAGCCGAGCTCGGTACTCCCCCAGCTCCAGCAGGTCGATCAGCTCCTCGGCGCGGGCCCGGAGTCGTCGCTCCACCGCCGCCCGGCGGCTGAGCAGGCTCGGCGCGTGGGTGTGCTGCGCGACCAGGACGTTCTCCAACACCGTCAGCCCACCGAAGAGCCGGATGTTCTGGAACGTCCGCACCAGTCCGTGCCGCACCCGCTGGTGAACGGCGTCGCGGGTGATGTCGCGGCCGGCGAAGGTGACCGTTCCCTGATCGGCGCGGACGAACCCCGAGATCATGTTGAACAGCGTGGTCTTGCCGGCACCGTTAGGCCCCACGATCGCGTGGATGTGGCCGGCTTGGACCTCGAGCGAGACGTCATCGACGGCGCGCAGGCCACCGAAGGACCGGCCTACGCCGGACAGGGTCAGGATCGACTCAGGCATCACTGGCTCCTCGCATCACACGCGGCTGTCGCGAACGGGCGATCGTGCTCCGCGCCAACCGGAAGAGCACGCTCGGAGTGCTTCGTCGCAGGCGGCGCGGTTGGACGATCCCCTGGGGCCGGATGATCATCAACAGCACCATCAGACCGCCGTACAGGAAGAGGTAGTGGCCGTCGACCCAGCTGACGTACTCCGGCAGCAGGGTGAGGATGACGGCGCCGACGATCGGCCCCCAGAAGCTGTAGAGCCCGCCGAACAGGACGTAGAGCACGATGACGATCGACTGCTGCACGCCGAAGGACTCCGGAGAGATGTAGCGCAGGTAGTGCGCGAGCAGCGCGCCGCCCACGCCGGTGACGAAGGCGGAGACCACGAACGTGGCGATCTTCACCCGGATCACGTCGATGCCGGCGGCCTTGGCCGCGAGCTCGTCGTCCCGTACCGCCATCGACTCGAGGCCGGGGCGCGACCGGGAGAAGAGCCAGATCGCCACCGCGACCACGGCAAGCGTGAGGAGAACCAGTGACATCGAGGTTCCGGTCATGCCCACCAGGCCGCCGGTGCCGCCGGCGTACCCCCAGACGGAGAACCCGATCTGCACCAGCTGCGCGAAGGCGACCGTCACCATCGCCAGGTGCAGCATCGAGAGTCGCAGTCCCGGCACCCCGACGATGCCGCCGGCGATCCCGGCGAGCACACCACCCGCGACCATCGCCACCGGCAGCGGCGTGCCGTGCTGGGTGGTGAGCAGCGAGGCCGTATATGCGCCGATCGCCATGAAGCCGGCGTGCCCCAGCGAGAACTGATTGGTGTTGGCGGTGAGCCAATACCCGAGCGCCAGGATGACATTGATGCCGGTGAGGATCACCAGACCTTGGGTGTAGGCCGACATCAGACCCGCGTCTCCCGAGTCCTGGTGCCGAAGAGTCCCTGCGGGCGGAGCGTGAGCACCGCGATCAGCACGATGAACGCGAAGGCGTTGCGGAAGTTGGCCGAGACGTAGGCGACGCTGAGCACCTCGAGGACGCCGATGAGGAAGCCGGCCGCCACCGCGCCGGTCACGTTGCCGAGCCCGCCGAGCACCATGATCGCCAGCCCCTTCAAGGTCGCGTCCATCCCGATATAGGGGCTGATGGTGTGGACGGTCAGACCGGTCAGGACACCCGCCGCACCGACCAGACAGCCGGAGATGACGAACGTCGCGATCACGATCCGCTGCACGGGGATGCCCAGCAGCGCGGAGGTCGCGGGCCGCTCGGAGACCGCGCGGAGCGCCAGCCCGAGCGAGGTCCGGTGGATCAGAGCCTGCAAGGCGACCATCGTCGCGACCGCGATGCAGAAGACGAGGATCTGGGGCAGCGTGACCTCCACGAAGCCGAGGTCGAAGACCTTGTTCGGCACCGCCTCGGGGAAGCCGCGGCTCTCGCTGCTCCAGATCTCGGACGCGGTGGAGCTGAGCAGGATCCCGACCCCGACCGTGCTGAGCACGGGCGCGGTCGGGTAGGCGGCCTTGACGAACTTGAAGGACAGGAAGTAGGTCAGCACGGCGATGCCCGCCCCCGCCGCCATCGCTCCGAGAAGAGCGACGACGAAGGGGGCGCCGACTCCCGTCATCAGCACGAGACCGACGAACCCACCGAACATCAGCGTCTCGCCAGCCGCCATGTTGAGCTGGCCGAGGACTCCGATGAGGAGCGTCAGGCTCAGTGCGATCAGCGAGTACGTCGCGCCCAGGACGAGACCGTTGAGTATCTGCTGGGTCAACAGCATCGGGGACCTCTTCTGCTTCCGCTCGGATGGCTCAGTCGGTCACGACGGTCGGGTGATGACCATCTGGCCGTTGGTGACCGTCGCGATCTGCGGCACCCGGATGACGTCGCCGTCCTCCTTCAGCGTGGTGTCGCCACCCATGCCGACCCAGCCCTGCACCTGGGTCGCGAGACCCTTCATGATCTTGGTGCGGTCCGGGGCGAGGTCGCTCTCCTTGTTGGTGACGCCGTCCTTCTTGATGATGTCGACCAGGATGTAGACCGCGTCGTAGGCGAAGGCGGCGTTCAGGCTGGGAGTCTTGCCGGTCTCCTCCTTGTAGGTCTTGATCAGTCCGCCCGGCCCCGGCTCGGTGGTCGTCGGGTCGAACTGGGCGGCCATGATCGTCCCCTCGACGGCCTTGCCGCCGGCCTTGATGTAGTCGTCGCCGGCGCTCTGGATGCCGCCGGAGGTCAGGATCTGGGGATGGAAGCCCTGTCGGTCCATCTCGATCGCGACCCGGGCCGCGTCGGCCGGGCCGGAGGCCACGAACACCGCGTCAGGATTCTTGGCCTTCAGGTTGGTCACCTGGGCGGAGAGGTTCTGGTCACCGGTGGTGAAGGTCTGGGTCGTGATGATCTCCTTGCCCAGCTTCTTCATCATCTCGGGGTAGCAGGTCTCGGCCATGTACGTCGAGGTCGCGTCCTTGGCGTCCTCGATGATGGCGAAGGTGCTCAGTCCGCTCGCCTGGATCGTGGCGGACAGCGACGCCTGGGTGTGGGCGCAGTCCTCCGCGGTCAGGTGGAAGATGTGCGGACCGGCCGCCTGCACGACGCCGGGCTTCCCGACACCGGGAGCGAGCATCGGCATACCGAGCGAGTCGGCGACCGGGCAGCTGGCCTCGCACTCGTTGGAGAGCAGTGGGCCCACGGTCGCCAGGACGTTCTCCTCGGTGGCGAACTTCCGGACGATATTGGTCGCCGTGCTGACGTCGCCGCGGGTGTCCTCAATGACCAGCTTGATCGGGACTCCGTCGACGCCCCCGTTGGCGTTGATCTGCTCGGCGGCGAACTTCGCGCCCTCGACGGCGCTCTTGCCGCTCTCGGCGTACGCGCCCTCCTGGGCACTCATGACGCCGAGCGTGATGGCCTTGCCCTCGATCTTGGCCGCGGGCTTCTCGGTGAGAACGCGGGCGGGATCGCCCGACGGCGGTGGCGCGACCTTCTTCGCGCTCGTCGACGACTGGTCGCTGTCCGCGTCGCTGGAGCAGGCTGCCAGCGAGAGTGCCAGCAGTCCCGCGGCCCCGACGGCGGCGATCCGGCTCGCGCGTGACGCGGTTCTCGAGATGGGTGTCATGGGTTCACTCCGTGTCAATGGGATCCGAGACTGGAAACTGGAAAGGGACGAGTGCAGGCCTAGCTGCTGGGCGGCAGCGGCATGTCCTTCCAGAACTCGATGTGCGTCCGCAGGACGACCTCGCCACTCTGGAAGACCTCGGCCCTGCCGCGCTGGTACTCCTCGTCCGCGTAGAACGCCTCCCAGGCCTGCTCGCGATGCTGGTCGCTGTCCCATTCGAGGATGTATCGAATGGTGTTGGTCGTCCCGGCGATGACCTCCCAAGGACCGATCATCTTGATGCCGTGTCGCTCGAAGGTCGGCTTGGAGACCTCGTGGACATAGCGACGGACGCTGTCCCGGGAGCCGGGAGCAAGGTCGTACTGACGAAACTCGTAGTGCCGCATTTCTTCTCTACCTCCGCGTTCGGCTTGCTTGCCTCGCCGGACCCCCTCGGCGAATTCATTCTGGACCACGGAATATTCTTCCGCAAGATGAAATCAGAAACTATTTCTGCTTAACAGAGGATTAGGTTCGGTCGCCCGATCGAGGCGCGCCAGCTCATGGCGCCAGGCCGCCTCCAGGTTCAGGCCACCACCCAGATCCGGGAGCTCGGCCAGGTCTCGTGGCTCTATCGGGCGCAAGGAGCCGCCCGACGCGGTGATCGCGAGGGAGAGCGTGGCGATCGTGTGCACGGACTCGGCTCGCAGGACCGCCTCGGGCACCGAGGATCCGGTCGAGGTCAGGCCATGGCCTCGCATGACGACCACGGGCCGGTCGCCCAGCGCGTCGGCGACCTCGTCGCCGAGCACGGCGTCGCGCACCAGCACCGAGCGCGAGTAGACCGGGACCCCGGCCGCGGCCAGTGTGGCGCCCGGAATGTCGAACGCGCCGATGAGCGGCAGGATCGGCAATCCGGCGAGGTCCGCCGCGACCACGTCGCGCGGGTGCGCGTGGACGACGCAGGTGACGTCCGGGCGGCGCCGGAGCAGCTGGGTGTGTAGCGGCAGCTCGTACGGCGGCGTGTAGCCGCCGTCGAGCTCCCCGGGAGCACCGGGGCCGCCGTCGAGGTCGACCAGCCTGATGTCGGCCTCTGTCGTGTCGGCAAGGCCGCTCTCACGCGGCCCACGACAGCGCACCAGGAGGCGATCGTGGTCCACGCGAAGGCTGATGTGCCCCAGGATCCCCGGAGCGAGCCGACGAGCCGCCAGCACCCGGCAGCCCTCGGCGATCTCGGCGCGAAGCGCGTCCAGCTCTCCCGTCACGACGACACCGGCTCCCCGGCGCGAAGCTCCGCACAGGCCTCGTCGTACGCCGTCCCGCGAGCGATCGCCCTGCGCAACTGCGCCGACGCCTTGGGCCAGTTGACGCTCAGCCCGCCGCTGACGCCACCGTCGCGGCCTTCCCAGACCGCGACCAGGCGGAACGGCTCCGCCCGCTCGATGACCGTGGCGGGTCGAGCCGGATCACGGACGCCGAAGAGCTGGAGCTTCCAGTCGTACTGGTCGCTCCATACGTAGGTCACCGGATCGTGGTCGATCTGCTCGTCGGGGTGGGCGAGGTTGTGGGCCACGCAGTTGGCCTGCTCGATGGCGTTGGTCCAATGCTCCACCCGTCCCCGCGCGCCACGGCGGGGCTGGTGCCAGGATGCCACGTCCCCGACCGCGTACAGGTGCGGGACGCCCCTGACCCGACCACGCTCGTCGCAGACGACGCCGTCCGCGACCGGCACCCCGGCCGGCTCCAGCCAGGAGCGGTCCAGCTCGGCCCCGATCCCGACGATGACGACGTCGACCGACACCGTGCTGCCATCGGAGAGCGCGGCGCGGAGCCCATCGCCCTCCCGCTCGATGCCGGCGACGAGCAGCCCGTACCGGGTGTCGACTCCGTTGACGCGATGCAGCTCGGCGAGCCTCTCTCCCAGCTCGGGACCGGCGACCCGGGCCATCGGCACCGGGACGGGGTCGACCATGACGACCTCGAGGCCACGCTCGCGGCACAGCGATGCCATCTCGGCACCGATGAAGCCGGCGCCGACCACCAGGACGCGGCGAGCGGACACCAGCCGATCGCGCATCGCCCGGGCATCGGCCAGGGTGCGGAGCACGTGGACGCCGTCGAGCGACCACGGCGCCGGTCTGGCCCGGAGCCCGGTGGCGATCACCAGGTCGTCGTACTCGAGCATGGCGCCGTCATCGAGGTCCACCTCGCGAACGGCGGGACGCAGGCCCGTCACGCGACGGCCGAGAAGGAGCTCGATGCCGAGGTCGTCCGCTTCTCGCTCGGTGATCAACGGCACCCGGATCTCACCGCCGAGAGCGACCTTGGACAGCGGTGGCTTGTCATAGGGCGGCTCGGTCTCGGCCTCGACGACACGCACCCTCCCGGCGTATTCGTTGGCCCGCAGCGCCCGCGCGGTACGGATCCCCGCCACCGAGCCGCCGACGATAACGACGCCCCGGCTCGGCGAGCGGCCCATCAGTCCTCCAGCCACAGCGCGGAGACCGGGCAGCTCTTGGCCGCCGTCTCGACCCGGGCGCGATTGTCGTCGTCGACCTGGGTCTTGAGCAGGACGACGACGCCGTTGTCGTCGATGTCGTAGACATCGTCGGCACCGACCACGCAGTTCGCGTATCCCTGACAGGCGGCCAGATCAGCCTTGAGGACAGCCATCTAAGATCTCCTTCATCCCTTGATTCCCATCCCGCCGTCGGAGTGGACGACACGTCCCGAGATGCCGCGTGCTCGGTCGGCGGCGAGGAACACGTAGCTCCAGGCGTGGTCGGCGCCGGAGAGCGCGACCCCCAGCGGATTGCGACCGGCGAGCTCGGCGGCCCGGTCGGGACCGTCGAGCCGGCGATCGCTCAGCCCGAGCCGGGCGAGGCCGCGCAGGTCGGTGGCGAGGGTGCCGCCCGGCGCGACGCCGTTGACCCGCACCTCGGGGGCCAACTCGTAGCCGAGCGTGGTGACCAGGCCCCGGACCGCGAACTTCGAGGCGACGTAGAGCGTCCCGCCTCGACCGGGGGCGTAGGCCGAGGTCGACTCGGTGAGGATGATGTTGCCTCGCGACGCGCGTAGTGCCGGCGTGGCCGCCTTGACGCTGTGCAGCATCGACTTGACGTTGACCGCGAACATCTCGTCGAAGGCCGCGTCGAGGTCCTCGACGTCGATCTCCGCCAGCGGCCGGTAGAAGTCGAAGATCCCGACACAGCTCACCAGGACATCGAGGCCCCCGAAGCGTCCTACGACCGACGCGACCGCCTCCTCGTTGGCCGCGGCGGTGACGGCGTCGCCCCGCGTCACCACCACCTCGGGAAGCCGGCCCGAGAGCGAGTCGCACTTGGCCCGGTCCACCTCGAGGACGCCGACGCGAGCACCTTCGGCGAGGAACGCGTCGACCACCCCTCGTCCGATGCCCGACCCGCCGCCGACGACCAGCGCCCGCTTGTCCTTCAGCCAGCCGTCGCTCACGAGCCCCCCTCCTCGATCAGCGGACCGAAGGGATTGCCGATCATCGCCGAGAAGGTGGCGGTGTTCTGCCAGGTCAACGACTCCAGCTCGAGCGGGTCGAGGCAGATCCACTGTCCTGACTTCGGTGACTCGATGAGCAGCCTGACACCGTTGCGGGTCAGCACCTTGGAGACGCGGATCTCGGAGAACTCGTTGCCGATCGTGATGGGCTGGCCCTCACGTCCGGACCGCAGGGTCGCGAGCTCCGAGCTCGCGCGCGCGGCGGCCGCGGCGTCCTCCGCCTCGCCCTCCCAGGAGAGCTTCATAGGAAGATCGCCAGGTTCTGGGTGCGCAGCACCGACTCGTCGACCGCGATGTGCCGGCGAGCCAGCAGCCACCGCTCGCCGACGCGCCGCAGCAGGTCGGTGCGGCCGGCGGAGATCAGCGACGGCTCGTTGACATCGCCCCGGCTGCGAAAGAGCAGCACCGCCGACTCCACGACCAGCTCCTCCTCGACCGGCGTCGCGAAGGTACGGATGTTGGACAGGTGGTGACGGATCCGCGAGGGCGGGTCCTCGGTCCAGGCGTGCTCGGTGTGGAAGCGGGCGACGCGACGACTCAGGGAGTACTTGTCCTCGTCGAAGTGGGCCATCCGCCGCGCCGTGTCGTAGCCGGTGCCGAGCGCGGTGGTCACCCTGATGGGCATGAAGTAGTGGATGTCCTCGGCCAGCAGCTCCAGCCAGGCGCTGTAGTCCTGGCGGTCAAGAAGGTAGGCCTCCTCCACCAGCCAACGGTGGGCCAGCAGGTGCCGGGCGTCGTCGTGGCCGAGCGAGTCACCCACCGCCGCCGTGGTCGAGGCCTCCTGGCCGAGAGGGGACTGACGCGAGTCGATCGGAACATAGGTGCTCACGACCTCACCCCTCGCTGCGCTCGTGGCCGGCGTGATGCCCTCGGTTCGCTCGCAAGCTCGCTCACGAGACCACCTCGACCGGGTCCGCCGGAGCAGCCGCCGGGCCGCCGATCAGGATCGGCGTGGTGGCCAGCGGCGGCATCTCGAGGTGGTTGGCCCAGAGGTCGAGAAGGTGTCGCTGGTTGTACTCGCCGTACCCCACCCGGGCCTCGCCGGGGCCGGCGAACTCCTCGGGGGTGAGCGCGGGCACGAACGTGGTGCCATCGTGCAACATGCCCATCCGACCGTTGAGCAGCAGTCGGCGTGCCATCGTGCCGCCGGCCATGTTGGTCAGCGACACCCAGTTCTCGACATCGTCCTGCTCGAACATCCCGCTGCTGCCGAAGCACATCAGGTAGGCCTTGTAGGACAGCTTCTTGAAGCTCTCGGGCGCCTCCTTGTCGACGACGAACCAGGACAGCACCTCGGTCTCGTTCTCACTGATGGGCTGCCATTGCCTCAGCGAGATGAACGGGAGTACGTCGTCGGTGTCGGCGACCTTGGGCCAGTTGTGCACCAGGCTGAGGTTGGGGAAGACCGAGGCGGCGGAGATCATGAAGCCGTCACGCCCGATGACGTCCACCTGCTCCGGGGACCATTGGGCCCTCATCCGCTCGATCATCTCGGCCGGGTAGCCGACATACGCGAGGCGTTCCTCGAAGGTGCCCGGAGGAAGCTTGTACGTCGTTCCGCCGCCCCGGCCCGCCCAGTAGGTGTTGCCGTCCTTGCGCTTCTCCGCCTTGGGCTCGCGGAAGAGCCCGATCTCCACGACGCTGGTGTGCGTCTGCGGCGTGTGGTACATGTCGCCGGCGAAGTTCTCGGCGCCGATCTTCCAGTTCGCCTTGATCCGCCACCGCTGCGGGCCGAGCACCTCGACGCCACTGGCGCTCTGCTTGGTGTAGTAGTCAAGGTAGAAGGCGAAGTCGCCCAGGAACTCGCGCAGCGGCGGCGCGTCGGGATCCATCGAGACGAAGATCAGGCCGTTGTAGCTGTCCAGGCTCGGCGCCGGCAGCAGTCGCTGGCCCTTGCGCGTGAAGCCCTCCTCGCCGCCGTAGGCCTCCTGATGGAAGGGCAGGCCGACGATCCGGCCGTCGTTGCGGTAAGACCAGCCGTGGTAGGGGCAGCGGAAGTGCGAGGCGTTGCCCTGCTCGGCGCGACAGACCTGCATGCCCCGGTGCAGGCACATGTTGAACATCGCCCTCACCTCGCCGGCCTGGTCGCGACTGACGATGAACGAGTTGTCCAGCACCCGGCGCACGACGTAGTCGCCCACCTGCGGGACCTCCGACTCGTGCGCCACGAACGCCCAGGACCGGCTGAACAGCCGCTCCTTCTCCGCGATGAACACCTCGGGGTCGTTGTAGATGTGCGCCGGAAGCATCCCCCGTCGGACATTCGCGAGGACGTCTGCCGCGTCGCGCATGGAGACCTCAGCTTTCCATTGATTTCTGTTAAACAGAACAATACTCTGATCGACAGAGAGGGCGTTGTCAATCGACGCCCACGACGAGGAGGTAAGCCGACATGCTGAACTTCGAGGACAAGGTCGCATTGGTCACTGGTGCGGGCCGCGGGCTCGGCCGTGCCCACGCGCTGCTGCTCGCGTCGCGCGGAGCCGCGGTTGTCGTCAACGACTACGGCGGCGCGCTGGATGGCAGCGACCCGAGCTCCGCGCCGGCCGAGTCGGTGGTCGCCGAGATCCGCGCCGCCGGCGGTCGGGCCGTCGCCAGTACCGAGAGCGTGGCGACCTCGGCGGGCGCCCGCGCCATCGTGGACACGGCGTTGAGCGAGTTCGGCCGGGTCGACATCGTGGTCAACAACGCCGGCAACACCGGCGGCAGGCCGACCTTCGGCGAGATCGCCGACGACGTCGCGGAGGCCATGATCGGCGTACACCTCTTCGGCACGCTGCACGTCACCCAGGCCGCCTGGAGCCACATGAAGGAGCAGGGCTACGGCCGAGTGGTCAATACCACCTCGGGCGTGGGGCTGTTCGGGAAGATGAAGTCCACGACGTATGGCGCAGCGAAGCTGGGGATCGTCGGCCTCTCCGCGTCACTGGCCATCGAGGCGGAGGAGTTCGGGATCCGGGTCAACTGCGTCGCCCCGATCGCCAGCACCAGAATGGCCAGCGATGTCTTCGGCGCCCTCGACAAGCATCTCGACCCGGCATTGGTCTCCCCCGCGGTCGCCTACCTGGCTCACGAGAGCTGCCCGCTCAACGGCCGGGTGCTCTCCGTCGGCGGCGGTCGCGTCGCCGAGGTCTTCTTCGGCACCGCCCCGGGCTACTTCGATCCCGAGCTCACCCCTGAGGGCGTGCGGGACAACCTCGACCAAGTGCTGGACCACGGTGCGTACGTCGTGCCCACCGACGCGATGGCGGAGGTCGGCATCACCGCCGCCCTCCACGGACTCTGACACGGCGTCGCGACCGGGTTCGCGCCGGCTCTCGTCCCGGCGGGGTCAACCGTCGGCGAGGCGCGCCGGAAAGCCAGCGGTCGCGACCGGACCCCAGCGCGTCGGGGTGATCCGCAGCAGCGACTTGCCCTGGTCGACCATCGCCTGGCGGTACTCCTCCCAGTCGGGGTGCTCGCCGGAAATGTTGCGGAAGTACTCCACGAACCCGTCGAGCGCCTCCGGCACGTCCAGCACCTCGCCGGTGCCGTCGACCTGCACCCAGGCGCCGCTCCAGTCGTCGGAGAGCACCAGCACGCTGACCTCCGGGTTGGCGCGGAGGTTGCGCACCTTGGCCCGCTCCGGATAGCTGGCGATCACCAGTCGGCCCGAGTCGTCGACACCGCCGGTGACCGGCGAGGCCTGCGGCGATCCGTCGGCGCGGCGAGTGATCAGCACGAACCGGTGCCTCGGCCGGACGAACTCCAGCAGCCCGGCGAGGTCGACGTTGGTATTGGTAGCGATCGTGCGTGGCATGGCCTCATTCTCCCCCGCGTTCCCCTCCGCTTCTCCGCCGTCGGCCGCCGCCCGCGACCTGCGATATGTTGACGTCGCTCACACGGGTGTCGGAAGGATGGGCCTTGTCAGCTCCGGGGAAGGTCGGCTACCACCACGGCGACCTGCGCACGACGCTGCTGGCGACCGCGATGGCGATGCCTGCGAGGACGAGCGCGCATCCACCGACCCCGGCGCCTTGTCGAACCACGCCGCCTGGGTGCCACGCGCAGGAGCAGCCTCAGCGTCGGTGAGTTTGAGAAGCTTGCGCAAGCGTGCGTTCTCGGCCCGCAGACTCTCCAGTTCGGCATGCAGATCGCTCACGGCCCCATCCTGCCCGGGTCGGACCCCGCAGCCGTGGCCGGTTTACACTAAGAACAATTAGATTCCACTTACTCCATCTAGGAGGCTGGTCGTGTCCGAGCCGCTTGCAGACGACGTCGAGACGCTGCGCGCTGCCCTGGACAGGTCGCCAGATGACGTGAAGGTTACGCTGAGCCTTCCCCGCAAGAGCGCCGAGAAGGTGCTCGCCCTGCTGGACGCTGAACGCACCACGGGGGCGGTCGTGATTCCGATCAAAGAGGTGTTCACGACCACCGAGGCGGCCACCATGCTGGGCTTGTCAAGACCGACGCTGATGAAGCTCATCGAGGCCGGCGAGATCGCCCACGTGAAGGTTGGCACCCACCACCGCATCCCCGCGCAGGCGATCCTCGACTTCCAACGAGCACGCCAAGCGCG